>JAAXGI010000021.1 GCA_012267505.1 Gemmatimonadota bacterium
GTGGTAGGGAGGCATCTCCTGGGTGACCACCTTCTCCTTGATGATCGGCGCCCAGGGCCGCGTCTCCTCGTAGCTCATAAACGACATCGGGCCGATCGCACCCGGCTGGTGGCACACCTGGCAGTTCTCTTGGAGAATCACCGCGATGTCCGGGGCAAACACCGGAGCGCCAGCGGTCTCTTGCGCGCCGACCGGCTGGGACACGGCAAGGAGCAGACCTAGTGCCAGCATGTGGATGTTGCGGATCCTCATAGTTCCACTCTCCTGGGCAACGGGTGCGTGCAGAACATCCAAGACTTTAGGCTCAGGCTACCACTATTGGGGGGCGTGAGCCATATGTCAAGGGTGCCTCCCCTTCGGGGAGGGCGAAACCGGCAATCTAGGGATCGACCGTCACCGGAAAGTACGCGTTCGACCAGCAGCACTGATAATCGAATCCGCTGTCCGGTGACCGGAAGTTGTCAGCGCGGACTCGCACGACGTACTCGCCCGGCTCGCGGAAGGTCACCATCGTACGCACTTCTCCCCAGTCGTCCTCGTCGACCGTCTGGCGCTCCCGGTCGAATTCCACCGATCCCGGTCCCTGGTGTTTCACCCAGTGGATCCCGACCGGGCTGCGCGAGCGAAACCGGCTCTCAGGGACCTGTTCGCCCCGATCTCTCACCTCAATGGTCAGGATCAGCCCCTGGTGGGCCCGAACGGACTGCCCCGGGGCGCGGATTCCCTCCCGGCCCGTGGCGACCACTCCCTCCCTCCGGAGCCGGATCGCCGGCGGCAGGGAACCGAGACCGGCAGGCTCCCGGCTCAGCTCGTAGGCTGGCGACCGCACACGGCCCGGCACCGAATACGTGTGCCCCGCGTGCGTCAGGGTCCACACGACATCCTGATCGGCAAGGTCTGCAGGAACGGTGACGGCGAACGCCCCGCGTTCGCGCCGGCCGCTGAATCCACCGTATGAGACGGGCGGGAAATGCGTGGGCTGTGCGCCGTCAAACCGTGCCGGTCGGATGTGGTTGTCGGCGCCAAGCGGGATGTCCACGACCTCCTCGGTATTCCGGTTCATGAACCCGAACGAGAGGGTGAAGCTCCCGTCCACATTCACGTACCATCCATCGAAATACGGAGCAACGAGGTCGCCTGATGGCCTGAGTGGAGTCAGGGGGTCGGCCGGTGCTTGGGGGTGGAGCGGCGGAGTCGTCAGACCCACGGCCGCGATGGTCAGCCCCGCGATCCTCGCGCCCGCGGTCATGGAGGGGTTCGCGCGGGAGCGGGAGGCGCGCTCACGGAGGGCTGGAAGCCCCACCGTGTCACTGCGCCGCCTCTCGCTGCCTGGCCTCCCGCTCCGCGGCAAGCCGCTCGTAGGCCTCCTCGTCAAGATGGGTGACGGCCATCCACGCGTGCGACATCTCATCGGCCGTCCGCTGCCCGATTCCGACCCACTGGTCAGGATCCGGGTTGTGCGGATTGTCCGCAGTGTTGTCGTACCACGCCGTGAGGACGAGGACCGCCCCCGCCGGTACGAGAGGAGCGACGTCGTCCTCGTAGATGTGGCTGAGGTGCCAGCCCGGGTGCCAGTTGCTCACCATTGAGATCATCTCCCGCTCTCCGGTCTGGGGATAGAAGATCTCAAGCGCCATGCCCGTCATCCGGAGGTGTCCGTGAGGCTGCCAGCTGTCGATGCGCACGGGGTGGTCGAAGGAGTGGAACCCCTGGGTGGTTAGCTTGCCATGAGGCGGGATGTCGTAGTCGCCGCCCTCAAGGAAATACAGCGTCAGGTTCTGGCGATAGGCAGAGTCACGCCGTGCTTCGCTGTCGTCGTGGAACCAGACCCCGACCTCAACCCGGTCGCCCGGGACCGCGGTGCCCGACGGGTAGTAGTGGATATCCCATGAGACGAACGCATTCGCTGGGAGTGTCCGGCACGCGTCTTCCGGAACGATCTCACCAAGCTTGCCGAGCGCGTATTCGGAGAGGAAGCCGACGGGCCTGAGGCTGCCCCCGGCCGTCTCAATCACCAGGCTCGAGTTCGCGTGGTGCGTGAATGCCCGGCCGGGGACGGAAGGCTTCGTCTCGATGGCCCTAATGCACCGGTCCTCGGTGAGTCCCGTCGGTACGATGGGCCGGTGGTAGATGTCCTGTCCCGCTGCGGGGAGGTCGTAAGGCGTCGACGGCACAACCAGATCGGGTGGCCCGAACCGGGAAGCGAGGCGCCACTCGCCCGGGCTCGGCCACTCCACCGGCGGCGGCAGCTCGGAGGGATCCCCGCGGGGGGCGCCGGCATCCACCCACGACACGATCGTGTCGATCTCGTCCGCGGAGAGGCGGCGGTCCTCCTTGAGCCGCTGGATTCCGAGGTCCGTGTCGTAGTGGTACGGCGGCATCTCCCGCCGGCTCACCCGGTCGCGGATCATCGGTGCCCAGGGACGGACCTCCTCATAGTCCGTGAGCGACATCGGCCCGATGGCTCCGGGCCTGTGGCACACCTCGCAGTTTTCCCGGAGGATCGGCGCCACGTCGGCCGAGAAAGTCATGCCCGCCCCCTCCGTGGCCTGTGCGAGCGCTTGGGCGGGGAGGGACCCCAGCCACAGTGCCGTGATGACCGCAGCACGAATCGGGACGGTCCGAGACGCGTGTCGGTGGGGACGTTCCCTCATCGTCAGGTCTCCACAGTTGGGGTCCGGTCCAGCCCGTGGCTGCGGCTGGCCGGAGCCAGCGCGCAATGTTCAGTCTCGAAGCGGAGGACCGGGCGACTGGACAATCTACCGCCTATCGGTTGCCGGCGGGAAGTGGATGGCCTCGGCGGGTGCCGCGCCTGGCCGGGCGCGCACCGGTAGGATGGGCCCGGCGGTGCCCGTCTGCTGTTCCGGCACCGTACTTCGATCCGCTGCACCCTCCGCCGCCCCGCCGCGATGCCCCTACGGAGCGACCGCCGACAACGGTCCTATCCCGCTCCCGCGGCGTCCGGACACCGAGGAGCGGGCTCGACGACGAAGAGGTGGTGGCGGTGTCCGATCATGTTTAGCCGCCTCGAGCGGAGAACCCGGCCGCCGTGCCTCTCGAGCGCGGCTGTCCACTCGGGCACGGTCCGGAATCCTGACGCGCTTCCCCAACGGGTTTCCCGCGTCATCCCCCGGGTACGGTTTGCCCATCGGTCGAGGATTCCCAGCGCCTGCCGTTCCCACTCCCAGACATAGACGGACTCGGTGACAATGAGGCGGTGCCGGGCGACACGGAGCGCCTCTGCGATGACCCGGTCCGGATCCTCCGCGTGATGCAGCGCGAGCGAAATGAGCACGGTGTCGACGGAATCGTCGGCGAGGGGAATCCGGCGCCCGTCGTAGACGACCCCCGGCAGCCGGGTGCGGAAGAAGGCACCCAGGTCCATGAGGACGGTGCGGAGCTGGCCGCCGGCGAGTGCGGCGGCGACGTATCCCTCACCGGCGCCCAGGTCGAGGAGGCTTCCTCCGCGGAGGTGGCGCGCCACCTGGCGGGCCTTGCGTCTGCCGGCCACCCTCAGCAGGCGATCGCGGACGGCGCTCTCGTGCCCGGCCAATACACTGACCGTGACGCCCCCCCAGAAGAGCGTTGCCAGCGGTCCCTGGGGAACTCCGGTATACACGTAGTAGGTGACGAAGGCGGCCCATGAGGCCCACAACCATGCCTGCCGGAAGCAGGGGGCGAGGGGAATGAGCACGAGTCCCCAGATGAGGTACCATGGATGCAGGGTGGTGGCTGCGAGGAGATAGAGTCCGAGTATCGCAACGCTGCCCCGGAAGAAATCCGCGGTCGCGCTCGACGGGCGCATCGGCCAGCGGAGCCAGATCAGCGCCGCCCCGCCGAGCGAGACCGCCCTGAGGGCCGGGCCCAGTTGCTTGCTCAGGTCCGTACCGATGAGCCAGAGTCCCATCTCCTTCAATAGGAAGTAGGGGCCGGCATTGAATTCGAAATACCGGACGTAAAGATCCGCCGACGAGCCCAGCGCGTCGATGATTCCCGGGAAATAGTACGGGGCCGTGAGCCCGGCGGAGAGGAGGCCAGCCGGAACGAGTCCGGCAAGTATCGACCGCCATTCATCGCCCCGGATCCACTGGGAGCGCAGGAGGAGAGGAGCGAGCAGGATCGGGATTCCCTTCGTAGCCGTCGCCAGGACGAGGCCCACCCAGGCGATTGGGTATCGGCCGGCCGCCGTCCCGTAGGCAAGGAGCCCGAACCCGAACACGAGGGCGCTCTCGCTGTGCCCACCGGCCGTCAGGGTCACGAGTACGAGGGGATTCAGCGCATAGAGCGCGAGTCCCCTGACACGTCCGCCGGTCCGCTGAACGGCCCGGAGCAGGAAGGCGAGTCCCGAGAACTCGAGAACCAGAAAGACCGCCTTTATCGCATACGCGGCTGCCGGCCATCCGTGTGCCAGGTATACGCCGCCGCCGGCCATGAAGACGACCTGTGAGAACGGCAGGTAGATGGAGTGGAACCCGGGTGAGTTGAGCTGGCCAAAGAGGGGCGTGTCCCGGAATGCCTCGAGCTCCCCCGCAGCCGGAACGTAGCGGTAGGGGTTCATGCCCGATACGCCGAGCCAGCCGTCCCACACGTACCGGAAGAGATCGTCGGAGAGATCCGGGAGCGCCGGAAAGATCGTGAGCCGGAGGAGCAGGGCGCCACCGAGGAGGATCCGGGGACTGTCGAGCGGACCGGTGTCGCTGGCCCAGAGGAGGATGAGCGCGACGAATCCGGCCGAGTATGCAAAGAGCGCCAGCGTGAGGGACTCCCGCGTCGGGCCGAGAAGGGCGAGAGCCAGCACGGACAGCCAGAGCACGGTTCCGCAGAGGAGGGCCGAGTTCGTGCCCCGCGGCCATCGCCGGGACAGTGTGAGGGCGCCGCTACCGACCATGCGAACAGTTGTGGCCGCGAGGTCGGCCGATCACGCTGGTGCCGGCGCGATGGGTCGACGGCCGCGGCCCGTACTGCGGGGTCCGGCCGAACGCCTCACCGAACCACCGCTCACCCGCCTGCCATCGGGCCGTCCGGGATCCGGCCATCCGGGAGCATCGCCCGTGCGACTGGCGCGTGGCCGGGCTCAGCGATCGACCGCCGCCGCCGTCCGGGTGCCGAGATCGAACACCGAGCCGTGCGCGAGCCGATGCGTTCTGAGTGCGCGGTGGGTTGCGTCGTAGAACAGTACCTCGCCGCCGCCCACCACCTCTGCCCGGTCCCCCTGGACCACAAGGGCGGTACCCTCGTCCAGCCCGATGCCGAGGAGGTCGGGGTGGAGGCGGAGCACCTCCCAGAGGTCGGCCTCCCGCCCCCGGGCGGAAAGATGCTGGTCCACGGCGGCCCGCTCGAGGAATCCGAAACCTTCCGGATAGTCCGGGGAGAAGACGACCCGGTTCGTGGTCCGGTCCCCGCGGAGCAGCACCGAGGCGAGAATCGACGCGCCAGCGGATGTGCCTCCGACAACTCCGCCCCTCTCGAGTAGGGCAAAGAGCTCCCTGTGGACGGGCGTATGAAGGTAGGCGTCGACGAGGCGCCAGGGCCGCCCGCCCGGGAGCCAAACGCCGGTTGCCCGGCGGAGTGGCTCGACGAAACTCTCGCCCTCCGCCTCGTCGCGGTCTCTCGTGTGCAGGATCACGAGGTCGTGGGCGGCGGCGGCCAAGAGCGCCGGGTAGCCGCGCCACCCGTCAGGGAGGTCGTCATCCGGGGCCGCCGTCGGGATAACCACGATCCTTGCCGCCTGGCCGCCGGCAAGGCGAATGAACCGCTCCCAGATCTCGCGGTCCAGCTCGCCTCCGCCGGCCACGACGAGGCTCCCCTGCGACGGTCCGACGAGAGGTGCTTCGGTCCCTGGTGCCGTCTGGGCCGAGAGCCACGGCGCAAGGAAGAGGACGAGCGCGCCGGACCGGAGTAGACCGCGGGCATGACGTGCGGCGCGGAAAGGCGGTTCCGCCAGGGGGGGTGGCCCCGGTGGCCGGGATGCGGGAGGTCTAGCGCGTGCCACCTCTCAGTGACTGAAGTACGGGTTCGTGCCGGCCGTGTGGTCGGTGACGTCGTGGATTGCGGTGACCTCCGGCACGTGCTCGCGGATCATCCGCTCGACTCCCTGGCGAAGCGTCATCCTCGACATGGCGCAACCCTGGCAGCCCCCGGTCATCTCCATGTACACCTCGGTTCCCTGCACGTCGACGAGGTTGATCTGTCCTCCATGCGCGGCGATGGAAGGGTTGACCTGCTCGTCCAAGATGAGCGTGACTCTGTCGGCGAGCTCGCCCCGGGCCGCACGGGCGGCTGGATCCCCCAGGCGGCTCGGCTGTGCGGGGATGATCTCGAAGCCGGATCCGTTGAGCCGGTCCACGAAGTCCACGGTCGCGCCGTCGAGCTTCTCCGCGCTCGCGGGGTCCGCGACGACCACGAACCCCTGGATATCGAACTCCACGTCAGTCTCTGCCCTTTCCGACGGGCCAACCAGCGTCAGCTCGAATGAAGGCGCCACGGGGCTGCCCCCGGTGGCCCGGATCCTGAGGGCGCTGAGCTCCTCGCCGGTTTGGTCCATGAAATTCAGGACCATCTCGCGGGCGCGACCGGTAAACGTCACCATAGGGGAACTCCGTATGTTGGCCGTCCGCTACCCGGGCCTGCGGGTCCCGGCGACCGGGCGGCGCTGGATCTCGACCGCCGGAAACGAGCTTCCGGCTGGCGCCCGTCTTACCCGCGGCACCCCCTGGGGTTCAGTCGTCCGACTCCGGTTGCTCCCGTAGTGGCGCGCTTCTATCATTCCCGCCGCATCCGGCCCCGGGGTCCCCCGGGACTGCTTACTCCTTCCGGTCCTTGCTGCATTGAGCCATGCCCCAACGCGATGTGATGGACAAGCTCGTGTCGCTCGGCAAGCGGCGCGGCTTCATCTTCCAGTCGTCGGAGATCTACGGCGGGACGGGTTCAGTCTGGGACTATGGGCCGCTTGGCATCGAGCTAAAACGCAATGTGAAGGAGAGCTGGTGGAGCCGGATGGTCCACCGTCGCGCCGACGTCGAGGGTGTGGACGCTTCAGTCCTGATGCACCCCCGGGTGTGGGAGGCATCCGGACATGTCGAGGGCTTCACGGATCCCCTCGTCGAGTGCCGGCGCTGCAAACTCCGCTTCCGGGAGGACCAGCTTGCCGCAGGCCGCTGCGGGAAGAAGCCCTCCCGGGCTCCCGGGGACCACGGGGCGTGCGAGCTCGGGGAGGCGCGCCGCTTCAACCTGATGTTCCGGACCTTCATGGGACCGGTCGAGGACGAGGGCTCGACCGTCTACCTGCGTCCGGAGACGGCGCAGGGCTCGTATGTGAACTTCCTCAATGTCCAGATGGCCTCCCGGCAGCGGATCCCCTTCGGGATCGCCCAGATCGGAAAGGCGTTCCGCAACGAGATCACCCCCGGGCACTTCATCTTCCGCACGCGCGAATTCGAGCAGGCCGAGATGCAGTTCTTTGTCGAGCCGGGCACGGACGAGGAGTGGTTCGAGCGCTGGCTCTCCGACCGCTTGGCTTGGCACCGCGCGCTCGGTGTCCGGGCGGACCGGCTGCGCCTCCACGAGCACGGTCCCGACGAGTTGGCCCACTATGCGAAGAAGGCGGTCGACATCCAATACCGCTTCCCCTTCGGATGGAGCGAGCTCGAAGGGATCCACAACCGGACGGATTTTGACCTCAGACGCCACGCCGAGTACTCGGGCAAGCGGCTCCTATACATCGACTCGGGTCGCGGCCAGCGTTTCCTCCCCTACGTGGTCGAGACCGCCGTCGGCGTCGACCGCACCGTCCTCATGCTCCTCGCCGATGCCTACCGGGAAGAGGAGGTCGGCGGAGTGGAACGGGTCGTTCTCTCCCTCGACCCCGGGATGGCCCCGGTGAAAGCCGCCGTCTTTCCGCTGGTCAAGAAGGACGGGCTCCCAGAGCGGGCCAGAGCGATCGCCGGTGAGTTGAGGAAGGCTGCCCTTCCGGTCTTCTACGACGAAGCCGGTTCAATCGGCCGGCGCTACCGGCGCCAAGACGAGGCCGGAACGCCTTGGTGCATCACGGTGGACGGTGAGACGAACCGGGACGGAAGCGTGACCATCCGCGACAGGGATACGCTCGTACAGGAGCGGGTCCACGCCTCGAGGGTCCACGCATGGATGCGGGAGCGGCTGGAGGGCCGCGGGTGAGGGGAGGACGTGGCCGGTGGCTTCCCCGTCCCGGCGCGTGACGATGACATCGTCGGATCCAGCCAGCAGCTCGGCCGTGTTCGCGACGCGCTGGGGGATGCTCCTGGCGATGATGGGCATGGCCGTCGGCACCGGAAACATCTGGCGTTTTCCGAGAATCGCCGCCACCCAGGGCGGCGGCTCGTTCCTCGTTGCGTGGCTCGTATTCCTCTTTCTCTGGTCCATCCCCCTACTAATCCTGGAGTTCGGCCTCGGGAAGGGGATGCGCACCGGCCCGGTCGGCGCCTTCGTCAAGACGGTCGGCCCGCGATTCGGCTGGATGGGCGCGTGGGTGGCGTGGACGGCCACGGCCATCATGTTTTACTACTCGGTCGTGATGGGCTGGACGATCCGGTTCTTTCTCGCTGCGGTTCTCGGCGAGGTCCCCGATGCAATCCCCGGCGACTTCTGGGAGCGCTATGCGGCTTCGCCCGGAGCGCTGGTCACGCACGCCGCGGCCATCGCGCTCGGCGTTTTCGTCGTTTCCAGAGGGGTGAGGGGGATCGAGGCGGCGGCGCGGCTGCTCATACCTTCCCTCGTAGTCCTGGTCGCTGTTCTCGCGCTCCGCGCGGTCACCCTGCCCGGCGCCACGGCCGGACTCGCCTTCCTCTTCACGCCGGACTGGAGCGCGCTGGCCGAGCCGGGGATCTGGCTCCAGGCTCTGACGCAGAACGCCTGGGACACTGGCGCCGGGTGGGGTCTCGCGCTCTGCTACGCGATCTACATGCGCAGGCGCGAGGACACGGCGCTCAACGCCTTCGTGATCGGGTTCGGGAACAACAGCATGTCGCTGCTCGCCGGGATCATGGTCCTCTGCACTGTCTTCTCGGTGATGCCCGAAGCCGCGGGAGAGATCGTCGGGGCGGGCAACGAAGGGCTCACGTTCATCTGGGTGCCGCAGCTCTTCGATACGATACCGTTCGGCCGCTTCTTCCTTGCGATCTTCTTCCTGGCCCTCGTCTTCGCTGCGTGGAGCTCGCTGATTGCGATGATCGAGCTCGCCGCCCGCGTGCTCACGGACGCAGGGCTCCCGCGTGGGCGAGCGATCGGCGTGGTCGGGGTCGGTGGTCTCCTCATGGGGGTGCCCTCGGCGCTGTCGATGGAGATCTTTACGAACCAGGACTTCGTCTGGGGGGTGGGTCTCATGCTCTCGGGGTTCTTCTTCGCCTTCGCCGTCCTCCGCTACGGGGTGACTAGGTGGCGCGGGGAATACATCAACACCGGGGACTCGGACATCCGCATTGGGGCGTGGTGGGACTGGGCAATCCGACTCGTGGCCGTCCAGGCGGTCGTGCTGATTGCGTGGTGGCTCTGGCAGGCTCGTGGAGCCGGGATTGCGCAGACGCTGAACCCGCTCGGCGCCTTCAGCATCGGGACGGTTGTCGTGCAGTGGGGGATCGTTCTGATCGTCCTCATCTCCATGAACCGCTTCCTCGGCGCTCGGTGGCACAGGCCGGAGTCGGACGCCCGAGGCGCCGCTCCGTAGCGCACGCCGCGCGCGGATGCCTCGTGGGATGAGTTACGAGGAGTTTGCCGAGACGGCGAACCGGATTTGGGACCGCGTTCCCGACGCGTACAAGGATGGGATCGACGGCCTCGTGCTGCGCCAAGAGGCAGAGACGCACCCTGACCACGACGATTTCTTCACGCTCGGCACCTGCTCCACCGAGCCGTACCCCTCCGGCTACGGCGGCCCCGAGTCGACTCGTTCGATCCTCGCGCTCTACTACGGTTCCTTTCGGGCTGTGGCCCGCTCCGATCCCGAATTCGACTGGGAGGGTGAGATCTGGGAGACGGTGACACACGAGCTGCGCCATCACCTCGAGTTCCTCGTCGAGGACGATGCCCTCGAGGGCGTCGACTACGCGGCGGAGCAAGCGCACCTGAGGGAGGCCGGGCTCGAATTCGATCCCTGGTACTTTCAGTCAGGACTCTCCGTCGCTCCGGGTGTCTACCGCGTCGAGTCGGAGGTCTATATTGAACAGCGCTGGCGCCAGTCGGATTTCGACCGGTCCGACGCGCTCGAGTTCGAGTGGCAGGACCGGTGCTGGCGGCTCCCGCGCCCGGGCCAGCTTGGGGATCTTCACTTCATCCGGATCATCGGCGGGCTCTCGGCGGACGCGGAATTCACCCTTGTGCTCGTGCGCGACCATTCGCTCCGCGACCGCGTGCGCCGGGTCTGGCGAGGCGGGTCCGTCCGGCTCTTCGAGTCGGAGGCCTTCGCGGAGGCGCTTCGACGATGAATGGTTCCCGGCGCGGGGCGAGGCTGAGCCCGTACGAGATCGGGACCCCCGGGCGGGCCTTCCGCGAGCGCGTGTTCGGGGAGATCCGGGATGAGGGGGGCGCCTCCGGCGCCGATCTGGCGGACCCGAGTGCCTTCCTCCGGCTCGAGGCGACCGGTCGCGCTCTCCAGGAGCTCTGTGAAGATTCGGAAGGCGGGATGTGGAGCGATCCCTTCGGGGCCTTCGTCTTCCACGCCTTCCACTTCTGGGTGGCCGGCGAGCACCTGTACGTGGTCGGGGAGGAGGCGGCCCGGTCCCTCGCTGCTTCTCCACCGGAGAGCTTCCGGTGGCAGGGGGAACTTCCGGCCATGGCCGGCTACGTGCAGCTACCGAAGCACCTCTTCTGGTCTCCGGCCGGCGGGGAGGGGGGTGCGGAGCCCGTCGACGGGTTCTTCTGGACACGGTGCGCCGGTCCCACACTCTCGCTCCTCGTGGTGATGGGGATCCGGCGTAACCGCCCCGGGTTCAGCCTGACAGAGCTCCCGCCCGCCGGGATGGCGGGTGCCAGCGAGTGGCCGCGCGCGCAGGTCCGCGAGGAGGGCGAGGATTTTGCAGCGGCCCTCCCCGGCGGCGATATGGGCCGGCTCCACTCGATCCTTACCCTCGGCGAAATGCTGAAACTCGCTGCCCGCATCTTCTTCGCGTCCGTGTCTGGGGAGCCAACCCCACTTGCACCGGACGAGACAGGCGCGGCTGACTCGGGACCGGAGGGGGGGGGGCTTCCCTCCCGCCGGATCCGGTTTTCCGGCCCCGGCGTACCCGGGCGACCGGACTCGCAGGAGGCCGCGACGTGAGCCGCGAGTCCCGGGCTGCGAGGCGTCAGCGGGCTGCCGAGATTTATGACCGGCTGCGCGAGAGCTATCCCGACGCGCGGTGCGCTCTCACGCACACGAACGCCTACGAGCTCCTCGTCGCGACGATTCTCTCCGCGCAGTGCACGGATGCGCGCGTGAACCAGGTGACACCTGAGCTCTTCCGACGCTATCCCAATGCCCGCGCCCTCGCTCTCGCCCGCCGGGAGCAGCTGGAAGAGGTGATCCATTCGACCGGCTTTTTCCGGAACAAGGCGAGGAACCTGATCGCGATGGCGCGTGCCGTCACAGCGCGGCACGACGGCGAGATCCCGGACACGATGACGGAGCTCGTCGCGCTCGCCGGCGTAGGGCGCAAGACGGCTAATGTCGTACTGGGCAATGCATTCCGGATTGCCGAAGGGGTTGTGGTCGACACGCACGTCGGGCGTCTGTCCCGCCGCATGAAGCTGACGCGCGAGACGAACCCGGAGCGAGTGGAGCGGGAGTTGGTCGAACTCTATCCGCGGCGGCGCTGGACGCTCCTCGCCCACCTCCTGATCTTTCATGGCCGGGCGGTCTGCGCCGCGCGCACGCCACGCTGCGACGCGTGCAGCGTGGCGTCCCTCTGTCCCTCGTCGAGAGTCTGAGCCGCATGCCGAACCGAGAAGATGCTCTCGTGCTCCTAGACACCTGGGTCGAGAGTCCCGGCCTCAAGAAACACATGCTGGCCGTGGAGGCGGCCGTCCGGCACTATGCCCGTCTGCGCGGCGCGGACGAGGATACCTGGGGGCTTGCCGGCCTCCTGCATGATCTGGACTGGGAGTTGCACCCGGACGAGCATCCTGAGCCGGCGGTGGCCGAGCTTGAGAGAAGAGGCTACCCGGAGGCTGTACGGCGGGCGATCCTCGCGCACCGTTCCGACTACACCGGGGTCGAGCCGGAGACCGAGCTCGACCGCGTACTCGTGGCCTGCGACGAACTCTCCGGCCTGGTCGTGGCCTGCTGTCTCGTGCGTCCGAACGGGATCGACGACCTGCGCCCGAAATCCGTGGCGAAGAAGCTCAAGGACAAGGCCTTCGCCGCAGGTGTGAGTCGCGAGGAGGTCGCGCGCGGGGTGGAGCTCTTGGGGCTCGCGCGGGCCGAACACATCCAGAACGTGATCGACGGGATCCGCACCTCGGCTGCCGAACTCGGGTTGCGGGCGAAGGACCGGAGATAGGCGGCTGCATGCCGCTCGCCCGGCTCGCGAGGGCCGCCACCGCCTCTCTCCTCCTCGTCCCGGGAGGTGTCCGGGGCCAGGATGTCGAGCTCCGCGGCGAGATCCACGGCACACGTCCGCCGGCGGGGTACTTCCGGCAGCTGCGCGAAGACCCGCGTTCGTTCCGTTTCTCGCTTGAGGGTGCTGAACGCCTCGAGCGCATGCGCGCCGGGATGCGCGCGGCGTCCGGGCGAGGACCGCGCCCCGGCCGCCTCGCCCTCCAGGGATTGGGCCCGCGGGAGGAACCGGTGGAAGGGACCTTCCACTTCCCGCTCGTCCTCGGCCTCTTCTCCGACAACGAGGACCCGCCCCTGTTCTCCCGGTCGGAGATCCAGTCCGAATTCTTCGACGGCCCCAATTCACTCGGGCAGACGATCCCCGAATTCTATGACGAGATCTCGGGCGGGCGCGTCGATATGGCGGGGCGCACGTTCGACTGGCAGCAGACCGGGCTCACGCGTGAGGAGGTGACGCTCGGCGACGCGGCACTCGTGGCGCGCCGGACGGGTGGGATCGGAGCGTTCATCGAGGCTATCCTCGAGGCCGTGGACTCGACTGGGGTGGACTGGAGCCAATTCGACCAGTCCGGGGACGGATATGTGGACGTCCTGACCGTCATCCATCCGGGTGGCGGCGCGGAGTGCGACGGGGCGACGAACCGGATCTGGTCCCACCGGTGGAGCCTCAGCCGTGTCACCGCAGGGAGGCTCGCCGACGGGTTCCGGACTTCGACCCCCCGTCCCGACGGGGAGGGATACATTCACATCGACGACTACACCGTGCAGCCGCTGCTGGCATGCGACGGCGAGCGCATCAGCGAGATCGGGACCTTCGCCCACGAGCTCGGCCACGGTTTCGGCCTACCGGACCTCTACCGTACCGGACGCGGCAGGTTCATCCCGGGGGCGGGCAACTGGGACCTGATGGGGACGGGCGGGTGGGGCTGCGGGGGCACGACACCCGAGCGTCCGTGCCACATGGGGGCTTGGACCAAGTCGGTGATGGGATGGGTGACCGTCGAGGAGGTTGCGGCCGGTACGGACGAAACCGTGGTTCTCGGACCAGTGCAACGGTCACCGCGCCGTGTTCTCAAGCTGCCGGCGAGAGACGGCGCGAACGAGTACCTACTGCTCGAGAACCGCCAGCGCATCGATTCCGACCGGACGCTGCCCGAGCCGGGTCTGCTCGTCTGGCAGGTGGACGGGGACATCCTGGATGCGTTCTGGCGGCAGAATGGCGTAAACAATGACCCGGAACGGCAGGGTGTATGGCTGAGGCAGGCGGACGGAAGGAACGAGCTTGCCGTCACCGCGGCTGGAAGGGGGGACTCCGGCGATCCCTTTCCCGGGTGCATCAAGCCCTCCCCGGCGGACTACGCCGACCCCTCCGTCCCGTGTGACGTCAACCGGGAATTCCACGCCGGGAAACCCCCCGTGGCCCGCTCTCACCTCGGCACGGGCTTCGGGGCAACGCTCACCGGGATCGAGCTTGTCGGAGAGGATGTTCGGTTCCGACTGCATTCAGGGCTGTCGACGGTCACAGTTGAGGCGGAGCGGGTCGGCGCGCCCGCGATGCTTCCCGGCTTCCAGCTCGATGGCCAGGAACGGGAGACGCCGATTGTCTTCCGTTCCGCTCCCTTCGAGCGGCATGAGGTGGTGGCCGCGCCCGGGATCCCGGTCGGGCCCGGCACGCGCGAGCCGTTCTCGGGGTGGCGGGACGGGGCTTCCAGGGTCCGTACCCTCACCACCGGGTTCACCGACACGACGCTCGTGGCGCTCTACGGGGGGAAGGAGTTTCGCCTGCTCGTCGCGACGAATGACCCGGCCGGAGGAATCGTGCCGGCAACCTTCACTACGGAACCCAGCCCGGCAATTCCCGAAGGGGACGCCTTCTGGTTTCCCCCGGGTACGGAGGTCTCGGTCCTCGCGGCCGCTCGGCGAGGGTTCGCCTTCCGCAGCTGGGCCGGGGCTGGGGTTGACTCTCTCGCCAACCCGGCTGCCCTGGTCGTCAGCGGGCCGGTTGAGCTGACGGCCAATTTCGATCTAGTCTTCAGGGTGGCGTCCCTGCCCCCACGTTTCGAGATCCGCGCGACAACTCCCACCGAGATCGTTCTTGAGGTCCGTGAGGGAAACTCGCCGGTCGATTGGCGTCTCGAGGAGGGGCGTCTTCCCGAGGGGCTCGCGCTAGCGTCCGACGAGGGGATCATTCGCGGTGCCGCGACAGAGACAGGTGAGTTCCAGTCCACCGTAGCCGCAGTCGACGCAATCGGGCTCGAGGCGAGGGCTCTGGTCCGGATCGGCGTCACCGTGCCGTTGATTCCCGTCGACGTCCTGGTCAGCTCCTTCGTGGAACCGGAAGACGGGGTGACGGCTTCGGAGAAGGCGTTCTTGGACGCGGCGGGAAACGCCGACGGCGGCTACGACATCGGCGATTTCCGCGCTTACCTTCTCTCGAGCCCGGGAATGTCCGGTGCCAATGCTGCCGCTGCGTCCCCGCGCGGGGAGGAGGGCGGTGGCGCCGCGCCGTCCCGGGGAGCGCGCTGAGATGTCCCGGCCGTCCTGGCGGGCGCGCGCCGCCTGCCTGCTCCTCTCGGTGACGGTCGTGGCGTGCGACCTCAGGTCCTCTGGCCGCGGGTCGTACGCGGCGTCGCTGACTGGAGACGGCAGGATGTTCGGGGCGGCACTCCTCCTCGTGACCGGGGAGGGACTCATAGGTGCGGAAGGCGTCGGGGGGACGCTTGCGTGGTCGGGCCCGATTCTCCCGGAGACCGGGGAGATGCGGCTGTTGCTCGTGGATCCGGGATCCTCGGGGATCATGACCTTCCGCCTGACCGTCCGTGACGTGTCCGCGCCGGTCCCCTCTTTTACCTTCCTCCAGGTGGTGGACCGCCATAACCGGAGGGTCACTCCGGGAGACACTCGGATTCGGCTGGAGCGATGACCGCAGCCACTTGGATGACAATGATCGGGACCGTGTCCATCGTCTGGGGCGGATTCGCCTACGTTCTGGTCCTCGCGTTGCGCAGGGAGTCGGCCAAGCGGGAATAGGGCCCGGAACGAAGAGCTATCCCTCCGCGTCGCTTGGCAGTGGTTGCCGGCTCTGTCGGACCGGGGGCGGCCGCGCAGCGTTGTCGCCGTCCGCCGGCTCTCCCCTTCTTTGCCTGTCCGTATTCGTCTAGCTTTCGTCGCTTGCCTCTCGGGGTGCTGCCCGTGCGTCCAGGTCAGCGCGCTGGGGCCCCGTACGGCTGGCCGACTGCGACGACCCGCGATGGAAGACGACCCGTGCCCAGACGTGACGATCTCGAATCGATAATGATCCTGGGTTCCGGCCCGATCATCATCGGACAGGCCTGCGAGTTCGACTACTCCGGTACGCAGGCCGTCCGGGCGCTCAAGGAGGAGGACTACAGGGTCGTCCTCGTCAACTCGAATCCGGCGACGATCATG
>JAAXGI010000048.1 GCA_012267505.1 Gemmatimonadota bacterium
TCGACACCGACGACTTCGAGACCGGCGTGAACCAGAGGGGAAACTCCTACGGGCCGCACACCTGCTATCCGCTCCCGGACCAGGAGATGCTCTAGACGGGACACCCCGACAGAAGGCCCCTCCGCCGATCGGCGGAGGGGCCTCCCAGGGGGCCGCCACGGAGACGGAGAGCGGGAGGCGAGATGAAGCTTCACGGCCGGCGCGGTATCGACCCGGTTCCTCTCCTCGCACTCTGCGCACTCTCTCTGGCGCCCCGTGCGGCAGCTGGGGCGCAGACGCTGCAGGCCCCGTACACGGCGGCGCAGGCCGACGCGGGGGAGGCAGTCTACGCCACCGCGTGCGCGAGCTGCCACCTCACGAACTTCCAGGGATCCGGCGAGGCCCCCGCGCTTGCGGGCCCGGACTTCCTGAACCTCTGGGGCCCGGAGCCCATCGGCGGACTCATCGAGCTCGTCGCGCTCACGATGCCCCCGACGTCACCCGGCTCCCTCACCGACGAGGAGTACGCCGGCGTCGTGGCGTACCTCCTCCAGGAGAACGGCGTCCCGGCCTCGGACACGCCCCTCGGGGCGGCGTCCCCAGGGCAGGTCATGGCATCGATGGCGGCCGCGGGGACCGGGCCGAGCAGGCCCCCTGAGCCCGGCCGCCCCGGCAACGTCCCCTCGGCGAACGCCTTTGACCGGCCACCCCCCTTCCGGGGCGAGCGCGTCGAGACCCCGACCGGCGTCACCGAGGCCTTCCGGGCAGTCGAGGGGTTCCGGCCGGCCACCGCCGCCGACCTGACCTCGCCCCCGGACGCCGACTGGCTGCACTGGCGCCGGACCGCGGACGCGCACGGATACACCCCGCTCTCCGAGATCAACACGTCAAACGTTGGCGAACTTCAGCTCGCCTGGGTCTGGGGGATGGAGCCGGGGGTGAGCCAGTCCACCCCGATCGTCCGCGACGGGATCCTCTATCTCCCGAACCACGGAAACGTCATCCAGGCGCTGGACGCGGCCGAGGGCACGCTCCTCTGGGAGTACCGCCGACGCTTCCCCGAGGGGACGGGAGGCGGACCAGACTCGAGGAGCCTCCGGAGCCTGGCGATCTTCGAGGATCTCATCATCGTGGCCACCCGCGATGCGGCGCTCGTTGCCCTCGACGCGAGGACGGGTGCGCCCCGCTGGGAGACGCAGGTCGGCAACCGGTCGGAGGGATTCAACTACACATCGGGCCCGACAGTGGCCGGCGACAGGATCATCTCGGGATCGCGCGGGTGCCGCGCTTTCGGGACGCGCTGCTACATCACGGCCCACGATGCGCGGACCGGCGAGGAGCTCTGGCGCACCTATACGATCGCCTACCCGGGCGAGCCCGGAGGGGACACATGGGGTGACCTCCCGCCCGAGCTCCGCGCGGGGGTGGACGTCTGGATCCCCGGGAGCTGGGACCCCGGGCTCGGCCTCGTCTACTTCGGCACCGCGCAGTCGAAGCCGTGGATGGCGGTAAGCAAGGGGCTTACCGTCGCCGATTCGACGCTCTATGCGAACTCGACCCTCGCACTCGACGTCGAGACCGGGGAGATCGCCTGGTACTTCACCCACGTCCCCGGCGAGTCGCTCGACCTGGACGAGGCCTACGAGCGCGTCCTCGTCGACATCGAGGGCGTGCCCACTGTTCTCAGCATCGGCAAGAACGGGATCCTCTGGAAGCTCGACCGGAGGGACGGCTCCTTCCTCGGGCTCCGGGAGGCCGTCTACCAGGACATCTTCGACGAGGTCGACCCGGAGACGGGCCGGGTCCGCTACCGCGCGGACATCGAGAACATGCAGTTCGGGGAATGGCTCTCGGTCTGCCCGAGCACGGCGGGCGGCCACAACTGGCACGCCACCGCCTACCATCCGCCGACGCGCCGGATCGTGATCCCGCTGAGCCAGAGCTGCATGGACATGCTCCCGCTCGAGGTGGAGCTCGAGGCGGGAGGCGGCGGCTCCGGCGGCCGGCGCATGTGGCGGGAGAGCCCGGAGACGGATGCATTCGGCAAGCTCGCGGCCTACGACGTGGAGACGATGGAGGAGGTGTGGAGCGTCGAGCAGCGCGCCCCCCTGCTCACGAGCGTTCTGACCACCGGCGGCGGGCTCGCCTTCGTCGGCGACTACGACCGCCGCTTCCGCGCCTATGACGTGGAGACCGGCGAGCCCCTCTGGGAGACGCGCCTCGGACGCTCCGTCGAGGGCTTCCCCGTGAGCTACGAGGTCGACGGGGTGCAATACATCGCGGTCCCCGCCGGCCAGGGTGGCGGGAGCCCGTGGCGCATCCCCACATTCCTCGGAACCGAGATGATCAACCCCGCGGGCAACGGACACAACGCGCTCTACGTCTTCCGGCTCCCGGAACCGTAGGGGACACACTCCGCTGAAGGCCCGCTTCCCGCGCGACGCCCGAGGCGGGCATGCCGCGCACCAACCAGGAGAACGGCACCGTGAGCAACTTGAAGCCGCGTGAGGCAGAGGTCACGAGAAGGGACTTCCTGAGAAAGGGAGCCGTTATCGGCGTCGGTGCCGCCACGGTCGGCGTGGGGGCGGAGAAGGCAGCCGCCCGCCAGGACATCTCCTGGGACCACGAGGCTGACTTCGTCACGATCGGGGCCGGAACGGCCGGGCTCGCCGGCGCGGTGTCAGCGCTCGAGCACGGCGCCTCTGTGATCATGGTCGACGAGAACTACGATGTCGGCGGGCACGGGCTCGTAAGCGGAGGGAACGTACACCTCGGGGGCGGGACGAGCCGCCAGCGGAAGTTCGGGATCGAGGACACCGCCGATATGGTCTACAACGACTGGGTGCGCTTCGACCACCGGGACAGCCGCTACAGCGACCGCGACCTTGTCCGGGTCTTTGCGGACTGGAACGCGTCGACCTTCGAGTGGCTGATCAAGCACGGCGTCGTCTTCCAGGACAACTACTCGGGGCCGGGGGCCGCGTCCACGGTCGCGCGGCAGGGGCGGACCGTGCAGTGGCCGGTCGCCGAGGAGCGCGTGACCCACCACCCGACGCGGGTTGGATCGGGCCTCGTCCGCGCGCTCGAGACGAGCGCCCGGAGGATGGGGGTCCAGGTCCTTGTCGAGCACCGGATGACGGAGATCGTTCGGGAGCAGCCCTTCTCCGGACGGGTCCTCGGCATCGTCGCCGAGCATAGGGGCGAGCGGGTCTACATCCGCGCGACCAAGGGCGTCCTCGTCGCGACGGGGGGGAGCTCGAGCAACGTCAACTTCCGGAGAACCTTCGACCCCCGCCTGACCGAGGAGTACCAGGTCGCCGGCGAGCCCTGGACCCGCCAGAGCGGAGACGGGGAGCTGGCCGCGATGAAGATCGGCGCGGCACTCTGGGCCACCGCAAATCAGACCAAGGAGTCCGGCGCGGTCATGTCGAAGACCCGCTACATCGGATGCAAGTGGGGCTACTCGAGCCTCATCTGGCAGCCCGACAGCCCGCTCTTCGACCGCGCGCGGGCCTCGGGGCTCACGATCTTCAGCTGGCAGAACGCGATCCTCGTCAACCAGACGGGCCGGCGGTTCTGGGACGAGATGGACAACGGCTACGAGTACTTCGCGGCCTGCCTCCAGGACACGGGGGACACGAAGCGGCGGAACGGCGGCGGGCCGATCTGGGCGATCTTCGACGCCGAGGCGGTCGAGCGCGAAGGGTGGAACCCGAATCCTCCCATGGTCGATCTGGAGGGCTACTTCTTCAGCGGGGACACGCTGGCCGAGCTCGCGACGAACATCGACAACGAGTACCAGACGAGGGGGATGCCCCCGGCCACCCTCGAGGAGACGGTCGCGCGCTACAACTCGTTCGTCGACTCGGGCGTCGACGAGGACTTCGGGAAGGAGGCGCCGATGTACAAGATCCAGACGCCGCCCTTCTACGCCGCCTGGTCTACCCCGATCCTGCACGACTGCCTGACGGGACTGCGGACGAACGGGAAGTCGCAGGTGATGGACTACGACGGCGAGGTCATCCCGGGCCTTTACTGCGCCGGGGAGTCGCAGGGGGGCTTCGCGCAGCACGGGCTCGGGCGGTGCCTGGTCTTCGGCAGGATCGCCGGGCGCGTGGCCGCGATGGACCGGAGCATCGCCTGACAGAAGTCAACATAGCCGTGTGCGCGATACCGGCGGGCGGCCTCGTTTCCCGAGAATGCGACCCGGAAGCTCCCCGCTCTCTGGCGGGTCGCACCTAGCGGCCGGCTACGGGTCCCTCAGACGCCCGGCAGGGGGGTACCCGGCAGGGGGGTAGGTCAGCGCTCCGCGACCGCGGTGCGCTGGGGCCGAAGGCAACCCAACGCGGTCGGCTATTCCTCTACCCGGACGCATGAGGAGGACGTGCCGCACCGACCGCTTGAGCTGAACCTGGCGGTTCCGATCTCCGACCGCTTCCCTGCCCTTCCGATCCGTCGCTTCCCAGGCCCCTAGCCCGCCAGAGGGAAACCTCGCCGACGGCGAATGCTGGAGCGGCTGCCGCCGCAGAGGCGACCGGTGCCGGCATGGACGCACCCAGGGCGACGAGGTCGCGATCATCCTCCGGGGACCCCGTCACCGCGCGCTTCGAGCCCCGCCGGAAACGCCCGCCTCCTCTTCGGATTGCGTTGGACATGATGTACTTACCTGCCCTCCTCGATTCTGGCCCTGCGCTTGAGTGAGGCAGCTCTGCACCAAGCGTAAACCACGCGCTTGAGACAGGGCAGGTCGATCCGTCATGTGCAGGGCACGCGACGACCAGTATTGCCAACCCGACGCTGTGGCCGTATCTCGAAAATGGGGGATAGTCCCTATGGATCACGGCCGCCGAGCCGTGTCTACGTGAACTGTCAGAAGGAGCAGTAGCCGGAAAACGATCGACGAACACCAGTAACGCTTCGCAAGGGAGGGGGGATATGTCCGATTCGCCTCGGCGTCTCATCTGGGCTCTCGCCGTGCTCACTGTAGCACCGCTCGTTTATGCCTCCACCCTTGCGGCCCAGGAGGGCACAGTGACTGGACGGGTCACCGACCTCTCGACGGGCCAAGCTGTTGCCTCCGCCCAGGTCTTCGTTGACGGGCTGGACCTAGGAGCCCTCACCCAGGCAGACGGCAGCTACACGATCGGCGACGTGCCGGCAGGCACGCAGACCGTCATAGCACAGCGGCTGGGCTATCGCGAGGAGAGCGCAACCGTCCAGGTCGCCTCCGGTCAGACCGTGTCGCAGGACTTCCAGATTACCGAGGCCGCACTCCAGCTCGATGCAGTGATCGTCACGGGTACGCCCGGCGGAACACAGCGTCGCGCGCTCGGGAACGTGGTGTCGCGCGTGGATGTCGCCGACATCTCGATTGCTCCGGCGGTGTCCATGGAACAGGTCCTCCAGAGCCGCGTGCCGGGGGTCACGCTCCATGTGGGCTCCGGGATGGTGGGGGCGGATGCCGGCCCGATCCGCATCCGGGGGTCCTCCAGCATCGGCCTCGCCAACGATCCGATCGTGTATGTGGACGGGCGCCGGATGAACGCGGAGCGCTCGTTTCAGCAGGGGACAGTCGGGACAGGCTCGTTCTCGCGGCTCAACGACATCAATCCCGCCGACATCGAGAGCATCGAGATCATCAAGGGACCGGCCGCGGCGACCCTGTACGGCACGGAAGCCTCGAACGGTGTGATTCAGATCATCACGAAGCGCGGCGTATCGGGGGCGACGAGATTCGATGTCTCCGCCGAGCTAGGAATGAACTGGATTCCCAACCCGGAGGACGAGTTCAACACCCCGAGGGTCTGGGGGCGTGATCGGGACGGAAACCTGATCAGCATGCATCTCTACACGCTGGAGGAGCAGCGCGGGACCTTCGGCGGCCGGCTCTTCCAGAACGGTCCGATCCAGCGATACAGCATCTCGGCCACGGGCGGCACCGACCAGCTCCAGTACTTCACCTCGGTGAACCGTTCCGACCTCGAGGGATTCGTTCCGTGGAACACCGACGAGAGGACATCGGCGAGGCTGAACCTCACCACGACCATCCGCGAGACGCTGACCCTCGACCTCCAGTCGTCGTACCTCAAGGGTAACACCAGACATCCGGGGTGGCTGTGGGCCGAATTCCGCCGCTCCCGCGTCAGCACGGCAGGCGACCTCAACGGCTCGAATCCCACGATCCGCCGGGGTTACGGGATCGCGCCGTTCGAAGTGTGGCGGGACAACTACGAACAGACCAACGACGTGGAGCGGAGCAGCTGGGGCCTCACCCTCAACTGGGACCCCGCAACCTGGCTCGCCACACGGGCCACCTTCGGAAACGACGTCTCGGAAGAGTTCAACAACGTGCTCTTCCGGTTCATGGGGCCCATCGGCCCGATCTCGGCCTGGCGCGAGGGCCGAAAGACCGTCGACATGCTGAAGATCACGAACCGCACGCTCGACCTGTCCGCCTCGGCGACCACGGAGCTCACGGGGCAGATCGGAAGCGTTTCCTCCGTGGGACTCCAGTACTATCAGAAGAACGTGTGGACCCTCCAGTCTCGGGGCGAGGGGTTCGCGGTGGGCGCGCTTGAGACGGTGGGTGCGACCGCGGATCGGCAGGCCAACGAGAACCAGTTCGAGAACTCGACGGTGGGCGCCTACTTCCAGCAGCAGTTCGACTGGAACCAGCGGATCTTCCTTACAGGCGCGATCCGGGCCGACGACAACAGCGCGTTCGGAGAGGACTTCGACCTGGTGTACTACCCCAAGGTCAGCGGCGCCTGGGTTCTCTCCGAGGAGTCCTTCTGGGAGTGGGATTTCATCAATCAGCTACGGGTCCGGACCGCGTGGGGCCAAGCCGGGCAGCAGCCCGACGTCTTCGCCGCGACGAGGCTCTTCGAGGCGCGGGCCGGGACCGGAGACGCCAGCTACCTGACGCCACAGCAGTTCGGCAACCCCGACCTCGGGCCGGAGAAGGGATCGGAGTTCGAGCTAGGGTTTGACGCGGCGGCCTTCGACGACCGCGTCGGACTCGAGTTCACCTGGTACACCAAGACCACCCAGGACGCGATCGTGAACCGGCCGGTCGCCCCGTCGCAGGGGTTCCCGGGCTTCCAGTTCGTGAACATCGGCCAGGTGAGCAACTGGGGTACGGAGCTGGCGCTTGATGTGCAGGTCCTGACCGGCGAGCGCCTGGGAGCGGATCTCGGCGTGTCGCTCGGCACCACGTACTCCCGGATCGACGACATGGGAGGCATCGAGGAGATCGCGATACGCCGGACCCGGAGACACGTACAGGGTTATCCGCTCGCCGCCCAGTTCGAGAGGAGGGTGGTCTCTGCAGAGTGGGTGGAGGGACCGGGCGGGGCCGTCACGAATGTGATGTGCGATGGTGGCACGGGCGCGGACGGTAGACGGCAGGGAGGCGCGGCGGTTCCGTGCGCGGAGGCGCCACGCGTCTATTGGGGCCGCCAGTCCGAGCCCACCTGGACGCTTCAGCTCTTCCCCACCGTGACCCTCTTCCAGGACCTGCGCCTCGGAGCCCTGTTCTATGCGCAGGGCGGAAACATGTACGGGTCCGACGCGCTCTTCAATGCGGAGATCGCCTGGCGGAACACCTACAAGGCGAACACCCTGGAGGACCTCCTCTACGTGGCCCAGCGGGCCGTCGCGCCGCCCGCGCTCGGCTACTACAACGGCGGCTTCGCCAAGCTCCGGGAGCTTACGGCTTCCTACAACCTACCACTGAGTCTCATTCAGCCCCTCGGCATGAGTGCGGCATCCCTGACGGTCGCGGCGCGCAACCTGGTCATCCTCTGGCAGGAGCAGGAGTACGGCTACCTGGCCGAGGGACCGGTCGGGGATCCGGAGAAGAACTCCATCCCCACCGAGGAATTCACCGGAGAACCCACGTCGGGCACGATGCCTCCTGCGTCCCACCTCACGGTGACCGCAAGGATCTCGTTCTGAACCCGGAGACCACGATCACGAACCGCCGAGCCGGGAGACGATGAAGATGAGACCGAATACGAAAGGCGCACGGCGCCACTCTACCGCAATTGCCGCCTGGGTGCTGGCCCTCTGGACCCTCGCCGGATGTGAATCCCTCCTGGAAGTCGAGCTTCCGGGCGCAGTGCAGGCGAGCGATCTGAACAACCCCGATCTAGCCCCGACGCTCGTGCTCGGGGCGCAGAGCGACTTCGAGTGCGGGTTCAACGCCTGGATGATGATATCGACGCTCTGGACCAGCACGATGGATCAGGCTTCCACGCTCACGACGCACGGCAACCTCCAGGGACGGCGCCCGGCCGCGAGCGAGTACGGGGAGGCGACCTGCGCCGTGGACGGGAGTCCCCTTCCCTTCGGGTACTGGGGACCCCTCAACATCGCCCGCGGCCAGGCGGAGCGGGCCGTGGAACTCATCCGCGGGTTCGAGGAACCTGTGGACAACATGGACCTGCTGATCGGAAAGTCGCTGGCATACGCCGGCTACAGCTACCAGCTCCTCTCGGAGACGTTCTGTGAGGTGTACTTCGACGCCGGCCCGCGCATGACCCCCGAGCAGGGGATGGAGATCGCGATCGCGCGATTCGACGAAGCCCTCCAGCTGGTCGGCAGCGCGACCTCCGGCGAAGGGAGGTCCATCCGGAACATGGCGCTCGTGGGACGGGCGAGAGCGAACCTCCACCTCGGAAACGGCGCACAGGTCGTCGCCGACGCGAGCCAGGTCGATCTCGACTTCGAGCGCCTGATCGACCGGTCCGGGATCAACGCGTTCCGCTACAACCAGGTCTTTCACCGAAGCAATGAGGACGACGCGTATTCGGTATCGAACCTGCAGAGCACGTACCGGGAGGTTGAGATCGACGGATACTGGACCCTGACGGTCGACGGCGTGCCCGACCCGCGGGTGCGAAGCACCGGCCCCACGCTCGGGTCCAACCTCCACACGCCCCTCTACCAGCAGCAGAAGTATCTCTCCCGGGCTTCCCCCATCCCGTTCTCGACCTGGAAGGAAGCACAGCTCATGATCGCCGAGGTGGAAGGCGGCCAGACGGCGGTCGGCATCATCAATACGCTCCGGGACTATCACAGTCTGCCGCACTTCGCGAGCACCGATCCAGCCGAGATCCGGGAGCAGGTGCTCGAAGAGCGCCGCCGCGAACTCTGGCTGCAGGGGGTCCGCCACGGGGACATGCTCAGGCTGAACATCCCGTTCCCCACCGGTGTGACCCCGGCCGGTCAGGTCATCGTGGAGACGACGCCCTGGTGCTTCCTGACCCAGGAGGAGGAAAAACTGGGCAATCCCAACGCCTCTTGAACTCCCGGCGCCAGGAGGCGGACGCCCGGCCAGCCATCCGGTCCGCTCGGCCTACAGCTGCCGCTGTTCCTTTCGGGGAACAGCGGCACGCCGTCTGGTAGGACGGGTCCGCAGATCAGGAGGTGCACACCGTGGTGGCACGCTCCAGAATGGAAGGAATCCCCGGTGAGACTCCCTCGCCCGGCCGACGCGGGGGAGCCGCTGGTCAAGGCTAGCTGATCGCCGCTCCTCGGGGCCCGCCGGTATCCAGAGGATCGTCGGCTTCGTACCCGTGAAGGAGTCTGGTCATGAACTACCGCATACGTAGGACCGCTCCCCTGGTATTGTCCTTCACCGCGTGGATTTCGGCATGTTCCGGGGAGGGACCGGAGATGGCGGGTGCATCCGGAGAGAGCGCGTCGCCGCAGGGTGCGGTACGTACCTACGCCGGGTCTCCCTACCTGGAGGGAATCAGGAACACGGTGCTCTACGGGGACGTCTGGGAGCGGCCCCAGCTCTCCAAGCGCGACCGCAGCCT
>JAAXGI010000059.1 GCA_012267505.1 Gemmatimonadota bacterium
CTGGCCGATCGAGGAGCGGCCCGTCCCGCAGTCGGACGTGCCGGGAGAACAGCTCTCACCCACGCAGCCGTTCCCGACGCGCCCGGCCCCCTACGAGATGCAGGGGCTCACTGAGGATGACCTGATCGACTACACGCCCGAGCTCCGGGCCGAAGCGCTCGAGATTATCCAGAACTACAAGATCGGGCCGCTCTTCAACGCCCCGATCCAGGTCGGCCATCCCTCGGGGCTCCGCTCCTTCGTGAGCTGCCCAAGCGGGTCGGTGAACATCCAGCACCCCACCTCCGCCGATCCGGAGACGGGGATCATGTACATTGCCACCTCGCGGGGCTGCCGCTCGGAGCGCCTCGTCCCGGGCCAGGAAATCGACGATCCGGACGACATCATGACGACCGGAACCACCTTCTCGGAGTTCGCCGTGATCGACAGGGGCGACTTCCGGGGCCCGCAGGGCCTCCCGATCTTCAAGCCCCCCTACAGCCGGATCATCGCGATCGACATGAACACCGGCGAGCACATCTGGGAGACGCCGAACGGGGACACCCCCGAGCGGTTCGTCAACCATCCCGCCCTCCAGGGGGTGGATCTGCCGAACACCGGGAACACAGGGGCCGGGATCACGATGGTCACCGAGACACTCCTGATCTCCGCGGAGGGCTCGTCGGGGCGCCCGGTGCTCCACGCGCTCGACAAGATGACCGGTGAGCGGCTCGGCACGATCGACCTCCCGGCGCCCGGCCAGTACGGGATGATGGGGTTCATGCACGAGGGCAGTCAGTACATCGTCGTGCAGGTGGCGCGCCCGCCCCAGCTGCCGGGATCGCTCGTGGCGCTCCGGCTCCCGTAGCCCGGGGGCGGTCGCCGAGGCGTCGGTCCCGAGGGGCCCTTCCCGCCGGGGAGGGCCCCTTCTCCCTTTGGGCCCCCTTCCTGGGGGCAGCGGTTCCGGGAAGGCTCCGCGGGTCGTCGGGTGGTTGCCGGACCGGGCCTCAGCCCGCCACCACCTTCCCGGCCTGGTAGAGGGCACCCGGCATCGGGCGCTCGAGCTCCCAGAGCACCTTCATCGGGCGCTCGGACTCGTGGCTCCTGTAGCGCGCCCGCCCGAGGCAGGTGTAGGGAACCGTCTCCCCCCGCTCGTCCCGCTTCCGCCTGCGGACGAAGAGGACGACGTTCGTCCCGGCCTCGCGCTGTCGGGTATAGCGCCGCCCGACCGGGGTGGCCGGCGATGCGCTGTTCTGCGACTCCCAGTGAAAGAGGGTCGGAGAGACGGGGTAGTCGGCGTAGCGGGTGGTGGGGGAGTAGTCCCTCTCGGACTTCTCGAGCGTGACGAAGAGGAGGTCGGTGCGGGTGGCCTTGTGCCATAGCACACCCTCGCGTGGCACGAAGAGCGCACCGCTCGCCCCGGTGTGCTCGTGGGCGGCGACGATCTCCCGCAGGCTGTAGGTGGCGTGGCTCGCGAGCGGCACCTCTCCTCCCGGATCGAGCGGCCGGGCGACTGTCCGGATGCGGTCGGCGAGAACCCGGAGGAGGTCGGTGATCTCGCGGCGGAGCTCCGGGAAGCGCCGGATGCGGTCGAAGAGGCGGTCCGCCCCCTCGACCGGCTCGTTCGGGCCTCCGAGGCAGGCGAAGAGCATGAGTCCGAGGCGCCGGCTCCGGCCTCGGCGCCTCCACCTCGCGTCGGGGGGATCGGTCTCGAGGATCTCCGTCCACGCGTCGAGCCGCTCCAGGTCGTCGACGTGTGTGAGCCGCCCGATTGCCCGGAGGAGACGGTCGGTGCCCTCCGGGAGGCCGCCGCCGATGAAGCCCGCCCGCCGCCTGAGTTCCGTAAAGGAGTGCCCGCTCGCCGGGCGTCGGTACACGTCCTCGAGTTCGACCCCGGCTTCCCGGAGGAAGGCGGCGAGACTCGCGTCGGGCCCAAGGCTCCGGAGCTCCTCGGCGAGACGGGCGCGCGAGCCCAGGACGCTCTCCCGGAGGTTCTGGAGCACTGCCTCCTTGGCGATCCGGTCGAGCTTGAGCGCGCACCCCGGCGGGAGCAGCGGGAAGTCGGCCTCGACGGCGCGCCGGAGCTGATGCCGGGTGCCCCCGACGAGCGCGCGGTAGCGCACGTCGTAGCGGTACTCCCGGCGGACCTGGCCGACGAAGTCGAGCACGGTGAGGACCCGCTTCCCCTCGGCCCACCTGAGCCCACGGCCGAGCTGCTGGAGGAAGACGGTCGCGCTCTCGGTCGGGCGGAGCATCAGGATGGTGTCAACCTCGGGAAGGTCCACCCCCTCGTTGAAGAGGTCTACGGCGAAGACGATGCGGAGCTCCCCGCTCCGAAGCCGGCGAAGCGCCCGGGCGCGCTCCACGCGCGGGGTCCCCGCATCGAGCGCGACGGCAGGGTAGCCGAAACGGGAGAACTCCCGCGCCATGAAGTGCGCGTGCTCGACGCCGGCGCAGAAGCCGAGGGCCCGCATCCGGTGCGGATCGGTCACGTATTCCTCGACCGCCTGGCGGATCCGGAGCGCCCGCACGTGGTCACCGGTGAGCACTGCGTCGAGCTCACCCGCCAGATACCGGCCGCGCTCGAACCCGACGCCGGAGAGGTCCGCCGGGTCGTTCACCCCGAAGTAGTGGAAGGGACAGAGGAGCCCCTGGTCGAGGGCATCCCATAGCCTCGACTCGTACGCGATCCGGTCGTCGAACCAACCGAGCACGGACCGGCCGTCCGCACGCTCGGGAGTGGCGGTGAGCCCGAGGAGGACCTTCGGGGAGAGGCGCTTGAGGAGGCGGTCGTAGCTTGCCGCCGCCGCGTGGTGGAACTCGTCTACGATGACGATGTCGAAGGCATCCGGAACGAGCTCGTCCACACGGTTGGCGAGCGACTGCACGGAGGCGAAGACGTGGCGGCCGGCCGTCGGACGCTCCCCGCCGACGAGGCGCTCGCCGAAGGCCGGCTCGCGAAGAACGAGCTGGAAGACCTGCTGGCTCTGACGGAGGATCTCGTCCCGGTGGGCGACGAAGAGGAGCGAGTCTCCCGTGCCCCCGGCGCGGAGGCGCGCGTAGTCGAACGCCGCGATCCACGTCTTCCCCGTTCCGGTTGCCGCGACCACGAGATTCCGTCTGTGGCCGCCCGTCCGCTCGGCCTCGAGCGCCTCGAGGGCGACCGTCTGGTGGGGCTTCGGCGCGACATCGACCAGGACGACGATGCCGGGATCGTCGGCGCGGGCGCGCCCCTCTCCCGAGAGCGCGCTCTGGAGCCGCTCCCCATCCCGTTCGGGGATGTACTCCTCGAACTCGGGCTCCTCCCAGTACTGCCGGAAGGTCGCCGCGAAGCGCTCGATCACCTCCGGATTCTCGGCCGCGCTCACCCGTACATTCCATTCGAGTCCCTCCACCTGCGCGGTATGGGTGAGGTTCGACGAGCCGATGTAGGCGGTGTGAAGGCCGCTGTTCCTATGGAAGAGCCACGCCTTGGCGTGAAGCCGGGTCCGGGCCACGTCGTAGGAGACCTTCACCCTGGCCCCGAGCCGGACGAGGGCGTCGAGCGCGCGGCGCTCCGTCGATCCGGTGTAGACGCTCGCGATCACCCGCACGTCGGCCCCGGCCCGCACCCGCTCCTCGAGCTCGGCCCGGAAGAGGCGAAGCCCCGAGTGGCGGACGAAGGCACAGAGAAGGTCGATCCGGTCGGCGCTCGGGATCTCGCGAACGATCTCCCCCGCGATCTGGACATCACGCCGTGCATTGACGAGGAGGCCGGTCCGGCGGAGGGAGAGCATCGGGCGGGGCGTCGGGGCGGGCGGACCAGCGAGCCCCGGATCCTCCACAGCCTCGAGGAGGAGGCGGGCGGCCTCTCCGACGCGCTCGCCGGGGGGGAGGCCTGGCGAGGCGGGCTCCACGAGGATCTGGACGAGCCGGTTCGTGAGAGCGACCTGCCGGGCGGCCCGGGTCTCGTCGTCCCCCGGCATCGCTTCTAGGGCATGGCGGGCCAGCTCGTAAACGTGCCGCGCGAGAAGCTCGGGGCGGAGGACGGCGTCGGCCCGCCGGACGTCCGTCCACCAGCCCTCGGCCCTGCGCGTGGCGACCTCCACCTCGAGTGCCGCGGTGAGCAGCGCCTCGTAGAGACCTGGGCGGAGGGGAGGTGTCACAGGCGCTCTAGGACGAGAGGGGGAGGGCGGGCCGCACACAAGCTGGCTGTTCCTGCCGGATCCGGCACCTCCGGCCCGTACATGCACGCTTGCGCGGGAGGCTCGCGCTCCCGGCACCGGCGCATCCTCGGAGCGGTCCCGCGTGCCCCCGGTTCCTGCTGTCCAGGACGATGTTCCGCGTTGGGTGAGCGGGTTAAGCTATTGTTGGTATGTGATATAGCTACGTTTTAGGGGTGTACGCTACTGGGTACGTGTCAGGGCTGGACCTCAATGAGGCGGAAGGCTTCCGCCTACACAGGTGCGGGGCTGGCGAGGACGTCGGCGGCCACGGCTGCCTCGGCAGCGGGCTGAACGCGGTTGCGGGTGAGGGTGGCGAGGTCGGCGGCATTTCTGCCGGTGCCGGCATGGCCGCTGCCCCGAATGCTGGGTTGTGCGTTGCCCAAAAAGGCCGGGGCCCCTCACCGGCGATTCGGCGAGGGGCCCCGCGGTCTCGTGTTCCTGGGGGCTTCGGTGGCGTCCGCCCTATGGGCTGACGTTCACCTCCACGTACCCGTTGGTCCAGCAGCACTGGTTGTCGTAGCCCCCGCCGAGCACCTGCACCAGAAGCACGTAGTCGCCAGGCTCCTCGAAGTGGGCCGTGGTCGCTGCGGTCCCTTCCACCGGACCGGCGGCAATGTAGTTGTCGCTGAAGGTCACGATCCCCGCGATGCCGGCCGGCCCCGAGTATTTCTGCCAGGTGACCTCGAATGTCCTCGGCCCCCCCTCGTAGGGTTCCAGCTCCGCGTATTGGTCCGCCGTGGGCTGCCGGACCGCTATGGAGAGGGGGAGTGGCTCGCCCACCCTCGCCGCGACCGGGCCGACCCTCATGCCGCCGCGAAGTCCCTTGCCGATTCCCTCCGGCCCCTCGGGCTCTAGGAACCGGACGATCGGCGCCACCGATCCGCCCCGTTCGGCGCGGTCCGTGGGGAAGTAGATGTCGTCGACTCGGTACTCCACCGCACCGGAGTGGGCGGGGACCGAGTAGTCCTCGTAGTGGCGACCGAGGTGCCAGACGATGTCCTGGCCGCCGCCCTGCGGCACGTTGATCGTGAAGACGCAGTAGTGGCGCTGCTTGTTCCGGGCCAGCAGCGGGACGGGGTTGAAGTAGGTCGGCTGCACCCCGTTGTACTCCTCCGGCTCGATGTAGTTGTAGGGCCCGACCGGGATCTCCAGCGCCTCGTCGAAGTTCAGGTTGAAGTATCCGAAGCAGAGCGAGGCGGTGCCGTCCTCCTCCGCGTACCAGCCGTCGAAGACCGGGATGACGGGCTGCCCGCTAGGGCGTAGGGCCTGCACGCCCCACTCACCGGCATTCCCCGGGATCCGCTCCTCCCACTGCTGCGCCGCGAGCGAGGTCGTGAGACCGGGTGGCGCGCAGAGGAGCGCGCCCGCGACCCCCGCAAGAGTCAACAGTCGCTGGATCATGGTCCGCGCTCCTACCTCGAGACCATCGACTTCGCCGCGAGCGTCTGCCGCCGCTCGTCCACGATCGCCTGGAACTCGGCCTCATCGTCGAAATAGGTGATGCCGAGGCGGATGTGTCCCATCTCGTCGATGCTCCGGTCGCCCCCGGTGACCCACTGACGCGGGTCGGGATTGTGCGGGTTCTCCGTCGTGTTGTCGAAGGTCGAGCTCATCATGAGCACGGTCCCCTTGGGAAGCAGGGGCATCACGTCGTCCTCGTAGAGGAAGAGCGTGTGCCACCCGTGATCCCAGTTGAGCTTCGTGAGGACCTCCCAGCTCCCGTCCGGATACACGGCCTCGACGACCTGGTACTTCCCGCGCATGTGCATATGCCCGCGCACGCTGTGGACCATGGCGGGCCGGTCGAGCACGTGCACGCCCTTGATGGTCGTGACCCCGTGCGGCGGGATGATGATGTCCGAGTGCGAGTGGAAGCGGCCGCTCGGGTCCCCGGCTCCGCTGCGGGTGGGAAAGCCCGCCGCGTGCGTTTCCGCGCCCGTCCGGAGCGAGACGTCACCCATGCTGTAGTGCTCGGGCACGTATCCCTCGGGGTAGAACCAGACGGCGACCTGGAGGGCGGCCTCGACGTCGTACGAATACGGGTGGTAGTGCAGGCCCCAGCTGATGAGGGATCCCGGCCGGATCAGCCGCCCTTGGTCGTCGGGGTAGATCCTGCCTTCCGTGCCCACCGCCGAGTCGATCAGCTTGATCGAGTTGGCCTCGGCCTCCATGGGATCCATGGCCTCGCCCGGCATGATGAGGGCCGGGTTGGCGTGGTGGAAGACGTAGCGGCCCTCGGTCTGGTGCGGCCGGACCGCCACGGCCTTGATCCAACGATCCGTGGTGACCGGGTCTCCCGCGATCTGTGCCTCCTCCATGGGCGTCCTGGGGGTGGGCCACTTGTCCATCCCGTCGGCCACGACGTTGTAGAGGGGGGACTGGAAGATCGCGTCGGGCGGTCCCAGCTCGTCCTGGAACTCCCATCCCCTCTCGTCCGGCCAGACGATCAGCTCGGGGAGGTCGGCCGGGTCGCCGAGCGGCGCGCCGGAGTCGACCCAGTCTACGACCGTGCGGATCTCCTCGTCACTGAGCGAGGGGTCGTTCTTGTAATGGGTGACCCCGACCGTCCGGTCGATCGGCCACGGCGGCATCTCGCGCTTGATCAGCCGTTCACGGATCAGGGGCCCGAAGGGCCTGACCTGCTCGTACGTCTCGAGCGACATCGGGGCGACGCTCCCCGGCCGGTGGCACTTGACACAGTTCTCCTGGAGGATCGGCGCGACATCCTTCGCGTACGTCAGGTCCGTACGGGGATTGTCGATCACGGTCACGTACGCCGGGTACTGGTCTGGGTTCTCCGGACGCGAGTTCCCGACCAGCCATGCCTGGGCCGAGAGGGGGCTCGCCTGGACGGACAGCAGCAGCCCGAGCGCCATCGCCATCGCCGACACCGGAAAACCAGCTCGCTGGACCCTATCGTCTTTGCTCATGAGGACCGCCACCTCCCGTCGGATTGGAGTCGCGCCATACCCCTCGCAGCATACACTTCACCACCTTGATCATTCTCGGGACGCACCCTGCCTGTCAAGAATGCGTGCGTCGGGAAACGGGCCCTTGTCCCGCGGCGGATGGCGGCTTCGCCGGGGCCCCTGCGCCGGCCCGTCCAGTCCCGGCAGGAAGGCCCGGTCGAGTGGACGGCGGGCGGGTCGGCCGATCAGTGCCCCGGCGGCACTCCGACCAGCGATTCCAGAATCGCGAACGAGACGTGGAACTCGCAGACTGCCGAGATCTCGTCCGTCTCCACCTGCGACAGGTTCGCTTGGGCAACCACCACCTCGACCGAGGAGGCCAGGCCCAGACGACAGCACTCCAGCGCGAGCCGCAGCTCCTCCGCCGAGGTCTCGCGGATCCCCGTCTGGAGCTCGGCGATCCGAGAGGCGGTCTCCACGGTCCGCAGTCTGGTCCCCAGCTCTACCGTCAGTCGAAGTTGTTCGGCCTGCACCTGTCTCTCGGCGTTCGCCGCGGCCTCGCTCTGGCGGGCTCCTCGTTTCCGGATTCCGCTGCCGAGGCCACTATCGGCTCAGCCCGGGGGAACGCGGACGTCCGTTCCCGGTGGCCGTACCGGCTGCGCCACCAGCCATCCCTCGTCACCGAGCTCACTCGGGAGCCGAAGGCATCCGTCACCGGGATCGTCGAGCGCTACGGTCTTCTCCAAGAACTCGGTGGTGCGGTCGCAATCGTCGAAAGGGAGTTCCGCCGTGAGCTGATGCGCACGGGCGAGCATCTGCGTGTACGGGGCTTGGATTCGCGTCGTGGGAGAGAGCCTTCAGCGCCCGCAGGTAGTCGTCCCGTTAGCCGGTTGCAATGATCACGCGGGTATTGTCCGGCGCCGCACGTGCCGCATTCGCGATAGCGCAGTATGCGATCATACCTACGTGGTGGGTGGGTGCTTCCGGGCGACCGAAGCGGAGGGGCCCCTTCAAGCCTCCAGACCCGAGCCCCCGCCTTCAGGACACCGCTGCAGCCCGCTTTACGCTCTCGTCGACCTCGATCCCGTGGCGTATCATTGGGTGTGCCGGCCGGGCGTCCGGAGACCCAGACGGCACCGGCCAGACTCCACCGCACTGTCCCCAGCGAGGTTCACATGCGTCTCCTCTCCGCAGCCCTCACGGTCTTCGCCGTAGCGTTCGGGGCGCCACTCGGTTCGCGGCTTGCCGCGCAGGAGCGGCCGCTCTCCTTCATGGACGTGCAGGAGCTCAGGCGCGCGGGTTCTTGGGCACCGAGCCCGGACGGGGCGTGGATGCTCTACACCGTCACGACCCCCGACTGGGAAACGGCGGAATCCCAGACCGACATCCACCTGGTGTCACTGGCGGAGGGTGTCGCGTCAGGGCGGCGGCTGACCTTCACCGACGACAAGGACGAAACGGATCCGGCGTGGGCGCGGGACGGGTCTTTCTTCGTGTTCTCGTCCGACCGTGAAGGGAGCGGCGACGACGATGGAGATGGGAGCGACAACCAGCTCTACATGATGCGTCACGACGGCGGCGAGGCGCGAAGGATCACCGACGCCGCGGACGCCGTGTCCGGCTTCGCGTTCGCCCCCGGCGGTCGCTGGCTCGTCTACCGCTCCGG
>JAAXGI010000261.1 GCA_012267505.1 Gemmatimonadota bacterium
GTCCTTGAACGGATCGCCGACCGTATCCCCGACGACCGCGGCCTTGTGGGCATCCGAGCCCTTGCCGCCGAGAGCCCCGGCCTCGATGGACTTCTTCGCGTTGTCCCAGGCCCCCCCCGAATTCGCCATGAAGAGCGCCATCAGGACGCCAGTGACGAGAGCGCCGGCGAGCAGACCGCCGAGAGCCTCCACTCCGAGAAGTGTACCTACGAGCAGCGGCGCCAGCACGGCAATGACGCCGGGCAGGATCATCTCGCGCAGTGCAGCGCGGGTCGAGATGTCGACGCAACGGGCGGAGTCCGGCCGGCCCGTGCCCTCCATGATCCCCGGAATCTCACGGAACTGGCGGCGCACCTCCTCGACCATCCCCCCGGCCGCCCGGCCGACTGCCGTCATTGTAAGGGCCGCCACGAGGAAGGGAAGCATCCCGCCCAGGAAGAGTCCGATCACGACGAGCGGATTAACGAGGTTGATGCCCGTCTCCTGAAGGCCGACGCTCGCGGAGTATGCGGAGAAGAGTGCGAGCGCCGTGAGAGCGGCGGAGCCGATCGCAAATCCCTTCCCGATCGCGGCCGTCGTGTTCCCGATCGAGTCCAGCGAGTCGGTGATCGAGCGCGTCTCAGCTCCGAGCCCGCCCATCTCGGCTAACCCGCCCGCATTGTCGGCGATCGGCCCATAGGCGTCCACTGACATCGTCGCGCCGACGGTTGCAAGCATCCCGACCGCGGAGATTCCGATCCCGTAGAGGCCGGCCATGCTATAGGAAACGAAAATGGCGACGCCGATCAGCGCCACCGGGATTGCCGCCGAATTCATCCCAAGCGCGAGGCCGGCAATAATGTTCGTTGCAGCACCCGTCTCGCTCGCGCCCGCGATCCGCTTGATGGGCCGGCCCGCCGTGTACCATTCGGTCACGAGCCCGATCGCGATCCCTACCAGCGTCCCGGCGAGGATCGCCCAGAAAGGACCAGTGGCCGGATAGAATCCGCCCGCAGGATCCGCGATCTCGAACCCCATTGACCGGACCACGAAGTACATGGTGACCAGGAGGATCCCGGCGGCGATGAAGGTGACGTTCCGCAGCGCGGCCGCGGGGTCCCTCCCTTCCAGCACCCGCATCATGCCGACCCCGACGAGGGATGCAACGAGACCGACCATCGCGGTGACGATCGGGAGGGCGACGGCTTCTAACATACTTGATGCCAGCGTAGCCGAGGTGGCGCCGATGGCGATGGTCGCCACGATGGAGCCGACATACGACTCGAAAATGTCCGCTCCCATGCCGGCCACATCGCCGACGTTGTCGCCCACGTTGTCGGCGATCGTAGCCGGGTTGCGGGGATCGTCTTCGGGGATTCCGGCTTCGACCTTGCCCACGAGGTCAGCGCCGACATCCGCGGCCTTCGTGAAGATCCCACCGCCGACCCGGGCGAAGAGAGCGATGGATGACGCGCCCATGGCGAATCCGGCGATGACCTCCGAGAACCGCGGGAGGTCTCCGGCACCGCCGCCTCCGACCACGAGGTAGAAGACTCCGATTCCTATAAGCCCTAGGGAAGCGACCGCCAGGCCCATAACGGCGGCCCCGAAAAAGGAGACCCGCAACGCCTTTCGCTGCCCCTCCGTGCTCGCCGCATACGCGGTGCGCACGTTGGCCCGGGTGGCCGCCTTCATTCCGATGAAACCGGCGAGACCCGAGCTGATCGCACCTGCCAAGTAGGCCACGGCCGTGCCCGTCCCGATCCCGAGTGCGAGCAGCATCGCCACGACCGCGACGAATACCGCGAGCATCGAGTTCTCCCGGCGGAGGAAAGCCATCGCCCCGTCGTGGATCTGATCTGCGAGATCCACAAGCTCCTGCTGTCCCGGCGGCTGCCTCCGGACGTAGCCGAATATGGCAAGGGCAATGCCCAGTCCCGCGGCCCCGAGAAACGACGCTCCCACTGAGAGACCCACTCCATTCATGATCAACCTCGCTAGCGGTTGTATTCGTTCATGGCCGCGCCGATGCCCTCTCGGATCCAGAGCCCGACCGCCCCGGTTAGCGCCGGGAGGAGCGTCAGGATCCGGTCCTCATCCTCCGCCGCCATGTCGGAAAGCACCCACTCCTTCAGGCGGCATCCCTCGGGCGGCACACCCACGCCAATGCGGAGCCGGGGATACCGGACGGTGCCCAGAACGGACGCGACCGATGCAAGCCCGTTGTGTCCGCCCGCTCTCCCCCGCGCACGAAAACGCATCCGCCCGACGGGGAGCGCCGCGTCGTCGACCACGACGAGGAGATCCGTCGTAACGTCGATGCACTCGCGCACGACGAGGGGCAGAATCCCGGCCCCGCTCAGGTTCATATAGGTAGTCGGCTTGAGGAGCAGCACCTCGGCGCCATCCACCTCGCCCCGGCTGACGAGGGCGCGTCCGTCGGTTCCGAAGCTGCCGAAACCCCAGTCATAGGCGAGGCGGTCCACCACCCACCACCCCAGGTTGTGCCGGTTCCCCTGGTATGTCGGCCCAGGATTTCCCAAGCCAGCCACAAGTTTCACCCCGGCGCGTCCCGTTGGTGCGAGAACGGCGCTCTAGCCGGTCGTTTCCCCGCCCGACCCGGCCTCCGTGTCCACCTCCATCTCCTCGTCCGCATCCGCATCCTCCGCCTCCTCGTCGGCAGCTGACACCGCCGGCGCGAGTATCGTGCAGAGCATACGCTCGCTGTCCAGCATGACTTCGACGCCTTCCGGAAGCACAAGATCCCCGATTCGAACCGCCCCGCCCATCTCCAGCTCGCTCACATCCAGCCGGAGTGTCTCCGGAATGTCCTTCGGGAGGCAGCGGACGGGGATCTGGTGCATCGAGTACTCAAGGATACCACCCGCCCTGACGCCCGCCGGAGTGCCTTCGAGGTGGAGGGGGATTTCGAGTTCGACCGTTACTCCAGACCGGATCCGCAGGAAGTCGACGTGGAGCACCTCGGGCCGCGCCGGATGCGTCTGGATCTCACGCACAAGCGTCGGGACGGAGGCGTCCTGGCCCGCGATCTCCAGGTTGATGATCGTGTTCTCCACCGAGATGGAGCGGAAGAGGTGTATCGCGTCGTGGGTGTCCAGCGCAATTGACACCGGATCGCCGCCCGCCCCGTAGACCACGGCCGGGAGCCGACCCCGCGCCCGGAGCTTGCGCGCCACACCCTTGCCCCGGCCCCTACGGTGCTCCGCCTTGAGCGTCACCTGCGTCGCCATGATTCCGACCTCACGTCAGGGGCCGCACTGGGCCCGTAGTTCGGGCTCAGCCGCCCACCGCCGGGGCGTCGAAGAGCGCACTGACCGATTCGTTCGAGTGGATGTACTGGATTGCCCGCGCGAGGAGCGGCGCTACGGAGAGCACCTTGAGCGCCGGGAAGCTCCGCTCCCGGGGGACCGGGATCGTGTTGGTGACGACGAGCTGCGTGAGGGGTGCCAGATCCAGCCTCCGGGGTGCTTCGCCTGACAGGAGGGCGTGGGTGGCACACGCATAGACGCTCGCGGCCCCGCGCTCCTTCAGTGCGTAGACGGCCGAAGTGATCGTGCCTGCCGTGTCGATCATGTCGTCAGTGATGAGGCAGTCTCGCCCCTCGACATCCCCCACCACGTTCAGGACCTCCGACTGGTTCGGTGCCGGCCGCCTCTTGTCGATGATCGCAAAGCTTCCGCTCAGGCGCCGCGCGAAGCCGCGCGCCATCTTCGCGGAGCCCACGTCGGGCGCTACGACGACCAGATCCTTCAGGCCCTTGTCGACGAAGTACCGGGTCAGTACGGGCATCGCGTAGAGGTGGTCAACTGGGATATCGAAGAAGCCCTGTATCTGATGCTGATGGAAGTCGACACCCAGAACCCGGTCCGCCCCGGCAGTCACGATGAGGTTCGCCGTCAATTTCGCGCCGATCGCCACCCGCGGCTGATCCTTCCGGTCCTGGCGGCTGTAGCCGAAATAGGGAACCACCGCAGTGACGCGCGCGGCCGATGCCCGCTTCGCCGCGTCGATCAGCAGGAGGAGTTCCATGATATTGTCCGACGGCGGGATTGTCGGCTGAATAATGACGACATCCCGGCCGCGGGCATTCCGGTTGATACGGACGAAGATCTCACCGTCGGCGAAATCGTGGATGGACGCGCCGCCCACGGACTTGCCGAGTCTCGCGCCGATCTCCTCGGCGAGTCGACGATTGGCCCGTCCGGAGAGGAGAAGAAGAGGGCCCCGCCCCTGGATCTCTTCCATTGCTCCCGCTGGTCAGATCGTGACCCCAAAATAGCCAATGAACCTAGAGTTGGCTTGGGAAAGCGTCAACGGCCAACCGGCGTTGTCCAGGACGCCAATGAACTTGTCCGGTCGTCCCGGATAAAGCCCGTCGGATCTCCGCGCGGTGCCCCGGTAGGCGACGCGACCGAGAGGAACAATGGCCGGTCGCGGACGGACGGCGGATCGTGCGACGTCGGGCGGGCCGATATGGTGAGGCCCAATCCCGAGACGACCATCCATCTGGCGAGAGGGAGGATGTGGGGAAGCCCGTCTGTTTCGTCGTTGTTTTCGCGTGCCTCATCGGCGTGGGCAACAGCCCCGCTGTCGCTCAGTTCCAGAACGTGGGCTCGATCGACTTCCCGACCTCCGAGACCGGCCAGGCACAGCAGCACTTTCTGCGCGGCGTCGCGATCCTGCACAGTTTTTGGGTGGAACCAGGCCATCGAGCAGTTCCGGGCGGCCCAAGAGCTCTCTCCCGACTTCGCGCTCGCCTACTGGGGCGAGTCGCTTTCGTACAACCACCCCCTCAATTTGCAGATGGACCCCGGGGAGCCGCGCAGGGTGCTCGAACGGCTGGGAGCGACGAGAGAGGAGCGGCTGGCGAAGACTCCGACGGACCGCGAGAAGGGATTCCTACAGGCTGTCGAAGTCCTCTGGGGCGAAGGCGACCAAGAGGTGCGACGCGTCGGACACATGGAGGCGATGCGTGACCTCTACGAACGCTATCCCGAGGATCCCGAGGTGGCAGCGTTCTACGCGCTCTCGATGCTCGGGGCGGTGCGGGCGACCGGCGACCTGAGCCAGCGGCTCAACGTCCGGGCAGGCGCGATCACCCTCAGGCTTCTCGCCAGGCACCGCAGTCACCCCAGGGCCGCGCACTATACCATCCACGCCTTTGACGATCCTCTTCACGCGCCGCTCGCGCTTGAAGCGGCCGACCTCTTTGCTGGCATCGCGCCGGCGGTTTCCCACGCGCGACACATGCCGACGCACATCTTCATCCAGCACGGGATGTGGGACCGTGTCTCCGGAAACAACCAGTCTGCCTACGACGCGGCACGCGAGCTCTGGAAACCCGGTGACGCCATGGGGGACGCGACCCACGCGCTGGACTGGGGACAGTACGGCGACCTGCAGCTCGGCGACTACGCGAAGGCGCATCTCTGGATCGAACGCATCGAGAGCATGGCTAGGGCGGGTTCCTAGAGGGCGGCCCCCGCCAGGAACGGGGTGACAACCGCGCGGTCAACACCGTCGCGTTGCTCAAATCGCGATACATCGTCGAGGCGGAAGAGTGGAGCACCGCGCCCATCACAGGAGAATCCACCGCGAATGAACTGCTCGCAGCCGCTCTCAGCGCATACCGGCTGGGCAACCATGAGGTACTCGCAGACGTCGAGGCCGAGCTCAGGGAACGCGACGGCAGCGGGAGTGCGGCGGTCGTCCGCAATCAAGTGAGCGCGCTGCTGCACGCGTCTCAGGGCAATATCGAGCGCGCATCGCGCTTCATGGACGACGCATCCGCCACTGTCGAGGCTGCGGCACCACCGCGCGGCGCGGCTTCGCCCAGCAAGCCGGTGCATGAACTTTACGGGGAGATCCTCCTCGATCTCGGCCGGCGGGATGAGGCGATCGAGAAGTTCGAGACCTCGCTTCTCCGGATGCCGCGGTGGGCCTGTTCACTCCTCGGGCTCGCGCGCGCCTCCGCCGCCGCCGCCGGAGAGTCCGGGAAGGCGAGCGAGGCCTACCGCGAGCTCACGCGGGTGTGGAGCAGACGCACCTCATTTCGACGGTTACCGCGAGGCCGAGCGCTACCTGGAGGCACACGCGGACGCGTAGCGAAGCGGTACCGGAGCCGCGCTGGCCGGACCGCATGATGTATGATGATAAGCGGCCCGGCCAGGCGCGGGACGCTACGACCGGCGCGCGCCCTACGGCGCGGGCCATCGCTCCTAGACTCTCCCAGGGGCGGGAGACCAGCTGGTCGAGACACGACCGCCGCAGGGTACCCGAACTCAGCGGATGCTTAGGGCGCCAGCTCCGCCGCGACCTCGTCGTAGAAACCCGGGATGCTCCGCTGCATGAAGAGTCCGTCTTCCTGCATCGTCCAGCTAAGCGCCTCGGTCCGGATCCGGGCCGGAGCCTCGTTTCTCGACATTCCGCCCCGGATGAGCTCGGCCATCCGCGCACGCACATCCTCCATTTGATTGCGGAACGCCACCACGTCGCTGCGGTCCATGACCGGGCCATGGCCGGGGATCGCCATGTCGAAATCGAGGGCGAGGATGTTGTTCAGCGTCGAGACCCACCCGCTGCTGCTCCCCCCATTCGCGTAGTCGATGAACGGAGCGATGGCGTGAAGCAGGTCGCCGCCATGGACCGTCTCGAGGTCGGGGAAGTAGATGAGAGCATCACCGTTGGTGTGCCCCGTGCCCATGTGAAAGGCGCGCACCTCGACACCGGCGAGATAGACGGCCGTCTCGTGGGTGAACACCACGCGGGGCGGCGCATCCTGATTGCCCCTCAGCATGTTGTCCCTGGCGTTCTGGTGAGCGATGATCTCGGCGATCTCGATGTAGGAGGCGTTGCCTCCGGTGTGGTCGCCGTGATGGTGGGTGTTGAGGACGTACCGGACCGGCTGGGCACTGACCTGGCTGACGAGTTCCTGGATCGCGTCAAAGTTCTGCGGGAACTTGTCGTCCACCAGGATCACGCCCTCGTCAGTGACACGGACGCCAACGTTTCCGCCCGGGCCAAAGATCACGTAGAGCCCGTCCTTCACCATCTCGATGGAGAGTTCGTCCTGCGCCTCCACCGCAACCGCCCCGGGACAGAGCACCACCCCGGCGATGAGCGCTCCCTGCAAGGTCATCCGCAACACGGTTCCTCCCGCCCCTGCGGGGCAGCGCAAGTAATACTGCGGTTTCAGGTGCGGCAGGGCCGACCCCTTCTACGGCCCGGGTCTCGGCCCCAGTCCCAAGAAGGTGAACTTCTGGACCCGCCGGTTGACGGGCTCAAGCGGCGTCACCTCGGTAACGTACAGATTCCCCCGTGAATCCACATCCATGTGGTGCAGCGTGCCGAATTCCCCGGGCGCCGAGCCCCACTCCCCGAAGGAGTAGAGGATCTCGAGTGTCTCGCGCTCGAGAACCATCACGCGCGCCTCGCTCCGGTTGCCGACGTAGAGGAAGCGCTGGCCGGGATCGGAGGAGAACGCCGTGCTGGCCGCGGTCGTCCCGTTCCCGCATTCTGGGAGCAGACATCCGCGACCGATGAACACCTGGTCAAGGTACTCACCCGCAGTCGTGAAGACCTGCACGCGCTTGCCTCCTCGGTCCGACACATACACTCGCCCGTCGTCGGAGACCTTGGCCGCATGCACGGGCGGCACGAAGACGGGCGGCCCGCGACCCTCCTGCTCGAGCGCCCACGCCGGATCCGGCTCCACATCCTGCGGCGCTTCCCCGAAGGCCCCCCACATCCGCCTGAACTCGCCCGTCGCGGCGTCGAGCACGATAACCCGCTGGTTGCCATATCCATCCGCCACGTAGAGCTCGTTCGTCGGCGGGTGGACCCAGACGTCGGCCGGGCGCCCGAAGCTTCGGGTGTCCCCGCTGCCCTGACTCTCACCCGGAATCCCGATCCGCATCACGAAGCCGCCGTCCATCGTGAACTTGAGCACCTGATCGACCGGTCCGTTGCCTCCCACCCAGACGTAGTCGTTGTGGTCGACGAAGATCCCGTGCTCGGACTCGGGCCACTCGTAGCCGGATCCCGACGCGCCGCCCCATCCCTGCACGAGGTTCCCCTCGGGATCGAACTCGAGGACAGCGGGCGCGGCCATGCCCGCCTCCTCCGGCCCGAGCGAGGCGGGCCGATGAAGCACCCAGACGTGGTCCTGGCGGTCCACCGCGACGCTTGCCACCACCCCGAGGACCCAGCCTTCCGGAAGCGTGGGCCACTCGGACGCGACCTCGAAGAGCGGTACTTCGTCCTGCACGGCTGCACTCCCGCCGGGATGGACCACACGGTCCGCATCCCCGCCGAATGGGATGACGAGGGGGAGAGCCACGAGGAGCCCCGCCCCGATCCGAAGCGCCCGGGTCATGTTGACCTCCCTTGCCTGTGTACGGGTCGGGCCGGGGCCGGCTCCTCCGGTGTTCCGGTCCGCCGCCGCATGCGGAGAGGGTGACATCTTGGTTTTCTTGGCGGTGCGGGGCAACGACTGCCAGCGCGCCGTCCGGACCGCCACGGGTGCCGATCTTCGCCGCCCCGACCTGCGAACGATCGCCGTCGGCTGCGTCTCCGCAACCGATTCCGATGTTGACGGGACGCGATCCGCAATTGGGGATTCCGGCTGATCTGCTCCGCCTTGGAGGCGCATGGCTCAGCTCCCGCGCTCCGGCGGTGTCGCCGGAGCAGACTGGATCTGGCGCCTCATCTCCCGCCCGTCTATTCTGGCCAAGCTGTCGAGCCACCCGTCCCTCGGGGCCGCCAGCTCCCGACTGCTCTCTGTCCAAGAGGAGAATCTGTCATGTCGAAACAGCTTCGATGCGTGTCCCGGTCGATTCTCGCGGCAACGCTCATCGCTGCCGTGTGCGAGAGCGAGGCCCGGGCCCAGATGGGGCCGAACCCGTACCGTCCGGTCGGCGGGCTCCAAGCCGGGACGGGGCCTGGCCTCATCGGCGAGCCGTGGGCGAAGCTCCCAGGCGGACGCGTGATGGGATCGCCCGGCGGGATCGAGATCGACGTTGACGGCGAGCATCTCTGGGCGATCGTGCGATGCGGGAACGACGGGACCCCGCGCGGGAGTCAGACATACTGCCAAGAGTCCGACCTGGACCCGATCCTCCGCTTCGATCCGGACGGCAATGTCGTGACCTCCTTCGGCAGCCTCATGTTCGCCTGGCCGCACGGGATCCATGTGGACCGGGACGGCAACATATGGGTGACGGAGGCCGGCGCGGCGCTGTCGCCTCTCGTGGAGGGAGCCGTGTTCGGCCACCAGGTCTTCAAGTTCTCACCACAGGGAGAGCTTCTCATGACGCTCGGTGAAGCGGGTGTGGCCGGCGACGGCCCGCATCACTTCACGGCCCCGAGCGACATCGTCACCGCGGCGAACGGCGACATCTTCGTCGTGGACGGCCACAACCAGAACGGGAACAACCGGATCGTGCACCTATCGAGCGACGGCAGCTTCATCAAGGAGTTCGGGGGGACGGGGCACGGACCCGGCCAGCTGTACGGGCCCCACGCCGTGGCCATGGATGCCGACGGGCGCCTCTTCGTCGCCGACCGGCAGAACATGCGGATCGTCATCTTCGATCAGGACGGAAACTACATCAACCGCTGGACGCAGTTCGGGATGCCGAGCGACATCGCGATTGACGGAAACGGAAGGATCTATGTGGCCGATTCCGAATCAGACATGACGCAGAATCCGGGGTGGGAGAAGGGGATCCGGATCGGCGACGTGGCAACCGGATGGGTGGAGTACTTCATTCTGGACCCGGGCGACAACCCGCCGATCACGGCTGGCGGCAGCGGCGCCGAATCGCTTACGGTGGACCGCTTCGGCAACATCTTCTCCGGAGAGCCCCGTCCCCAGCGCGTCATCAAGTACGTGAAGGTGCGGTAGGGAGGCGGACGACGGCGCTGCGGCCGCCGAGCAGGCGGTCCGCTGCCCGCACCGGTCCGAAGGGGCGACTGTCCGGTGCGCCGCCTCACTGAATTCCGCGTCCTGACCTTCGACTGCTACGGTACGCTGATCGACTGGGAGAGCGGGATCTGGGATGCCCTCCAGCCCCTCATCATGGAGAACGCCCGCGTCGATGTGACGCGAGCCCGTGCCCTGAGGGCATTCGCGGAATTCGAGAGCCGACACGAACAGGCGGCACCGACGCTTCCCTATCCGGCAATCCTCGCGCGGGTGCACCGGAGCATCGCGGACCGTTTCGGACTCCGGTCGAACGCCGCCCTCGACGGTGCATTCGGGGACTCCGTGCCGGAATGGCCCGCATTTCCCGACACCGCCGACGCGCTCCGCGCCCTGAAGAAGCACTACAGGCTCGTCATCCTGTCAAACGTGCACCGCGAGGGTATCGCAGGCTCGAACCGGAAGCTCGGCGTCGATTTCGACGCGATCTACACGGCCGACGCCATTGGCGCTTACAAACCCGCCGACAGGAACTTCGCCTACCTGCTTGACCACCTGAAGTCGGACCTGGGAATGGACCGCTCCGATGTCCTGCACACCGCCCAGAGTCTCTATCACGACCACGCGCCGGCCAACCGGTTCCGGCTCGCCAACGCTTGGATCGACCGCCAGCGACTCTCTGGCGGAGGGGGCTGGGGCGCGACGGAGCGCGCGGAGACGATGCCCACGACGGACTTCGTCTTCTACTCGGTCGGCGAGATGGCCGAGGCAGCGAGCACCGCGTTCTGACCCGAGCCGAAGGTGCGCGGAGACGGACCCGCGCGCCTGTGGCCGAGGGATCGGCCGGTCCCGGCAATTCCACCCGTCGCGGCACCGGTTGGCCCATGCCGGGGAGGGGACCGTCCTTCCAACATGGCGACTGCGCCGGCCGCGCTTTCTCGCGACTGCGCGATCCCGACGAGCAAGTCCGCAGCGATCGGTGCGCAATGCACGGGTGAACGCTCTGCAGGCACTGGTACACTTCTCCTGAGGCGAGCCCCAGAACGGGCTCCGGAGCAGTGCAACTACTCGAAGCACGACGGTACGGACCTGCCCCGCCAGCATGAGACGGCGCTCCGCGGCGCGCAGAACCAAGTTCCCGCAGATAGCCCGGTGCTCAGCGTTGGGCGGAGTCGAACACCGATGAAAGTCACCTCATGAGGGCCGCCAACAGCTCTGCAATGACGAGCTGGCGGAACCCGCCAGTGAGGTGAGCCACAATGAGCACCGGAAGCGCGTCGCCAAGTACACCGAGCGCAGCGTTCCCATTCGTGCAGAGACCGACGGCGACGACACGCCGCGTGACGAAGATGAACGGAGAGAGCAGCCTCTGGTATCCGGCAGGGATTGTCGGCCTGCGAGCATCGGGCTCCTTCTGCGCACCCGGGACCCCTGCACGACGCACCGGTCGGTGCACCGGTACCAGACCATTGGGACCAATACGACTGACAGGACTCCCTTCCAAGGACGATGATCGGTGCCGGGGGCCGAACGCCGTGTAGGTCCCGCTCCCGAGGTGGAAGGGTACGAACACCCAACCGAATAGAACGAGAACGAGGGAGGAGAGGATCTCGAACTGGGCGACCCAACACCCGAAGACGCCCTTTGTCCGGCAAGGACCACGAGATGCTCGGATCCGCTGCTGGACGCAACGAGAGCGGTACCGACCGGAATCCACCTGGCATCGCGCGCGGTTAGGAAATTGTCAGCGGGCACGCCCCGGCCGGGATGTGCCCGATGCCAAGCCCGCAGGCCGACGCCGAACACCAGCACATGGCAGCTCCGGTCGAGCCCCCCGAGCAAGCTCAGTCTCCCGCCAGCCGAGTAGCGCCAGGCCCTGACGGCCCAGGTAACGGGAGGCTCCCATTCCGAATCGGCGCGACGTGTCGACCCTTGGACACAGGCGTGCTCGCGACATGGAGTGTCTGTAGCCGGCACTCCGGGCAGAGGCGAACAAGAACCCTCGGCTAGGTGCGGTCGCCCGCGCGTGTCCGGGCCGACCGGCCGGCACGTCCGTTGACACAGCGAACCGGTACATCCATATTGTTCATACGTATGACTCAGTCGACCGAACAACTCGATGGCACCCGAGACCGGACCGGGACGAGGAGTGAGCTTGTGGCTGCCGCGCGGACGCTATTTGGGCGGCAGGGGTACGACGGAACGTCGGTGCGTGCAATCGTCGGCCTCGCGGGCACGAACCTTGGAGCCGTCACCTACCACTTCGGTACGAAGCGGGACCTCTACAATGCCGTCCTGAGGGAGGGAATCGGTTCGCTGGAGGCTCGGGTGACCGAAGCAGCCATCTCCGACGACGGCGATGCGCGTCAGCGAATGGTCCGTATCGTGGAAGCGTATTTCCGCCATTTCGAGGAGCATCCTGACCTCCCGCACCTCCTACTTCAAGAAGTTGCAGCCGGCAAGCCGCCGCCCGCGATCGTTCGAGAGACGTTGGGACGGCTGAAGCAGACCATCGGACAGCTTGCGGCGTGCGGAGCCACGGAGGGCTCGATCCGTCCCGGGCATCCAGTCCTCACCGCGCTGAGTGTGGTGGCGCAGCCGGTCTTCCTCACGCTTGTCGCCCCGTTGCTGCGAAGTGTTGGAGATATCGACCTTGCGGATCCCGCCATGCGGGAGCGGGCCCGGCGGCACTGCACGGGATTCGTGTGGGCCGCCCTCGCGCCTGAGGCGTGCGAGGCACCATGAAGCGGGCGCTCTGTGTCACCGCCGCGCGCGCGCTCCTGCTGGCAGCCCTCCCCCTCCCCGCCGCAGCCCAAGCCCTCACGCTGGCGGCGGCCGCTGATTCCGCGCTCGCCGCGCACCCGTCGCTCGGTAGTGCGCTGGCCCGGCACGAGGCCGCCTTGCATGCGCGCGACATCGCTCGCGCCGCACGGCTTCCCAGTGCGTCCCTCGGGGCAACGGTGACGCGTTTCGAGGAACCGATGGTCGTCGCTCCCCTCCACAGCTTCGACCCTCGACATCCGCCGAGCTTCGATGATGCCCTCGTCCAAGGCCAGATCGTTGTCGACTACACGCTATTCGATTCGGGCGTCCGTTCCTCGCGGACCGATGGCGCCGACGCCCGGGCGGAGGCAGCGGTATTCGGGTTGGCGGCCGCCGAGATGGACGTGATCGCCGAGGTCGCGCGGCACTACCTCGCAGTGCTCTCGGCCCGGGCTGTCCAAGCCGCCGCCCTGGCTCAGCTGCACGCCATGGAGGAGGAATACGCCCGTGCACAGGAGCGGCTTGATGCGGGTACGGCCCCCGAACTCGAGGTGCTCCGCGCCCGGGCAAGCCTTCAGGACGCCAGGGTTGAGGAAACGGCCGCTCTGAGGAGGGCGGGACTCGCTGGGCGCGCGCTGGCGAGGACGATGGGCGGCACGCCGGACGAACTCGAAGGCGTCTCGCTCGCCGATGTGGTCCCTCGCCCTGGGGTACCGATCGACGGAACCCGCACGAACCCTGTCGTCGAGGCGGCACGGCAGGCGATCCGGGGCGCGGAGGCACAGCTGCGGGAGGAGCGGGCGGGACGGATGCCGCGGCTCGATCTTCGGGCCGCCCTCCAAGACTTCGGAACAGTATCCGGAGAACACGTGACGGAGTGGCAGACCGGCATCCGGCTCTCCTGGCCAGTTTTCACTGGCGGCATTCGGGGAGCTTCTATCCGCCGCGCCGATGCGGAGCTCCGGGTAGCTGAGAGCGAGATGGCGACGATCCTGCTCGCCGTCGACGCCGAGACGGATGCGGCCGAGTCGCGTGTGCTCGAGGCCGATGAACGGGCTGCCGCGCTCGAGTCCTCGATCGCGCAGTGGGAGGAAGTTGCCGGCATCGAAGCGCTCGCCCTCGAGGCGGGTGCTGGAGTCCAGAGCGACCTGCTTCGCGCGCAGGCCGGTCTCTTCCGGGCCCGCGCCGGACACGCTCAGGCAAGCTACGACGCCGTGCTTGCCCGCATAGATCTCGCGCGGACGCAGGGAGTGCTGAGTCGGGAGTGGCTGAACCGCTCGCTGGAGATGTGGCGATGAAAAACCGCATCCGACCGCTCGTTATTCTGCTGGCGGCAACGGCGGCCGGCGTCTGGTACCTGCGCGGGACGCAGGACGACGCGACGTCGGAGTTGCGGGCATCGGGGACGGTCGAGGCCACGGACGCGGATCTGGGATTCCAGGCCGCGGGAAGAGTCCGGGAAGTCCGCGTTGCAGAAGGCGCCACGGTCGAGGAGGGGAGCGAGCTCGCGCGCCTCGATGCGCGGGAGCTCGAGGCGGCGCTGGACGCGGCGCAGGCGCAGCTGGCGGCAGCCGAAGCGCGGCTGGAGGAGCTCAGCCGAGGAGCCCGGCCTCAGGAGCTCGCAACCGCCGAGGCCGCGATGCGCTCTGCAGCCACGCAAGCCGATGAGGCCGCCCGGCAGCTGGAGCGAGCGCAGATCCTTCACGACGGCGGAGCCATCAGCCGGCAGGACCTCGACCAGGCGGAAACACGAGTCGAGCTCGCCAGAGCCGGGCGCGACCAGGCCGAGCAGGCGCTCGCGCTCGTCCGCGAGGGGCCGCGGGCTGAACAGGTGGCTGTCCAGCGCGCCCTTGTCGAGCAGGCCGAGGCGAATGTGGTCCGGGTGTCGGCCGCCCTGGCCAACACGGTTGTCCACGCCCCGTTCCCGGGGATCGTGACTGTCCGACACCGGGAACCGGGTGAAGCGGTCGCACCCGGCATGCCGGTCCTCACGGTTCTCGATCCGGAGGACCGCTGGGTGCGCATCTACGTTCCCGGGGACGAGATCGGGCGTGTCCGGCTCGGCATGCCCGCCGAGATTGTCTCGGATACCTATCCGGACCGGGCCTACCCGGGCGAGGTGGTGTTCATTGCCGACGAGGCGGAGTTCACCCCCCGGAACGTCCAGACCGCAGAGGATCGGACCCGGCTCGTCTACGCGGTGAGGGTCAGGATCACGCGAGACCCGGAGTTTGTGCTGAAGCCCGGGATCCCCGCCGATGTCACCCTAGTAGACACCGACCGGTGATTCGAAGCGCCGTCGCGCTCGAAGGCGTGCGTCGGACATTCGGAATGACGGTCGCCCTTCAATCGCTGAGCGTGCAGGTCGGGCATGGGGAACTCTTCGGGATTGTGGGACCCGACGGCGCGGGGAAGACGACGACGCTCCGGATCCTAGCCGGCGTCCTGAAACCAACCGCCGGAAGGGCGTGGATCGAGGGGGTAGACATCGGCCGCGACCCCGAGGCGGCCAAGCCCCACACGGCGTACATGGCGCAGCGCTTCGGACTCTATGGGGACCTGACGGTGCGCGAAAACCTGGAATTCTACGCCGACCTGTACCGGGTGTCGCGGAAGGACCGTCTGGAGCGCTTCCAGCGCCTCTACGAGTTCAGTCGCCTCGGGGAATTCGAGCAGCGCCTGGCGGGCCACCTGTCAGGCGGGATGAAGCAAAAGCTCGCCCTCTCCTGCTGCCTGGTCCATCACCCGAAGGTCCTCCTGCTGGACGAGCCCACATTCGGCGTCGACCCCATATCGAGGCGCGAACTCTGGCTGATCCTTCACCGAATGGTCGCCGAGGGTGTTACGACACTTGTCTCGACCTCCTACCTCGACGAGGCGGAGCGCTGCGACCGCGTGGTTCTCCTGAACGAGGGCCGCGCCCTTGCGCTCGACAAACCGGTCCGGCTCCAGGACTCGCTCGGAGGCCGGCTCTACGCGCTCCGCTCTCCCACACCGCGCAAGGCCCGTGATCTCCTGCGTGCCCTCTTCGGTAACCGGTCCGCCTCGCTTTCCGGAGACGCAGTTCACGCGCTCCTCCCGCACGACTTGGACCCTGCGGACATGGCTTCGCCCCTGACGGATGCCGGCATCGAGGTATCCGGCGTCCACGAGATTTCTCCGTCACTCGAGGATGTCTTTGTGCACCTGGTGGCGGAAGGCACGGACGGGACGGGATCGGTAACGCCCGATGACGTTTGATGACTCGCGAGACCCGATCCGGGTACGCAACCTCACGAAACGGTTCGGCCCCTTCACCGCGGTGGACCGAGTGAGCTTCGATGTCCGGAAGGGAGAGGTCATGGGCTTCCTTGGACCGAACGGCGCCGGGAAGACAACCATCATCAAGATGCTGACGGGACTCCTGGCCCCGACATCGGGAACAGGGACGGTCGCGGGACTCGACATCGAATCGGGACGCCGCTGGGTCCGTCGCCGGATCGGCTACATGTCGCAGCGGTTCTCGCTCTACACCGATCTCACCGTACGGGAAAACATCGATCTGTTCGCCGGCCTCCACGGAATAGCCGGCAGGACACTCGGCGACCGGCGCCGCTGGATCCTTCAGGTGTCCGGGCTCGCCGGAGAGGAGCGCTGCCTCGCCGAGACACTCCCCCTCGGGTGGAAGCAGCGCCTCGCGCTTGGGTGCGCGATGGTGCACGAACCGCCGATCCTATTCCTTGACGAGCCGACCTCGGGCGTGGATCCGCTGGCGCGCCAACGATTCTGGGACTTGATCGATGCGATGGCGCGGGAGGGCACAACGATCCTCGTCTCCACCCATTACATGGAAGAAGCCGCGTACTGCCACCGCCTCGCGCTGCTTAACCGGGGACGGCTCGCTGCGCTCGATACGCCCGGGGCACTGCGCGGCCGCGTCGCGGATCCCGTCTTCGAGGTAAGGACCAACGATGCCCCGCGGGCAGTCGAGGCCCTCGCCGGGGCATCTGGCATCCTGGATGCCTCGCTCTTCGGGCGGGCACTCCACGTCACTCTCCGGGACGCGGACCGGGGCAAGGAGACGATCCGGGAGGCCCTCGCCGGAGTAGGGCATGAGGCAAGGGACATCCGCCGCATCCGCCCCTCGCTGGAACATGCCTTCGTCTCGATCGTTCGCGTCGGGCGCGGCCAGAAACCGGGGCCGGGGTCCGGATGATCGATACCCACCGCCTCGGAGCGATCGCTAGGAAGGAGTGGATCCAGCTCCGGCGCGATCCCCGAAGCATGATCCTCGCCTTTCTGCTGCCGATCTTCCTCCTCCTCTTCTTCGGATACGCCATCAACTGGGATGTCCGAGAAATCCCCGTTGCCGTTCTCGATCAAGACCGGAGCGACGCCAGCCGCGAGCTCATCCAAGCCCTTGTCGCGAGCGGCAACTTCGTCCCCGAGCTTTATCTTGACTCGGCGCGCGAGACCGGAGACCAGCTGAGCCGGGGAGAGGTCAAGGGCGTCCTCACGATTCCGCCGAACTACGCGAGCGATCTCCAAGCACGCGGACAGATGCCGCAGGTGCAGCTCCTGCTCGACGGGAGCGACGCGAATACGGCGACAATCGCTCTGAATTACGCGGATGCGATCCTGGCACAGCATGAGTCAAGGCTCCTCCCCCTCGGGCGAGACGCCGTCCCCCCGGTCACAATCGAGACCCGTACCTGGTACAACCCCGACCTCGTGAGCCGGCACATGATCGTACCCGGACTCATCGCCGTGATCATGTCAGTGATCGCCGCGATGCTGACCGCGCTCACGATCGCCCGCGAATGGGAGCGGGGAACGATGGAAGTGCTCGCATCCACCCCGGTGAGCCGCATCGAAGTGGTTCTCGGGAAGCTGCTTCCATACCTCGCGATCGGACTGCTCGATGTGGCGGCCACGGTCGCTTGCGGAATGGCGATCTTCGGCACTCCGATGAACGGAAGCATCGTTCTGCTGGCCGTCTATACGGTCCTTTTCCTCACCGGCGCGCTCGGGCTCGGCATCTTCATCTCGGCGGCGGTGAAGTCGCAGGTACTCGCCACCCAGGTCGCCATGCTCGCGACTTACCTCCCCGCCCTCCTCCTCTCCGGATTCATGTTCGACATCGCGAGCATGCCCCGCGCGCTTCAGGGCGTGACCTTCGTCGTTCCGGCCCGCTACTTCGTCACGGTCACGCGGGGGATCTTTCTGAAGGGCGTCGGCCCGGAGGTCCTCTGGCCGCAGGCGATCCTCATGGCCGCTTTTGCCACGCTCGGGCTCGCGCTGGCAACAGCCGTATTCCGGAAGGAGCTCCCAACATGAGGCGGAAATACCGGAACCCGGGCGTCCTTCGCGTCCGCCGAATGGTGGAAAAGGAGCTGCGCCAGCTCTTCCGGGACCCGAAGACCAAGAGGGTAATCTTTGTCTCGCCCGTCATACAGCTCCTCCTGCTCGGCTACGCTGTCAACACCGACGTCCGAAACGTGGCGGTAGCGCTCGCTGATCATGACCGCACGAGGGATTCGCGCGAACTCGTGGACGCGTTTACCGCGTCGGGACACTTCCGAGTCGTGGAAACCACGGACAGGGGAGGAGATCTCGGAGCTGCTCTGGACCAGGGACGAGCCGTCGCAACGCTCGAGATTCCAAGCGGTTACGCACGCGACCTGCGCGCGGGCCGCGGAGCGACGGTACAGTTTCTCGTCGACGGGACGAGCTCGAATACGGCGACGGTGGCCCAGGGCTATGCCGCAAGGATCGTCCGGGAAGTGGGATTGCGCCAAGCAACGCACCTGCCTCCGGGCTCACTGACGGGACCCGGCATCGAACTCCGGGCCCGCGCCTGGTACAATCCCTCGCTCGAGTCACGCGCCTATAACGTGCCTGCCGTGATCGGGATGGTTGTGCTCCTGATGAGCCTGCTCCTGACAGCAATGGCCGTGGTTCGGGAGCGGGAGGTGGGTACCCTCGAGCAGCTGCTCGTCTCTCCGCTCTCTCCGACGGAACTGATTCTCGGCAAGACGCTTCCGGCCGCAGGAATCGCCATGATGCAGCTCGCGCTCGTCACGGCCGTCGCGCTTTTCTGGTTCGACGTCCCGTTCCGGGGGTCCGTCCCGGCACTCGTCCTCGCGGCGGGTCTGTTTATCCTAGCGGGCCTCGCGGTCGGGCTCCTCATCTCCACGATATCGCGGACTCAGCAGGAAGCCTTCCTCGCGATGTTCCTCTTCCTCCTCCCAGCGATCATACTCTCCGGGCTCCTCTACCCGATTGACACGATGCCGGCGGTTTTCCGCCAACTGACGCTGATCAATCCCCTCCGCCACTTTCTCGAGGTGGTCCGGGGCATCTTCCTAAAGGGCCATGGCTTCGCGGACCTCGGTGTCCCGTTCACGGTGCTGGCATGTATGGCGGCGGCCGGGATGTCGGTCGCCGTTGCACGTTTCAGGAGATCGATATAGGAAATGGCGCGGGATGGACGATGTCCACGTGGGATCGCATCCCTCTAACGTTTCAACCTGCCTAGCCTTCAATCGGATAGGCGGGGGCGGACGCCCTCCCGCGAGACACCATCCGATACCCAGACCGGAAAACTCCGTGAGCCATCCCCTACTACGATCGGCGATTCTGTTCGCCGCCCTGATCGCACCGCAGATCGTCGCTGGCCAGCAGCCCCCTCCAGACCGACCCCTCGCACCCTCGCTCCAGAACCCCATCGCGGCCCTGCTTCAGCACGCCGACAGCCTCGAGCTCGCCCTCTCAGCGGACCAGACGGAACGTCTCAAGCAGCTCGAGACTGGACTCGACGAGGCGACGAGCACGGCCCGTTCAGCGCTGGAAGACGCCCGGGCCCGGAGCGGCCAGGCGCGCGGCGGGCGGCTCCGCGCACTCCGGCCTCACCTCGAGACGATCCGGACGGAGACTGCCGCAGTGCTCGAAGTGGTGCGAGAGGAGGTGCTCGCGGAAGAACAGTGGGAGATTGTGGAGGCGCTTATCGACGTGCGTCGGCCTCCCGGCGCACCGCGGGCGCTTCGGCGCGGCGACCGGTAGCGCCCCTTGGCGATGCCTCGACCTTTCGTGCGAATGTTCCACTCGGACATATTCTGAACCGATGAGACGAAAGAGCATCTGGATCGTCGGACTGCTGCTGACGGGTGTGGCCGGGGGATGGTGGCTCACGGCCCGCGGTGGATCTGACGAGGTCGAGTACCGGTTCGTGGAGGTCACCCGCGGCGACCTGGAGTCGACGGTCACGGCGACGGGCGCCGTCCAGGCCACGGAAATGGTTGAGGTGGGAACACAGGTTTCGGGACAGATCTCCCAGATCTTCATAGACTTCAATGATCGGGTCACTGTAGGCGACCTGATCGCCCTGATCGACCCCACAATCCTCCAGCAGGAGGTACGGTCGGCCGAGGTGAACCTTGCAAGGAATCAGGCCGAGCTGGACCAGTCACGACGCGAACTCGAAAGGACGGTCGAACTCCACACGACGCAGGTCGTCACGGACAGCGAACTTGACCTTGCGGGCTACCGTTTCGAGTTAGCGGACGCGTCATTCCGTTCTGCAGAGATCAATCTCGAACGGGCGCGCCGGAACCTGGAGTACTCCGAGATCCGTGCCCCCATCAGCGGCGTCGTGGTATCGAGGGATGTCGAGGTCGGCCAGACGGTGGCCGCGAGTCTCTCCGCCCCCATCCTCTTCCTGCTCGCCCAGGACCTGGCCGAGATGGAGATCCTAGCATCGGTCGACGAAAGCGACATTGGCCAGATCCGCGAGGGGCAGCCCGTTCGCTTCACCGTCCAAGCCTACCCCGAGCGCCAATTCCAGGGGACGGTACAGCAAGTACGCCTCCAGTCGACTACGCAGGACAATGTCGTGACGTACAGCGTCGTGGTAAATGCGGAGAACCCGGACGGAGCGCTTCTGCCCGGGATGACAGCAACCCTCGACATCGTCCTCGACCGCGAGGAGGACGTGCTCAGGGTCTCGAATACGGCTCTCCGGTTCCGCCCGACGGAGGCGATGCTCGAAGACTTCGAGAGGCCGCAGGCATCCGACGTTGGGGCGGACAGCGAGGGCGACAGTGAAAATCCGTTCCTCTTCGGGCCAAGCGGAGCCGGAGAGCGTCGAGCCGGTCCCCGATCGGGCGGATTCGCGTCCGGGGAAATGGACGAGGAGACGATCGAGAGGATCCGTGCTCGCTTCCGGGCCGAGGGCGGCGGCGCCAGCAACGGACTCCTAGGGCGACTAGGAGGCGACGGAGGACCGGGGACCCTCTGGTATCTGGACGAGACCGGGGAACTCAGGGTTACGCGCGTCCGCACCGGGCTCACCGACGGAATCCAGACCGCCATCCGGTTGGGTCCGCCGGAGATAGTGGAAGGGAGGCAGGTGATCGCCGCAGTCACAACGGGAGAGGTGCCGCAAGACGGAGCAAACCCATTCCGCCCCCCGTCCGGTGGCGGATTCCGACGATTCGGCGGGTTCTAATGGAGCCGGATGCGGGCGATCCGCAGAGGCTGATCGAGGCGCGCCACATCGAGCGGGTGTTCCGGATGGGGCGCACCGAGGTGCGGGCGCTACGGGGTGTGGATCTGCAGGTCCAGGCGGGTGAACTCGTCGCGATCATGGGAGCGTCCGGATCCGGCAAGTCCACCCTCATGAACATCTTGGGGTGCCTGGACCAACCGACCCGCGGGAGTTACCGGCTCGAGGGCACGCAGGTCGAGACGCAGGACAGGGACGAGCTTGCCGACATCCGGAACCGCAAGATCGGTTTCGTCTTCCAGGGCTTCAACCTCCTCCCCCGAACAAGCGCGCTCGAGAACGTGGAGCTGCCCCTGCTTTACGACCGGAGCGGACGCAGGTTCAACTCCCGGCGCGTCGCCGCCGAAGCGTTGGATCGCGTCGGTTTGGCGGACCGTATGGACCACGATCCTTCAGAGCTCTCCGGGGGCCAGCAGCAACGGGTCGCCATCGCGCGTGCTCTAGTCACCGGCCCTTCCCTTGTCCTGGCCGACGAACCCACCGGCAACCTCGACTCCGTAACCTCGCTCGAGATCATGGCTCTCTTCCAGGAACTGCACGCGGAGGGCGTCACCTTTCTGATCGTGACGCACGAATCCGAGGTCTCTCGGTACGCCGAACGGATTGTGGAATTGCGGGACGGTCGCGTCACCCGGGACGCCCCGGTGCAGGACCGGGGAGATGCCCGGGATGATGCAGCGGCATCGCTCGATGCTGAGTGGACGGCCGTGGCATGAAGACGAGCAATCTCATCAGGGTCGCAGGCGTAAGCATCCTCAAGAACAAGATGCGCACGCTCCTCACAATGCTCGGCATCATCATCGGTGTGGGTGCGGTCATCGTGATGGTGGCGATCGGAGAAGGCGCCCAGAGCCAGATCGAACAGCAGATCCAGAGCCTCGGGACGAACATGCTGATCGTCACGCCCGAGGCCGCCTCGCAGGGAGGCGTCAGCATGGGCGCGCAAAGCCGTCCCAGACTGACGACGGAGGATGCCGAGGTGCTCGCGAGCGAGGCGTTCCTCCTGGCCCATGTGTCGCCGGTGATCAACAGCTTCACCCAAGCCGTCGGGGGCACCGGCAACTGGCGCACTTCGGTACTCGGGGTCTCCCCCGACTACCAGCAGATCCGCGACTGGGCCCTCGGTGAGGGTGTGTTCTTCGACGAGGCAGCCGTCCGCTCCATGCGCCGGGACGTGGTCATAGGAAGCACCGTGGCAGAAAACCTCTTTCCGAACGGCGATGCTGTCGGTCAGAGGCTCCGGCTGCGCGATGTGCCGGTCACCGTCATCGGGGTCCTGGAGCCGAAGGGACAGACGGCCGGGGGCAACGACATGGATGACACGATCCTGGCGCCCTACACGATGGTCCAAACGAGGATGGCGGGACGCCAGTTCATCGGACAGATCCTGGCAAGCACGTCGTCGCCGGACGACCTCGGCCCTGCCCAGGAGGAAATCCGCCAGATCCTCCGCGACACGCATGGTCTGGCCCCGAACGAGCCCGACGATTTTACGGTGCGGAATCAGGGTGAGCTGGCTGACGCCGCCCAGGGCATGACCCAAGTCATGACCCTACTCCTAGCGTCGATCGCCAGCATCTCGCTTCTGGTCGGAGGCATCGGAATCATGAACATCATGTTGGTTTCGGTCACCGAAAGAACCCGGGAAATCGGCCTTCGGCTCGCCGTCGGCGCGAGAGGCTCGGACGTGATGGTCCAGTTCCTGGTTGAGAGTGTGGTGATGAGTCTCGCGGGCGGAGTCTTCGGAGTAGCTCTAGGCGTCGCCGGGGGCCAGACGATCGCAGCGTTCACGGGATGGAACACGCTAGTCTCCCCCGCGACAATCGGACTCGCCCTCGGCTTTGCGGCGAGCGTCGGGATCTTCTTCGGATTCTATCCTGCGCGGCGCGCAGCCAGGATGGACCCCATAGAAGCGCTGAGGTACGAGTGACGGAAGCGCCGCGTGGCTACCGGCCCGCCATGCCACGCTCTCACGCGCCGCGGCGGTCAATGCCCTTCGCCCACTACACGCACTTCACCCGCCCCTGATCGTATTAATCTTTCCGTACGAGGATCCGAAAGAAGACCCTCGGCAACCTCTCCACGCTCCCGCCCGAGGTCGTCGAGGGCTTCCGTGCCGTGCTCAAGGGTGGCTTCGCCGTCAGCGATCTCTCCGAACTCCTCGACATCGAACGCTCCCTCGACCACGGCGACGTCGCCGCCGTACTCGGCACCGCACGGCGGCTCGGGCTCGAACGCATCCTCCACCGTTCCCCCAGTCGTGTGCGGAGTCCGGCGCTCGCGGCCTCGTCTCCCGGATGATCGCCCCGGCCTCCAAGCTTGACACCGCGCGACGCCTCACGCCCGAGACCACCACGAGCAGCCTCGGCATCCTCCTCGACCTCGGTCCGGTCCGCGGCAACGAGCTGCTCGATCTGCTCGACTGGCTGCTTGGGCGCCAGCGCTGGATCCAGCGAGGCCTCGCCCGTCGGCACCTGAGGGATGCAACCCTGATCCTCTACCATTTCACCTCAAGCTACCTAGAGGGGCAGCGTTGCCCGCTGGCCGACTTCGGCCACAGCCGCGACGGGAAGAAGGGCAAGAAGCAGATCGTCTTCGGGCTTCTCTGCGCCTCCGACGGTTGTCCGATTGCGGTCGAACTCTTCTCCGGCAGCACCGGCGATCCGACGACCCTCGGACCGCAGGTGGCTAGGATCCGGGACCGCCTCGGGCTCCGCCATGTCGCACTCGTCGGCGACCGTGGGATGATCACCACTGCCCGCATCCGCCACGACCTGGAGCCGGCCGGTCTGGACTGGATATCGGCCCTCAAGGCCGTCGATCTCAGAAAGCTCGCCAGAATGTCGCCCAGCAAGCCGGGAGACAAGAAGCCACCCCAGCCGGCACTGGCCCCCGAGACGCCGATCCCCGACGCGGTGGCCGAGATCCGGAGTCCCGACTTCCCCGGTGAGTGGCTGATGATCTGCCTCAACCCGCGCCTCAGGGAGGAGCGGCGCCGGAAGCGTGAGGAGCTGCTTGCGGCGACCGAAGAGACATTAGAGCGGACCATCGCCTCGGTCCGTGCCGGCAACCTCTCCGGGAAGGCCGAGATCGGCCGCAGGGTCGGTCGCGAGACCAACCGGAGGAAGGTCGAGACGCACTTCGAGATCACGATCGACGACGAGAGCATGAGCTGGGCCCGCCGTCAGGAGAAGATCGCGGCGGAGGCCCGCATCGACGGCATCTATGTCGTCCGGACCAGTCTCGAGGAGATCGAGCCGGAAGCCGCCGTCTCCGCCTAGAAGAGCCTCTCGATGATCGAACGGGCCTTCCGGATCGTGAAGAGCGGCCTCAGGGTGCAGCCCGTCTACACCGAGAACCACGTGCGCGGCCACGTATTCCTCTGCCTACTGGCCTACTACCTCGAGTGGAACATGCGCCAGCGTCTCGCGCCGCTTCTCTTCGAGGATGACAACCGGCCCGTGGCGGAGGCCGCCAGAGGAACACACAGGTCGAGAAGGCGCAGGTCTCACCCAATACCAAGCGGAAGGCCGATACGAAACGGACCCCTGAGGGACTGCCGGTTCACAGATTCGAGACGCTGCTCGATGACCTCTCCAGTGTCGTGCTGAATATCGTGCGCATGCCCGAACACCCGGAGTCCAAACTCGCACTCGTGACCCAGCCGACCCCTCTCCTAGCCCGCGCCTTCGAACTCCTGGAGGTCAAGCCCACCCGACTCGCTCCCATAAGATGAAAACCGCCCGACGACGCTGAAAATCGAATAGCACCGGCGGGTTGCGCAGGGCAACAGACCCACTTATCCCGTGAAGTTCCACCTACAGTGCGAATGAATTGCCCCTCGGCTGCCCGACGCAGGCAGGGTTCCTCTCCCGGATCCACCACCAACTGGACTGGGGCCGAGTGCGGGCATACGCGGACGGGTTTTCCGGCGGCTGCACGACGCGGAGTACGTACGACATTGGTGGGAACGGGTGCGCCCGCGCCGAGCACGGCAGGTGGACCACCACGTCGGGGCAACCCACTTGACCAACCGGATCCGGGCCCGACCGCGCGCGACCCTAGGCCGATGGACTGCCCGGTACCCAGATCTCACAGGTACCTGCGTGCAACACCTCGCCGGGCCGCAGCGTCAATTCGAATCCGGCCTCGGCCCCGTCCGCGTACGGACCTGAATCACTCCGTTGGCGCCATTGGGGTGAAGGAACGCACCCGCGGCCCCTCGCAGCACCTCGATCGACTCCACATCGTCCACCGGGATCTGGCTCAGCGCGTCATAGACGCCCGCAGCCGATACCCGAACCCCATCGACAAGCAGGACTGGCTCGACGTTGTCACTAAATGTGCCGAGTCCACGGAGGATCACGAGCTGGTCCGTGTCACCGGGCATCGGGAGTGCTCCGAACGCACCGGGCACCTGCCGCGCCAAGACGTCGACTGCGCTGAGGGGTTCCTTGATCGTGCCCTCAGACTCGGGCACCTGCCGGACCAAGAGTTCCGACACCACGGCGTCCATTGCGGGAAGGAAAAACTGAACGTGAGTGACTGACTCCGGCTGGAGTTCGAGTTCCTGCACCACGCTTACGTGGTCCGCTGCCACGACCCGCACCGAGAACCGACCGACCGGCGGTTCGTTGAAAACAAACGTCCCCCGCTCGTCCGTCACGGCACTGATGTTGGTCCCGACGATCGATACGGTCGCCGCGTCGATGGGCTCCATCGTGCCGTCGGCGAGCACAACTCCGCCCAGTGCTCCGCCCGGAGCCTGGCCATGGAGGTCAGGAGGGGCACCCCCGATAGACGATAGTGAAGCAAGCGTGAGCGCAATCGACCAGACCGCACGGCGCATGCCACGATGCGTGATGGATTTCATTGGCCGAAGGGCAAGAGCGGGGGAGGTAGTCCTACCCGGGCAATAACAACACCCGGTCGGCGTGGCCTTGCTGCTGGTACCACGCCGACCGGGTGCGAAGTTCCCCGCCCGGGATACGTCTTCTCGACCGTCTAGCGGCGCTAGAAGCTCCAGCCGGGATCCTGCGTGGGCGCCTGAGCGGGATCACAACCGGTCGCCCGGTCGTTCAGGGTGATATTCGGGTTCAGGGTGTACTCGTCGCCGGGCATGGTCAGCCGGACGCCACCGTCCAAGTCGTATCCTTGGGACGGAGTCACACCTTGGGTACGCGGGAACCAGAGAATGTCGGTGTTCAGAATCTTGGTCGCCCAGTAGCGCCCCCCCTCCGCGAAGAAGCTCCGTCGCCTCTCCTCGATAATCATGTGCCGGATCTGCTCGGCATTTCCCGGATCGGCGTACGTGACCTCAGGCAGGTTGTAATGCCTCCTGATAACGTTGACCCGGTCGATCGCTTGCTGGCCTCCCTCGATTTCGGCAAGAATGAGCCAGATCTCTTCCCAGTCCACCAATGGGATATCGTCGTCCTCAGCCGAGTATCGTGCCGGCACTTCCCGGGGCTCAGGACCCTGGATGGACTTCTTGAAATGCTGGACGCGGACATCCGGGACGGCACCGTTGTTGAGCAACGTTGGCTCAGCGCCAGCGGCCCGGAACTCCTCCGCGTATGTGACAGCATAGCCGTTGTCGTCGATCGCCCGGCCATCCGGCATGATTCCGAGGAAGATGTAGCCGGTAAAGGGAATGGGATCCGGCCACGGGCTCCCCGTGACGGGATTTGTCCGGTTCGTTACCCCGCTGGTCTCATTCCACCAGTCGTTGATGCCGAGCATCCCGCCCCATCCGGTCTGCGTGCCCGACTCGTAGATCTTGTTCCTTCTCTGCGGCCCCACGTCCCGAACGATCCACGCTGAAAATCCCATCGGAACCTGGGCCGCGTCTGCCGCGGCACCGGCAAGATCTCCGTTATGCCACCGAATACGCGCCCGGAGCGCAGTGGCCATCGTCCTGGCACTCTCTGAGGCACCGTGGTCGATCGCGAAGTCACCGGCGTTTCCAATATGGCCCAAGCTCGTGTTGATCCACTGTTCGGCCAGATCCAAGACCGCAGAGGGCGTCATGAGCGGGCCGTTGTCGAATGTCATCTCGCAGTAGTACGTCCCGAAATGCTCAAGCGCGATCCCCGCGTAAAGCGCAGTGGTCGCCAAGAGCTCTTCCCGGCTGCCGGGGACTTCTTGGTCGGTCCAGTTCTCTAGGCGCTCGTAGGTGCCCCACGCCAGGGATCTGGCGATCTGGAACTGGTCATAGTAATCGCCGTTGGATGAGTCGCCGTCGAAGTCACATTCGGCTCCGGTATCGGGCTGCGACCCGTGTATTGCATGACCGCCGCCTCGCCCGGCAACCGACTCGAGCACATCTTCGGCCCCGAGCGTCCTCACCCAGCCGAACGCGGAGTACCCGCACTCGATGTTCGCGATCACGGATGCGACCTGGACGGACGCTCCGGTCGGGTCGTCCAGCACGTCGTCGGTCAGCGCGGACGGCAACTCTACCTCGAGGAGATCGCTGCAGCCACCCACGGCGATGAGTGCCAGGGCGGAGGCGAGGACCACTGCTCCCCTTCCCCTCCTCCCCCGGCTTCCGAACCCCAGTTTCGTTTTACACATGGCCCCTATCGTCCTCATGTCTACCGGTTCATCAAGAGCAAAGTTGTGTTCGTCCATCGACGGAGGTCAGAACGAGACGCGCAACGTCATGCTGATGTTGGCCGTCGGTGGCATCTCGCGGAAGTTGCCTGCACCGGTGAGACTCTCAGCAGTCCCGAGTTCCGGATCGCCAACTGCTCCGCCCCAGACTTCGGGCTGCGCAATCCAGAGATCGATCGCGTTGCGGGCCGATATCGCGACGCTTGCCCGGTCGGCCCCAGAGCGCTGGACGAGAGACTCGGGCAGGGTGTAGCGGAGTCCGATTTCCCTCATTCTCCAGAAGTCGCCGTCGAAGTACTCCTTCGTGTGGTCGTCAGTGAAGTTCCCACGGTCCGAGGCAACCCAGAGCGGATCATTCTCAAGCTGGGAGTGCCTCGTGTTGTTGTAGATGTGGCCCCATTCCAGGACGTTGTCGCGCCCGAGCCTTCCGTAGTGACCCTCCGCCAGGGCGAAGATCTGCAGGGCGTTGTTGAAGAGACTCAGAGTCGGCGCAACGCCGTACTTGTAGGTGTAAAACCCGCGTCCGAACAGCAGTCTCTGCGCACCGGCAATCTGCTCGCACGGAACCGGCGGGCCTCCCAGGAACTGTGCCGCGCCCGGCTCGCCGACACCAGAATCGCACATGGCGTTTGTGATACCGCCGGTCGCATCGAACTCGGCGGACAGAACGCGGTACTGGCCGGTCGTAACCGGGAAGGGCCAGCCTTCACGGATCGTTGTGGTCTGTGGCGTCTCGCCCAGATCCACGATCTCGTTGTCCGTGTGGTCCGCGTTCAGTGCCAGATCGAACGCCCAGGAGTCTCCCTCCGCGATCCGCGCCGAGAGGAGGGCCTCCCAGCCCCAGTTGTCGATCCGACCGACATTCCTCTGAACCGCACCCGGGAATCCCAGATTGGGTGCAATCGACTGTTCGAGGAGAGCGTCCTCATTCTTCTGCCTGTAGTAGGTGAATTCACCCGAGATCCGATCGTCGAGGAGTGCGATGTCGAACCCCGCCTCGAGCTCGGTGCTCACCTCAGGACCGATCTCCGGGTTCCCCGGGCTCACCGGCGACAAGGCTGTACTCCCGCCGACACCGGGGATGACGCCCCAGACATTCGTCTTCGCGAACACGTCCGGCTGACGACCCGCCTGCCCCCACGCAGTCCGCAGGCGGAGGGAACCGATCTGATCGATATTGAAGAACTCCTCTTCGGAGATTACCCAGGCGGCCGACACCTTCGGGTAAACGAGCGCCTCGAAGTCCGCGCCGAACGCCGAATTGTCGTCGAAGCGGACCGCACCCGTCACGAAGAGCCGCTGATTCCACGCCACCTGCTCCTGCACGTACAATCCCAGCGACCGGTTCTCGATGAACTCGTAGTCGATGCTGGCCTGTGCGATCGACGTCTGGTTGACCGTGCTGGCCAGCGGCGATGCGAATGCCCGCCCGATGTTCTCAAGCTCCTCAAACCGCTTCACATAGAACTGGCCTCCGACCGATGTCTGGAAGTTCCAAGCATCCGTGAGGTCATAGTCGACCGTGGCTGCATAGTCCAGTGTCAGGTTCGTCGACACGGGCTGCTGCACCTGGATCTGGCCGTTTGCGGACTCCGAGTAGACAACACTGCGCTCTGTCTCGACAGGATAGAACACTTCGTTCTGGTCCCATCCCTTGTCCACGCCGAGCACCAGGCGCTGGCTGAGCCAGTCACCGAATACGTGGTTCAGGGTCAGACCACCGGTGAAGCGACTGTAATCACGGGTGGTTCTGACGTTGGCCACGTCGTCGGGAAGGTGCTCCTGGAAGCCGCCGAGACGGGGGCAGGCATCGGGATTCACGCGAATCAGACAGTAGCCGTTGGACCATCGCATATCCTGCCAAGGTCCGCCCTGGTTCAGTACCGGCAATCCGTATCTTGTATCGCCGTCCACGTATCCCAGCGAGATGTCAGCTGTCCAGCTCTCGGAAGGCACCACATTCAGATTCATCCGGACACGGCCGGTCTGGTCGTGGTTGTACCACTCGATCCCTTCTTCCCGGTCCCAGTTGGCCGACACGAAATACCGCACGGTCGGTGTACCGCCCCGGATATCCACGTTGTAGGACTGGACGTGACCGTACTGGTAGAGCTGCGATGTGGGCCAGTCGAAGTAGGCTCCGCCGTCGGGACCCGCAACTTCACCGCTGATGTATCTGTTCGCCTCTTCGTACATGTTGTACCGGAAGAGGTCCTGTTCGGTGCAGGGCGGCCTGAAGCTCGTGCGGCACGCATACTGGTCACCGAGTTTCCCCGCCGGGTCCGGCATCCAGTTGAATCCCTGACGGACCGAAGCGCTGATCTGGGCATCTCCCTCCGCGCCCTGCTTGGTGATGATCTGGATCACTCCGGCCGAGGCCTCAGTTCCGTAGAGCGTCGCCGCCGCAGGCCCCTTGATGATCTCGATGCTCTCGATGTCGTCCGGGTTCAGGTCGTCGAGAACATTCGACGTGCCCCTGGTCTCGCCGAGCCCGGCTCCACCGCCGTCGCCGACCGCAGGACCTGCCGTCGACGAGTTGTTGACCCGAATGCCGTCAATATAGATCAGCGGGTTGGTTGCGAGCTGAAAACTCCCAATTCCCCGCACGCGGATCGGCGAACCCGAACCCACGTTTCCGGTTCTACGCGTAAACTGCAGCCCCGGGGTTCGCCCTGAGAGCAGCTCCTGCATGTTCGCAGGGGGTGCAACTTCCACAACGTCAGCCACGTCAAGGGAGGTGACGGAGTTTCCGAGCGCCCGACGCTGCGTGCCACCAGGTGTCCCGGTAACAATTACCTCGTCGAGCTGAAGCGCAGCTTCAGCGACGGCAAAATTGAGCACGACGGTCTCTCCCGTACTCACTGCTACCGTCTGGCTGGCCTCGCGATACCCAAGACGTTGTACAGTCACCGTCTGCGTACCGGCGGGGACGTTCTGAAGAGTGAACGTTCCGTTCTGCTGGCTCAGGACACCCAAGTCCAGATCCGCGATGAAGACCTGCGCAGAGGGCACCGGGTTCCCGCTACCCGCATCCGTCACTCTCCCGGAGATGGTACCGGTCTGGGCCGCAAGCTGCGGTGCGGCCACCAACAGAGCCGCGAACGCCACTCCAAGCACCGGCCTACAGTTCAGTCGAGACATCGTTTTCCTTCGGTTTCAGGTTTTGAGCTCGCCAACCGGCGACCGCCGCACCCCATGGGCGCGCCATAGCCGTCGGACGGCACTCCCCGAATTGAGGAGATCACTCGATCCAAGTCGGAAGCGTACACACTCCCCGACGATGGGTCAATACCGGCTTGCCGGCCGCCGGCCAGGCGGCCCCCGGAAGCCTAGCCGGGATCGCGCAGGCCCGCCGGAGACAGTTCGTGCACTGCCCCCCGGCCTGCCGCCCGGCGTCCGCTCAGGTACCTACCGCCACTCCCGGCCCCGCGGGACCGAGCCGCCCATTTTCCATCCGGAGAATCGAATCACAACAGCCCGCGGCCCACGCCAGATCGTGGGTAACGGCCAGAACCCCGCCCCCGCGGCCAGCCCACAGGCGCATCGCCCGGCGCACGAGCGCCCGCTGCCGCGAATCGAGACCTGCCGTCGGCTCGTCCAGTATCAGCAGCGGTGGCTCTACCGCGAGCATCGAAGCGAGGCTGAGGAGCCGCCGCTCCGACGGGAGCAGGTCGCGCGGGTTCGCGGCGCGGTGCCAGAGGAGTCCGGTCGCGCCGAGGGCGGCCCTGGCCCGTCGCCCTGCCTCCTCGCGGGATGCGCCGCGGAGCATTGGTCCGAATGCCGCTTCGCTCAACACCGATCGTTTGAAGAGCTGGTCCTGGGGATTCTGGAAGACGACGCCGATATCGGCGGCGACGTCGGCTGCCGGTCGGTCACGCCGGTCGCGCCCGCGAACCTCTACTCGGCCGGAATCAGGCTCCAGGAGTCCGAGCGCAAGTCTCGCGAGCGTCGTCTTCCCGCTCCCGTTGCGGCCGACCAGGCCGACGACTTCCCCTCGCCGGAGTACGAAGTTCAGACCGCGTGCCACCACCGGCCCGCGCGGATAGGCGAACGATACATCGTGCATCGCGAGAAGGACGGTCTCGGTCCCGGCCGGTGCGAGGTCATCCTCCCACCCGTCAGACTCCGCGGGATCACGCAGGAGCGGGAGCCGGGTTGGCTCACCTGCGCCGAGCACACCCACCTCATCCGCACACGAAGCGGTGAACAGAACCGCGCGACCGCGCCCCGCCTCCCGCGTCAGAAGGCGGCCGAGATCACGCAACCCCGCCGGATCCACATGCAGCGTCGGATCGTCCAGAACCAAGAGTCTGGGCTCATGGGCCAGCGCGCAGGCGACGAGAACGCGCTGCAGCTCGCCCCCCGAGAGCATCATTGGCGGCCGCCCGGCCAACGCCACGAGGCCGAGGGAAGCCAGGAGATCGCTGACGCGCTCCCGAATCCGGTCCTGAGGCCAGCCGCGATTCTCAAGCGGGATGCCGATCTCTCCGGCGACCGTGCTCCGCACTCCGGTGACCTGGGCAGCCGCGGCGTCGGTGAGGACCCCGACCTCCGGCGGCGGGCCCGCGCGCAGCGGAAGGCGAGACCCGACGACCTCTCCGGACCCTCCGACCCGGCCGCTGAACACGTTCGGTGCAAGACCCGAGAGGACACGCAGCAGCGTGGTCTTCCCACCTCCGTTCGGACCCGTGACGGCATGGATCCGCCCCGCTCCGATCGCGAGGCTCACCGGCGATCCCGCCGGACGGTTCGCCCCCCTGTAGGTGAAGGTGAGGTCGCACGACTCGGCGATCATCAACCGGATAGACCCGTAAGAAGCACCACGACCACGACGAGGACGGCCAACGCCGCAACTGCGGTATCTCGCCGCCGCCAAGTGACTTCGGCAAGCGTGGTCGCGCGGCCGGGGAGGCCGAATCCCCGAGTGAGGAGGGTTGCCTCCCGGTCGGCCGCCTCCTCCAGCGTGGAGAGAAGGAGAGGGCCCACGAGGCTGAGGGCTCCGAGCGAGCCCCATCCGAAACGCACGCCGCGGGATGTCTGCGCGTCACGGATATCGAGGACGCGCCGCCGAAGGTGGGGCACGAACCCGGCGGCGGCCACGAGGGCGTAGGCCAGCGGCTTGGGCACCCCTGCGCGGACGAGACATGCGTGCAGCTCATCGAGCGGGGTCGTGACGACGTAGAGCTGCAGCAGTCCGACGAGAACCATCACCCGGATCAGGAGCTCTGACGCCCATGCGAGCCGGTCCGGACCGAGCCCGAGCGGCCCAACGGACCACCAGTCGCCGGTAGTGTCTGGATCGGCTGCGGCAATCAGGAGGAGGGAGGCAGCGAAGGGAGTCGAGACCGCGACCAGCCCGTGCATGACACGACGGCCGCTCCCGTGCAGGACGGCCGCAAGAAGGACGGCAGCGAGGAGACCGCCGTTGGGACGTGGAGCAAGCACAAGGGCACACAACGAGGCGACCAGCACTGCCGCCAGCTTGGAGATGGGATGCAGGTTACCGGCAGGAAATCTCCGCCCATCGGACCCGGCCTCGCTCAACTCCGATCCTCGGCCCGCGCACCGGGGAATCGCGCATGCAGGTGACCCGGCAGGAGGGAGACGATGATCGACACGAGACCGAAGGTCACGGCCTTGTCGAGCGGATCCGTTGCCAGGCTCGCCACGTAGGTCGACTGGAAGATCGAGAGTCCCTGCGTCCTCGCGGTCGCTACCAGCACGGTATAGAGACCGCTCGGCGTCGCACCGGCCGAGACTGCGGCGCTGACCGGTGCCGAGATCGCGGCGCTGACCAAGCCCACTCCTCCCCCGAAGAGAACCGCACGCCACGGACGCCGCATCCAGCTAAGCCCGCCCGCGATCCCCGCCAGGAACCCGACCGCTGCGGCGGTCATTATGAACCACGGCAGGAGGGGATTGTAGATCGCACCGCCCAGGTTGCTGATCGCTCCCGTGACGGCTCCCGCCGTGGGGCCGAACAGCACCCCGACCAGTACGGTCCCGAGGGTGTCACCGAAAATCGGGAGCCTCGCAGTGTTCACGATCAGGCCAGCCAGCCAGTTGATTGCGGCTGCTGCGACGACGGTCGCACCGAACAGAAGGGGCCGCCCTCCCGCCCAATGCCAATTGAACGCTCTCACCAGACTCGCACCCGTCGCGCTAACCCTCGGTTGCCCATCGAACATCGAACGCCGCCCACGCCTGCGGTTGGATCGCCTTTTCAAGACCGTGCCGTCACTCCAGTGCGCGTGACGGCGGATGCTCCGTGGTCACCGCCGATACCCGCCGCACGCCGTGCCGGTCGCCCCCCACGATTGGGCCGCGCCGGCACACCCCCCTGCGATCCCCGTGTGTGCCTCGCCCGGTGACTACGGGGCGCGACACGCGGGGGTCGGGCATCCCCTGTCCCCGGTACCGGTCGGCGGCAGCAGGATCGAGTCTCCGGGATGCCCTTCAAGTCTTGCTGCGACGAACGCTATAGGCCCACGGCGATTCCAAAGTTCAGGACCGGGTAGACGCGGGCAATCGAAACGAGGTCACTGATTTCATCGATCTCCAGCTCGAGCTGGGACCGAAACGCCGGTACGTCGGCGATCGGACCGGTTGCCCGCAACGTGACCTCCGGCACGCCGTGGTAGACCACGCCGAGATCGAGGGAGAGGCCGAGCCTCCGCCCGCTACGGTGTCCCCAGCCGATTCCCGCATATGGGCCCGACTCGGACGTCGCGAGCCTGCCGACCAGCGAACCGATCTCCGCAGGCTCGTACGCCTGGTTGCCGATCTCCACGCTGGCTGTAGGCGTGGCACTGAGCTCAAGGCTGCTCGAAAAGTGCACCGCGCCGCCGCTCACCCGGAAGCTCCCACCCCCGGGATGCCAATCCAGCAGAGCCGTTAGGCTGGGGGAGGGGAGGTCGATCGCGTACGTCACGTCGGACAGGCTGACCTCGATGTCCATGGGCTGATAGTCGAAGCCGGCGCGGAGCCTCAGGGGGCTCCCGAAGAGAGCAGTGGACATCCGTGCACCGAGGCCGAGCGACCCGGCGTGCACCGAGGCACCGAGACCGAAGCCCTGGCTGGCTGCCGGGCGCGGACCGAGAGCCGTCGCTCCCGCCAGAAGGAAGCAGAAAAGGATGCGCATGGGGCCTTCTCCTACCATCGTAACACGGGGCCCGCGAGGCATCGGCGGGTAGCCCCACTCCTGCGTCGATGCACACCGAGGAGCGTGCGGACGACCCCCCGGCGGGCCCGGGGGGCCGGTCCCCCGACCGGATGCGACCGCCGTGACGCCGGCTTCGCACGCGCCAACCCGACCCCGACCCCGGAACGCCCGGTGAGAGCCGGCCGGCAGCTAGGAGAGGCACGGCCGCAGACGATGCAGACTGCCGCGAGGCAGCTGAGCCACAGGCGCCGTCAGATGTGCCCATCGGCGTGGCACGAAAAGGGCCGGGTGACGCGGAACGCCACCCGGCCCTTTCGCCTCGCGCTGCACGCGCAGGGTGTTCGTCGTCCGGGACGGCTACCTCATCCGCCGCCGCCGGCTGTGTTGCGCAGCTCCTCGAGCGCCTCCCGCTCGGCGACCAGGCGATCGAACCCGTCCTGATCCAGATGCGTGATTGCGATCCAGTCGTGCGACATCTCGTCCGTCGTGCGGCTCCCCCGACCCACGTAGATCGTCGGATCCGGGTTGCTCCGGTTGTTCTCCGTGTTGTCGTACCAGTGCGTGAGCACGAGCACCGACCCGGCCGGAACCAGCGGAGCCACATGATCCTCGTAGACATGGCTGAGATGCCAGTACGCCGTCCAGTTGCTCACCATCGAGATGAGATCACGCTCACCCGTCGCCGGATGGAAGATCTCGAGGGAGGCCGCCGCAAGCCGGAAGTGCCCGTGCGGCTGCCAGCTGTCGATCCTCACCGGATGGTCGAAGGAGTGGAACCCCTGCGTCATCGCCGTCCCGTAGGGCGCCAGGTCGATGTCGCCCTCGCCCGGGTAGCTCTGGAGGTCCTGCTCGTAATCGTAGGCGTAGTCCTCGGGGTAGAGCCAGAGACCGACTTCCACCTGGTCGCCGGGGACCGCCTCGCCCATCGGATAGTAGTGGATGTCCCAGGTCACGACCGAGTTCGTCGGCGCCTTCCGGCACGCTCCCGCCGGGATGATCTCGCCAAGCTTCCCGAGCGCGTACTCCGAGAGCCGGGCGAAGCTCTCATACTCGTCCGTCTCCTCGTTCCAGACCTGGAAGCGGGAGTTCGCATGGTGCGTCGAGGGACGGCCACCGACCGACGGCTTCGTCTCGATCGCCATGATGCAGCGCTCTTCGGTGATCCCCGTGTCGACCATCGGACGCCACCAGGAGTCACCACCCGTCGCCGGGATGTCGTAGGGATCCGATCTGATCACCAGGTCGGGCTGGCCAAACTGCTCCGCCATCCGCCACTCGGCAGCATCCGGCCACATGACCGGAGGCGGCATGTCGTTCAGGTCGCCCGACGGTGCGCCCGCGTCCACCCATGCCACGATCGTCGCAATCTCCTCGGCCGAGAGCCGCGCGTCCGACTTGAGTTCCTGGATCCCCACGTTCGTGTCGTAGTGGTAGGGAGGCATCTCCTGGGT
>JAAXGI010000091.1 GCA_012267505.1 Gemmatimonadota bacterium
TCGACCACCCGCTCGTAGAGCATCTCGGGGAGGACGATGCGAAGGTCGAAGAGGCGCGGGCGCGTCTGGTAGCCGATCCGGAGCGCGTCCCGGAACCCCCGGTTGACGACGAGGAGGGTGCGGTCCCCCTTGCGCTCGAGGAGCGCGTTGGTCGCGACGGTCGTCCCCATCTTGACCGCGTCGACCCCCCGCACGGGCTCCCCGGGGGCGATGCCGAGGACCTCCCGGATCCCCTGGATGGCCGCGTCCCGGTAGTGCCCGGGGTTGTCGGAGAGGAGCTTGTGGGTGACGAGGCCGCCGTCCGGGCGACGGGCCACCACGTCGGTGAACGTGCCGCCCCGGTCGATCCAGAACTGCCAGCCGCCGCTCGTGGTCGTTCCGCCGTTCATCGCTTGGCTCCGGTTGGAAGGTGAGAGACACGCCGCTTCTGCCGGCCCTCGACAGCTCCCGATAGTTCGAGACGCCGGAGCACCGGGACCAGGAACGAACGCGGAGGATTATCGCTTCGTTCTCCGATTCGTAATCGGGTCGCCCGGCTAGCTGAAGTGCATGGCCCCGTTGATGTCGAGGACCGCGCCACTGATGTAGCTCGCAGCGGGAGAGACGAGAAAGACGAGGGGCCCCGCGATCTCCTCCGCCTCCGCCATCCGCCCGAGCGGGAAGCGGGAGTTCTCGAAGGTCTGGCTCGCGGTCATCGGGGTCCGGACCGGCCCCGGCGCCACCCCGTTCACGAGGACGTTGTGCGGCGCCCCCTTCCGGGACGACCAGCGCACGAAGCTGTGGATGGCCCCCTTGCTCATGACGTAGTGTGGAGCCGCGACGAGGCCGCCGATCCGGCCCGCGATCGAGCCGACCAGCGCAATCCGCCCGCCGCCCCGCTCGGTCATCGACGCCATGAACGCGCGGACGAGATGGAGGGGGCCGCGCAGGTTGATGTCGAACACCCGGCCCGCGACTTCGTCCCATCCGTCCTCGGTCCAGTCGTCGAAGGGGCAGATGGCCGCGCAGTCGATGAGGGCGTCGATCGCGCCGCACGACGCGGCCCATGCCTCCACCGCCGCCCGGTCCGTCACGTCGAGGGCGGCGGCTTCCGATCGCCGGCCCCGCTCGCGCACCGAATCGGCGACCGCGTCGGGCGCCTCGAGATCCGAGACCATGACGTCGGCGCCGAGATCGGCCGCGAGGCGCGCCGCCGTCGAACCGATACCGCCGCCCGCGCCGGTGATCGCGATGCGCATGCCTTCGAGGGTGAACGGGTTGGCCACGGGTCATTCCTCCGGTTGCATCCCGTCTCCCATCCTGCCACGAATCCTGCGAGGAAAAATGGGGTCAGAGTGAGTTTTCCGATTTGGTTGAACGAACCGGATGGGGAAGAAAACTCATTCCGATCCCGGCTTTCGAATCGGAAAACTCACTCCGACCCCATTTTTCCGGGCCGGGCGCCGGGGATTACCATCGTCGCCTCCGGGACCTCCATCCGAACATGGCATCCGGCTGGCCGCGCATCATCCTCCACGCCGACATGGACGCGTTCTTCGCGGCCGTCGAGCAGCTCGACCGCCCGGAGCTTCGCGGCAAGGCGCTCCTCATCGGGGGCACCGGACCGCGCGGGGTGGTCTCCACCGCGAGCTACGAGGCGCGGCCGTACGGAGTGGGAAGCGCGATGCCGATGGCACTCGCCCGCCGGCGCTGCCCGCACGCGATCGTGCTCCCGCCCCGCTTCGAGCGCTACCGTGCCGTCTCGCGGGTGGTGATGCGGACCCTCGGCGCCTTCTCGCCGCTCGTCGAGCCCCTGAGCGTGGACGAGGCGTTCGTCGACATGACGGGATGCGAGGCCCTGTCCGGCGAGCCTCGGACAATGGGCGAGGCGGTCCGCCGCGCGGTCTTCAGGGCGACGAAGCTCACCGTCTCGGTGGGAGTCTCCACCACCAAGTACGTGGCGAAGGTCGCGAGCGATCGCGGCAAGCCGGACGGGCTCACGGTCGTCGGTCCGGAGGAGGTGACACGCTTCCTCCATCCCCTGCCGATCGATCGGCTCTGGGGAGTGGGCCCGCGCACCCGGGAACGGCTGGAAGCGCACGGCATCGCCACCATCGGCAACGTCGCGGCCACCCCCCTCGATACCCTCGAACGCTGGCTCGGCAGCCTCGGCACCCACGTCCACGCCCTCGCGCACGGGCGCGACTCCCGGGCCGTGGTCCCCGAGCGCGAGGCGAAGAGCATCGGCTCGGAGAACACCCTCGACACGGACATCGCCGGTGAAGATGCGATCCGGCCGTGGCTCCTGCGGGCGGCGGACACCGTCGCGCGCCGCATGCGGGACGAGGGGCTCGCCGCCCGCGGCGTCCGGGTGAAGCTTCGTACCACCGACTTCCGGCTCCATACCCGGCAGACCCTGCTCGGGAGCGCGACTCACGCGACGCGGCCGATCGCCGAGGCGGCCGAGGCGCTGCTCCAGGAGTTCGACCTCGGCCGGCCGGTGCGCCTCGTCGGGGTTGCAGCCTTCGAACTCCGCGAGGCGAAAGGAGGCGAGGGGAACGCCGAGCAACTCGATCTCTTCGACGCACCACGGGACGTGCACGACGAACGGCTCGACCGAACCCTCGACGCGGTGCGAAAACGCTTCGGAGATCAGGCCCTCACCCGCGCCCGGACCCTCGACCGGGGCCGGGGCTCGCCCCGGGACGGATTCCGGGAAGAATGAATGGTGCTCCGCCGCCCGCCCGTGCGGCCGGCGGGCTCAGCCGCGGCCGGGTGTCGTCGGCTGCGCCGGATACACGACCGGGGGAGATTGGGGTCCGAGTGGGTT
>JAAXGI010000306.1 GCA_012267505.1 Gemmatimonadota bacterium
CGTAGACCCGCGCGAGCCAGAGGTCGGCCGTCACATCCACGGCCGGCACCGTGGGGAGGCCGACCCGGGGATCGTGCACCTCGCTGCGCACGAGCTCCGAAATCTCGCGCTTGATCTGCTCGTTCAGGCGGGCCCGCCGTCTCTCGGACATGGCTCGGCTAGCTTCGTGGTGCCGCCCCGGATCCGGCACGCCCCCTAGAGGGCGTTCAGAGCACCGCCTTTCGGGTCGAGGTGACGACAGCGCCCCCGCGCTCGGCCACGAAGCGGTCGAGCCGGTCCGCCAAGGACTGCGCAAGCCGCCCGTCCGAGCTCACGAGCGCAACGGTGAGTTCGCCCCGGTCGGTGAGATCCTGGCAACCCGTTTCCGCTACGGAGACCTTGAACCGGTGCCGGAGCCTGTCCTTGAGGGACCGGATCACGGAGCGCTTCTCCTTGAGCGACCGGCAGCCAGGGAGGCGCAGCTCCCAGGTCAGGACGAGAACCGGGGACACCTCATGGGCCCTAGGCCGAGGCCGCTGCGGATCCGGCCAGGGTGCGCGCCACCTCCTCCACGACATAGCACTCGATCACATCACCGACTTTGACGTCGTTGAAGTTGGCGATCCCGATCCCGCACTCGAAGCCCTCGCGGACTTCACGGACATCGTCCTTGAAGCGCTTGAGCGACTCGAGCTTCCCGTCGTAGATCGTCGTCCCGTTGCGAAGCAGCCGTGCCTGCGCGTTCCTGGCAACGACGCCGTCGGAAACGTAGCACCCGGCTATGGTCCCCACGCGTGTGATTCTGAAGGTCTCGCGGACCTCGGCCACCCCGACAACGCTCTCGCGCTCCTCGGGGGCAAGCATCCCTTCCATTGCCTGGGTGACGTCCTCGACCGCCTCGTAGATGACGTCGTAGAGTCTGACCTCGACACCGGTCTGCTCGGCTAGGAGCCGCGCATTCGTGTCGGGACGCACGCCGAATCCGATAATGATCGCCTTCGCCGTCCCGGCTAGCAGCACGTCGGACTCGTTGACCGCCCCAACACCACGGTGCACGATCTCGACTTGGACATCGGGCGTGGAGAGCTGTTCGAGCGAATCGGAGACTGCCTGTACCGAGCCGTCCACGTCCGCCTTGACGACGACGGGCAGCGTTGTCACATCGCCCTGACGCAGGAAGTGGGCGAGATCGCCGAGCTTGACGCCGCGGTCCTTAATCCGGATCTGTTTCTCCCGTTCGAGTCGCTGGCGCGTCCGCGCGATCTCGCCCGCGCGCACGGCTTCCATCACCGCGAGCGTATCGCCGGCTTGCGGCACGCCGCTGACGCCTAACAGCTGGACGGGACGGCCGGGAGAGGCCTCGCGGACGGGTTTCCCCCGTTCGTCGAGGAGCGCACGCGCACGGCCCTCGAACTGGCCGCAGACGAAGTTGTCCCCGACGCGCAACGTGCCCCTTTGCACGAGAACGGTCACCACGGGACCCTTGCCGACATCCAGCTTCGCCTCAACGACCGTGCCCTGCGCCTCGCGGGCAGGGTTTGCTCTGAGGTCGAGGATCTCGGCCTGGAGAAGGACCTTCTCGAGGAGGTCGTCGATCCCGGCTCCGGTCCTGGCCGACACCTCCGCGGCAAGTACATCGCCCCCGTATTCCTCGGCGGTGACGCCGTGGCGGAGCAGTTCCTCCCTGACGCGTCTGGGATCCGCTGCGGGAAGATCGATCTTGTTGATCGCAACCACCATCGGGACCCCAGCGTTGTTCGCGTGGGAGATGGCCTCGACGGTCTGCGGCATGATGGAGTCGTCGGCCGCCACCACGAGCACGACGATGTCGGTCACGTCGGCCCCACGGGCCCGCATCGCGGTGAAGGCCGCGTGCCCCGGCGTGTCGAGGAAGGTGATCTCGCGCGTGCCGTCAAGCTCGACGTGGTAGGCCCCTATGTGCTGGGTGATCCCGCCCGACTCTCCGGCGACGACATTCGTGTTGCGGATCGAGTCGAGCAGTAGCGTCTTCCCATGATCGACGTGGCCCATCACTGTCACGACGGGCGGTCTCGGGAGGAGGCTCTCGGCGTCGTCCTCCCCGGCGTCGAGCGAAGCGATGTCCCCCGCGTAGTCCTCCTCGCGGACCGCACGGTAGTTGAACTCGTCGAGTAGAAGCTCGAGCTGGTCGAAGTCGAGACGCTGGTTGATCGTGACCATCAGCCCGAGATTCTTGAAAGCGGCACCGACGAGCTGAGTGGACGGCACGTCGATGAGCTCGGAGAGCTCAGCCACAGTGAGGTACTCGTTGACGCGGACGGTCTTGGCCTCCACCGCGGCGAGTTTCTGTTCCTCCCGTTCCTGTGCCTCGCGCTCCTCCCGGCTCGGTCCCGCCGGCGCCTTCTTGCGCCGGCGCTTCGGGCCTCCCTTGAGCTCGGCCATCACGCGCTGAATGTTGTCCTGCACCGCACCCTGATCGACGCGCTGGCGTCTCCTTCCCTTCCTTCTGACCTGCTTCCGGCCGTCCGAAGTGAATCCGTCAGCCTGGATCCGGACCTTCCCACCCGGGCCCGCACTGGCGGCGGGCGTCGGACGCGCTGAGATCAGCGGCTCGGGCTCCTTGCGCTCCCATGTCGGCTCGGCGGAGCGGGGTTCCGCCGCCGGCGTCGTCGACGGGCCCATGTCCGGCATGCGGAGACGGCGCTTCAGCCGGGGCTCGGCCTCTGCTTCCGGCACCTCCTGCGCCTCGACAGGGGTGGGGAGGGCATCTGGCTCGGCGCTCGCCGCCTCCTCGGCAACGGCCCGCTCGGGCACCTCGGCGGGCGCGGCGGGTTCGGCCGGCGCCTCGGCGGTGGGAGACTCCGCCACGTCGACGGGGGCGTCGGCCTCGACGGGTTCCCCAGGCTCTGCCGCCGGAAGAACCTCGGCCACTTCGGCCGATTCGGTGACTGGGATCCCACCGTCGACCGGGAGCGTTCCGGTCTCGATGGGTTCCTCAGGCACTATGTCCGGGGACACCACGGGAAACTCCGGCACGAGATCGGCGGCCCGGCGGCGGCGACGACGACGACGGGGCCGGGATCCCGCGATCGCCGCGCGCACGGCGTCTGCGGCGTCCTTCCTCCCCGCGCGACGTTCGCGTTCGACCCGCGCG
>JAAXGI010000182.1:0-219 GCA_012267505.1 Gemmatimonadota bacterium
ATCGCCCTCTATTCCAAGGGACTCGGGTGGATCACCACCGTTACCTTCACGGTGATCGGCGGGCTCTTCGCGATCCGGATCGGGCTCGTGCGGGCGATGTTCGTGTCCGGGATCGCGATGGCGCTCACCAATCTCCTCTTCGCGGTGCTCGCCTGGGCCGGCAAGTCCGAGGCCCTCTTCGCGACCGCGGTGGTGATGGACGACCTCACGAGCTCGTTC
>JAAXGI010000182.1:339-1665 GCA_012267505.1 Gemmatimonadota bacterium
CATCTCGATGCTGGTGGACCGGACTTACACGGCCACGCAATACGCGCTCCTCGCCTCCATTGGCACGGCGGGAAGGACCCTCTTCGCCGCTTCATCCGGCGAGCTCGTCGACTGGCTGGAGGGAGACTGGGGAACCTTCTTCGTGATCACGACCCTGATGGTGATCCCGTCCCTTGTCTGCCTCTTCGCCATCCGCGCCAAGCTCCGAGACATGCTGGCCGGCGCAAGGGTGCGGCTCTTCGGGAAGGAGGTGGGGGACGCGGCGGAAGGAGCGGCCTGACCTCCGCATCTCTGCCGGCAGCAGGCAGCCCGTCGCGGGCAGCGCGCCGCGTGACGGTTGCCATCACGTCCCTCGGGACCACGGCGTGGGCGTTTCGGGTTCCGACCCTGGTGCCGCGGGCCGAGGCCGGCGCGGCGCCACCGAGGATACAATCGAGGGCGAAGCAGCAGGTCTCCGACCACAGGGAAGACAACGATGTCGCTCAACACCTATCTCTTCTTTGACGGAAACTGCCGGGAGGCGTTCGAGTTCTATCGCTCGGTGTTCGGGGGTAAGTTCTCCGCGCTCCAGACCTTCGGCGACGGGCCGCCCGACATGAACGTGCCGGAGGCGGAGAAGGATCGGATCATGCACGTCTCCCTGCCCATAGGGTCGGGGGTCCTGATGGGAAGCGACAGCACTTCGGCCTTTGGACCGCCCCCCGTGCAGGGCACCAACTTCGCGATCTCGGTGGTGGGGGAGAGCCGGGAGCACTGTGACGCAGTGTCCGGCAGGCTGTCGGAGGGCGGCACGGTCAAGATGCCGATGCAGGAGACCTTCTGGGGGGCCTACTTCGGGTGCTGGACCGACCGGTTCGGCATCGACTGGATGATCAATTACGAATTGCCGCAGGAGTAGGCAGCGCAGGCAGGTCCACGCCGCCTGCGCCCGGTAGCCCGCGATTCCGCCCGCGTTGATGTTTTCGGGCTCCTGACGGGGCACCCGTCGTACCACTCCACCGCGTCCCGACGTCGAGGCCCTCATTCCATGCACGGCTCGCCCACCATCACCCGGATCGAGCTCACCGCCTTCAAGATCACCGTGCCGGGCGTGGGAACAGACCGGGGCGGCCTCCACGTCCGCTATGCGCCCGGCCCCGGCGAGCCCCAGGTTCGGTTCGCGGTCCGCATCCACACCGACGAGGGGGTGTGCGGCGAGTACATCCCGCCGCGGGGGCGGGCCAGGGTCGCGATGGCGGCCTGCGAGGCGCTTGGCTACCGGCTCCTCGGCACCGCCGCCCTTGAGCGCGAACGCCACTACTGGTCGATGCGGCGCGCGACGGTGCA
>JAAXGI010000182.1:1768-2668 GCA_012267505.1 Gemmatimonadota bacterium
GCGACGATGCTCGGTGGCTTTCGCGAGCGGCTTCCGGCCTACGCGAGCACCCTCGGTGGCGACCGGCTGGATGGTGGTCTGTCGAGCCCGGAGGCGTACGCGGACTTCGCGGAGGAGTGCCTGGAGATGGGTTACCCGGCGTACAAGATGCACGGGTGGAACGAGGGCGACCCCGGGGAGGAGAGCGCCATGATCCGGGCAGTGGGGGAACGGGTCGGCGGCCGCATGGAGGTGATGTACGACGCCGCCTGCCATCTCCGGTCCCTTGCCGACGCGATCCGGGTCGGCTGGGTCTGCGACGAGCACGGGCTCTTCTGGTACGAGGACCCGTACGCGGACGGCGGCATCTCGATCCACGGCCACCGGAAGCTCAAGGAGCACGTGCGAACCCCCATCCTCATCACCGAGCACGTGCGAAACCCCGAGACCACGACGGACATCCTCGTCTCGGGGGCATCCGACTTCGCGCGCGTGGACCCCGACTACGACGGGGGCCTCACCGGTAGCTGGAAGGCGGCCCTCGCCGCCGAGGCGCTCGGGCTTGACGTCGAGGTGCACGCCCTTGGCCCCGCGATGCGTCACCTCATGGCGAGCCTTCGCTCGAGCAACTACTACGAGATCAATCTCGTCCACCCGCGGATCGGAAACGCATGGTCGCTTCCGGTGTATGCCTGCGGATACCGGGACGAGCTCGACGCGGTCGGTGCGGACGGCTGCGTGCCGGTTCCGGCGGGTCCCGGCCTCGGCGTTACCTACGACTGGGACTACGTGGACGCCCACGCGCTCGAGACCCGCGTGCTGGAGTAGCCGGTGCAGCGGGCAGGCGGTCGTGCCCCGTTCTCCCTTCGTCCCTCGGCCTTCCCCGGCCGAGCTCCGGTGCTGCACCACGCCGGCTCAAGC
>JAAXGI010000254.1 GCA_012267505.1 Gemmatimonadota bacterium
GCCGAAGGCTACCCATGGATGAAGGGCATGCTCGAGATCACGCAGGGGGGAGCCGCCGTCCATCCCCGGATCTTGCCCCCCGGCGAGCGGCACGAACATCGCAACGGCTACCCCGGCGAGCGTGGCGTGGACGCCCGATTCGAGCACGGCGATCCAGAGCGCCGCCCCGACGAGGACGTAGGCCGCCCGCCTTGTCACGCCAAGCCGGTTCAGCACGAGGAGGACCGCGAGAAGGATCCCGGCGGCTAGGAGCGGCGGGGCGGTCAGCTGGTTCGTGTAGAAGACGGCGATCACGGCGATCGCCCCGACGTCGTCGAAGATCGCGACGCTGAGGAGGAAGGCCTTGAGGGCAGGCGGGACGCGGTCGCCGAGGAGGGAGAGAACACCGAGGGCGAAGGCGATATCGGTCGCCGCCGGGATAGCCCACCCGGTCATCGCACCCGGATCTCCCCGGTTGAAGAGCGCATACAGCGCGGCCGGGACGAGCATTCCACCGGCGGCGGCGAGCGCAGGGAGGGTCGCGGCCGCACGGCTCGAGAGGTGCCCCTCGAGCACCTCCCGCTTGAGCTCAAGCCCGATCAGCAGGAAGAAGACGGCCATCAGGCCGTCGTTGATCCAGAGGAGGAGCGGCTTGGAGAGGCCGGCAGCCCCGATCCGGATCTCCATCTCGAGCTCGAGGAGAGACGCGTGGAGCCCCTCGAGCGGCGAATTCGCAACGAGGACGCCCAGCGCGGCCGCGATGATGAGGACGATCCCGCCGGCAGCCTCCAGGCGGAGGAACTCCGCGAGCGGCCGAGCGGCCACGTCCAAGACGCCGGCCCTTCCGCCCGGCTCGGTTCGCTTCATCAGATGGCCTCCGCATTCCCGCACCGGCACCCTCTGCTGCCCCACGACTCGGAACTCCCCCGGTCGCGGGCGGGTGGTCCCGGCCCGGGGCTACCCCTTGGTGGGCAGCCCTGTCCCGGCCACCGGAGAGGTTGTACATATATTGTTAACATAAATTGCCGGTGTCGTATATATTATGTACATGTTCTCCTGGGGTCACCTAGGGGTGCCGCAAGTCTGGAGGTCAAGCGCCAGCGATGAAGGTCGCGATCATCGGTTCCGGAATCTCGGGGCTCGCGGCTGCCTACTACCTCCATCCGCGCCACGCGGTCACCGTCTACGAGTCGGCGCGCTGGGTCGGCGGCCACACGAACACGCTCCGCCTGGACCTCGGGGGGCGCTCCTACGACGTGGACACCGGGTTCATCGTCTACAACGAGGTCCACTACCCGCGCTTCACCCGTCTCCTGCACGAACTCGGCGTCCGGTCGAGGCCCACGTCGATGAGCTTCAGCGTCCGACACGATCCGAGCGGTCTCGAGTACGGCAGCGCTTCCCTCGGTGCCTTCTTCGCCCAGCCCCGCAATCTCGTCCGGCCGGGATTTCACCGTCTGTGGAGGGAGATTCGCCGCTTCCACCGCGAAGCTCCTCTCCTCGAGGGCGTCCGCGGGGACGAGACCACCGTTCTCGAGTACGTCGAGGGGCACGGGTACCGGTCGGCATTCCTCGAGCAGTACCTGGTCCCGCTCGGCGCTTCGCTCTGGTCCGCTCCGCCGGGTGCCTTCGAGCGTTTTCCGATCCGCTTCGTCGTGGAGTTCATGGAGAACCACAACATGCTCCAGTTTTCCGGCCAACCGGAGTGGCGAGTGATCGAGGGAGGCTCCGGGCGCTATGTGGAGGCGTTGACGGCGGGCTTCCGTGACCGGGTCCACCCTGGGCGCGGAGCCGTGCGGGTTCACAGGTATCCGGACCGGGTCGTGGTCGTGGACAACTCGGGTGGCCGCGAGCGCTTCGACCACGTGGTCCTGGCGTGCCACGCCGACCAGACGCTCCGGCTCCTGGCCGATCCGCACCCTCTCGAGCGGGAGATCCTCGGCGCATTCCCATACCAGCCGAACGACGCGGTCCTTCACACCGACCCCGGTGTCCTACCGCGCAGGCGGCGCGCGTGGGCATCCTGGAACTATCATCTCCCCTCGGAGGACCCGTCGCGCGTGCGGGTCACCTACAACATGAACATCCTCCAGGGGCTCGACGGACCTCACGTCCTGAGCGTCACCCTGAACGACACCGGTGACATCTCACCCCAGCGTGTGCTGGCCCGGCTCCGCTACGAGCATCCGGTGTTCACGAAGCGGCGCCGTTGGGCGCAGGCCCGCCACGGCGAGCTCCTCGGGGCGCGCCGGAGCTCGTTTTGCGGCGCGTACTGGGGATACGGGTTCCACGAGGATGGCCTCCGGAGCGGGATGGCCGTCGCAGCTGCGCTCGAAGCGAGGCACGCGGCGTGAGGAGCTGCATCTACGAGGGAGCGGTCCGCCACTCCCGCAGCGCCCCGGTCCACCACGAGTTCGAGTACCGCTTCTTCCAGCTGTACCTCGACCTCGACGAGCTGGACACGGTCTTCCGCGGGCGGTGGCTCTGGTCCGCGCGGCGTCCGGCGCCCGCGCGGTTCCATCGTACCGACCACCTCGGCGACCCACGGACGCCGCTGGCCGAGGCGGTGCGGGACCTCGTGTCTGTCGAGCACGGCGTGCGGCCGGAGGGGCCGATCCGCCTCCTGACCCACCTTCGCTACTTCGGCTACTGCATGAACCCCGTGAGCTTCTACTACTGCTTCGCGGCGGACGCCGACAGCCTCGACTTCGTCGTGGCCGAGATCAACAACACTCCGTGGGGCGAGCGTTTCTGCTATGTGCTGGACACGCGCGGGGCCGAAGGCCGGTTCCACCGCTTCCGGAAGCGGTTTCACGTCTCGCCGTTCATGGGGATGGATCTTGAGTACCGCTGGAGGTTCACGACCCCGGGGCGGGACCTCCTCGTGGAGATGGAGAACTGGGAAGCCGGCGAGCGCCTCTTCGGGGCCAAACTGAAGCTCGGCCGCGTTCCGATCTCGACCGCTTCCCTCAGCCGGATGCTCGCAGTCTACCCGCTCGTGACCCTGAAGGTGGTCCGGGGCATCTACTGGGAGGCGTTCAGGCTCTGGATCAAGAGCGCGCCGTACCATCCGCATCCCAAATACCAGGTGCAGGAAAGGGGTCGAGTCAGATGAACGGGATCTCCGACGGCCGGACCCGTGCGGTTCCCCGGTCCGTCGCATCGGCAGCGCTCGAGAGAGCGGCAAGGCGGCTGGTTCTCGGGCACCTCCGCCACCTGCAGGGCGGCCGGCTGACGCTTACCGACGCGATCTCGACTTCCGAGGTGGGGAGCGGCGGCGGCCTGTCGGCGAGAGTCCGGGTCCACGGCGCCGACTTCTACCGGCGTCTCCTCGTCGGCGGCGGCCTCGGCGCGGCGGAGTCCTTCATGGAC
>JAAXGI010000245.1 GCA_012267505.1 Gemmatimonadota bacterium
AGTAGTAGACGCTCGTCCCATGGTTCGCCCACGGATCGACGCCGTCCGGGAATGCGTTGTTGTGGACCGAGACGAGGAGATCCCCATCTGCCTCGACCGCCAGCCGCGGCCGGTCGGCGACCTCGACCGTCTCGTCTCCGGTCCTCGTCAGGATCACGTCGGCGCCCCTCTCCTCGAGAAGCTCCCTCAGGACGAGGGAGACCGCGAGGTTCGCGTCGGCCTCGGTGAGCCCGGTCGGACCCCGTGTGGCGCGGTAGGCACCACCGTGTCCGGGATCGACCACCACGCGCAGGCCTCGCAGCGGAGCCGACGGATCGATACGGGGCGGTCGGCGGATCCGGAGAACCACCGCACCCGACGAATCCGAGAACGTCTCGTAGCCCCACACGGGTGTTCTCAGCCAGACGCTCACGCGGTAGACCTGGTCGGACGGCTGGCTCCACTCCGCTCGCTCGACGAGGGGGTCCAGCGGGCCGTAGTGAAAGAAGTTCGTTCGGCTCGTGGCCCCAAAGATATCCAGGTGCAGGACGCGCTCCCCGGCCACTACGTGGAAGGGGAGGCGCTCGGGAAGGGGAATCCGGACGTCAATGTGTTCGGGCTCTGGACCGAAGCGGACGTTCCCGACGAACGCACCGGGGGGAGGTGTCCCCTCCGCCAAGAGTCGCACTTCGCCTGCGGGCACCCACGCGGAGCGACCCGGGGCGAGGCCGACCCGCAGCATCCCGCCGCGCTCGCCGGTGATCCGGAGAAGGGTCCCTTCCGGCCAGAAGTAGTGGTAGGGTCCGGCGATGTCGTTTCGGCCCCGGGCCCGCCAGCTCGAGGGCGCACCCGGGGGCCGAGAGGCGATGGCCACCCGGGACCGCTCGGGAGGGAGGGTCGCCAGGTTGAGCTGGAGAGGGGTGCTGACCGTGTCCACGCCCAGGATCAGCTCGAAGCGCGCTCGCTCGGATCCGGTTGGTAGCGTTGCCACCGCGGGCTGCGGCATGCCGGCATCAGCCGCCGCCACCGCCTGCGCGGGGAGCATCCCCCTGTAGTTGACGGTGCCGCCCCCACCGATCGGCCCTGCCGCCGGTGTGGTCAACGCCCGGCCGGTGTCCACAGCGACGTCGAGCGCTCCCGCCTCGACGAGGCGGATGCGGTCTCCCCCCGAGAGGACCAGCCAGCCGTCGGCCCCCGGCGAGCCCCGGAAGCCAACCTCGATCGGCTCCCCGGGAGCTGCCGCAGCCGATCCCGACGGATAGCCGGAACCCGGCACGATCGCGAGCCCCTCTGGGAGAGAGGGCGGGGAGGGCGGAACCCGTACGGTACGATCGAGCGTCACGGTGACACCGTTTCGCTCGGCAGCGAGGCGGTAGACGCCATCCGGGGGAACCGGCAGGAACGCGAGGAATCCGCCGTTGGGTGCGACCTCGACCGGTGCCCCGTTGACGGTCACCCGGGCCCTGCCGGACCCCGTGGATCCGAAGAGAAAGTTCTGGTCGCGTACGGCGACGGCGGCCCCCTCGGGCGGGTATCCGACCTCGAGACGGAGGTCGCCGTCCACGAAGGGGATCGGGGGAAGCAGACTGACGCGTGCGGCTTCCGCCGTACCCGGTACGGGGATCGGGGGCATAGCCACGGGCGTGGCGTCCGGGGCCCTCGGCAGGAGAGCCGTGCAGGCGGGGAAGACGGCCGCACCGGGCAGCGCGCACACCAGGGCGAGACGGAAAAGCCGCGGTGGGGCGCGACGCTGCAGGCCGGATCGAGCCATCGGTCGTGCGCCACGCATGCCGGGTGTCCCTCCCCTTCCGTCCGTCCGCCGTCGGGCATCGGACGCTACCGGGCCCGTCGAGCCGCCATAAGGTACGGCAGGCGCAGCCTCTCCTCCACCCATCTCGGGGCGCAATACCATCACCGACGTTCTAGGCCGGTGGTCGTGTATCCCCGTTGGCGACGACAAGGGCATTCGTCGAGGAGGAGCGGTGCCCGGCGGCCGAATGCCATCGACAGCGGGGGGACATCCGTCCACCCGGAGCCGTGAACCAGCGGCACGATCCGGACGGCGGCCATCCGGTCACGCCCGAGCCCCGGCAACCCGAAATTGTACAACCCATCCCCCTCCATCGTATTATCGCCCCCAGTGCCCTGCCCCGCGGGCTCTCCGGCCGCGGCGGCCCTAACGAACCGGCATCGTCCGGAACCACCTCTTCTCCCACCCGCGTGTTCTCGGAAGGGCGGAAGAGGTCGGCCAACTGAAGGAGCGGATGTATGGATCGCAGACAGTTTTTCCGGGGTGCGGCGGGAGCTGCGGCAGGCATGCTGGTCACCGACGCCGGTCTCCGGAAGAGGGTCGCCGCCGCGGCGCAGGACGGCCCCGTAATCGACTTTCACGCGCACTGCGCGATCCCGGGCGTCGCCGAGATGATGGGGCGAACGACGCAGATGGACAGTCCGACCATCATCGGTCCGGACCGTCTGCGGGCGATGGATGAACTCGGAATCGACATCGAGGTTCTGAGCATCAATCCGAACCTCTATCAGCTCGACGAGGGCCAGGCCGAGAGAGTCGGCAGGTTTCAGAACGAGGGTATCGCCGAGATCTGCGCGGGCTACGACGGGCGGTTCGTGGGCCTGGCCACGCTCGCTCTCCAATTCCCGGAGCTCGCGATTCAGCAGCTCGAGGAGGGCGTCAACGAACTGGGGCTCCGTGGCGGCTCGATCGGGACGAGCGTCGGGAGCGTGCACCTCGGCGACCCGCGGTTCTATCCGTTCTGGGCGAAGGTCGAGGAGCTTGACGTGCCGATCTGGCTCCATCCGGTCCTCATTCCGGACCTGCAGCCGTGGCTCGAAGGCAACGGGATGCTGGGCAACGCGATCGGCAACGAGGTCGCCATGGCGATCGCGTTCGGACGCCTCATCTTCGAGGGGGTCATGGACCGGTTCCCGCGGCTGAACATCGTTACGGCGCACGGCGGCGGATACCTTCCGGCGTACGCGCCCCGGACCGACTACGGGTGCGGCACCCGTCCGTGCGGGCCGACACCCGAGAGGCTTCCATCGGACTACATCAGGGACCGGTTCTTCTACGATTCCGCAGTGTTCACGGACGAGGCGCTTCGCCACCTCATCGCGGTGTCGAGCACGAGTCAGATCGTGATCGGAACCGACTACCCCTTCTCGTGGACGTTCCCCCCGCGCGATCCCAGGCTGCCCCGCTTTACCCCGGTCGAGCGCATCCTGGCCGCACCGGGCCTGAGCGATGCCGACCGCGCGGCGATGCTCGGCGGCAATGCGGCCCGGCTGCTCAAGCTGAACGTCTAGGGCGCCGCGCGTCATCCCGGTCGACGAGCCTCCGGCGGCAGGCACCGGCTGCGGAGGTCCCCGGGGCCGCGCGGAGCGGCCAGCCCGGGGGTGGAGAGCGCCGGGCGGGAGGGGCGGCGTCCCGGTCGAGGCGGGCGAAGCGGAAGGTGTGAGGAGGGAGAGCGGGAAGATGCGCCTACGATCAGAGAATGGTCTCCTGCCGGCGGCGCTCGTCGTGGCCAGCGGGCTCCTCGGTTGCACCCCGGAGCCGGGCGGCTCCGGGGACAGCCTCGACGCAGCGTCCGCGCTCCCCTTCGAGAAGGGGGGGCAGGAGGAGTTCGGCCCCTACGAGCCGGTCGAGGGCTGGCCCCGTCCGCTCGCCGACCAGGACGGATGGACCTGGGGATCGACCTCGGGCGTGTTTGCCGAGACGCCGGAGAGGATCTGGATCGCGCAGCGCGGAATGCTCCCGCTGCCCCCCGACGCCGCGCCCTTCACCCCGTACGGCGCGCTCGACCCGCCGCGCGTGGCGGCGACGGGGACGCCGCGGTGGGAACACAGCATCATCGTGGTGGACGGCGAGGGGGCCCTGGTGGAGACCTGGCCGCAGGCAGACGAGCTCTTCGCGCGGGAGGGAGGGCGCGGGCCGCACCTGATCAGGATGGACACCTATGATCCCGAGAAGCACGTCTGGGTGGTCGACGACAACCTGCACCAGATCCTCAAGTTCACCTACGGCGGCGAGCTGGTCCTGACGCTTGGCGAGGCCGGGGTGCCGGGAGACGACGAGACGCATTTCGGCCGACCGAGCGACCTGGCCTGGCTTCCCGACGGTACCTTCTTCGTCGCCGACGGATACATCAACAGCCGGGTCGTCAAGTTCGATGCGGAAGGCAACTACCTGATGGAGTGGGGCACCCTGGGCTCAGGCCCCGGGCAGTTCGAGACGCTCCACGGGATCGCCACCGACCACGAGCGCCGGATCTACGTAGCCGACCGCTCCAATTCGCGGATCCAGGTCTTCGACGAGAACGGCACCTACCTGGACCAGTGGCCGAACATCCGGTCGCCCGACGCGCTGCTCATGAGTGCCGACCAGCACCTCTGGGTCGCCGACGGCGAGACCAACAAGATCCTCAAGTACGATCTGGAGGGGAGATTTCTCTACGGCTGGGGAACGGCTGGCAGCTATCCCGGGGCACTCAACGGGGTGCACCAGTTCAGCGTGGACCAGGACGGGAATCTCTACCTCGCCGAGATCTACAACGGACGGGCGCAGAAGCTGACCCCGAAGCCGGGCGCCGACCCGGCCAAGGTGGTCGGGCTAGCCCTGGGAACGACGCCCTGATACGGGCGCCTGAGGGAGAGGGCCGGCTTGACTCCGCCGGGAGAGTGGCGGCCTGACGCCCGCCCGCAGAAGCGGACCCAACCGTCTGCGTCCGGAAGGACGGCGCGAGCCGCCGCCCGCGTCCGACTCGTGTCTCTTGAAGGGGAGGGCTGGCTTTGGAGGGGTCGGAGGTCGCCGGGTCCCCCTGCGTGCCGCCCGGTGTAGGACGCGCGGCCGGGAAACGTGAAGAGGCCTGCGCCGACAACGTCGCCAGTGCCTTCTCGCGGTTCGCTTCACCGACGCGCCCGAGCTCGGAACTCTCACGAAGCTGCTGCACCTGTGGATCAGTGAGCACGAACTATCGGGGCCGCTTCTACCCGAGCCCGGCAACCTCAGCAGCTCGGCTGACGGCCCGGTGCGATGTCGGGGTTCGCGTACGCGACCCGCATCGGCCACCTATCCTGATAAAGAGTTTGGACGAGGACTTCTTCGATCAAGGCTGAGGCACCCCGGGCGTAGCCGACCGGAGTCATTTGAAGAGTTCGGCGTGGGTCCCAGCTCGCACGAAGTTGATCGAGCCGCTCGGCTTCGGCGAATCGTCGATCTGGTAGATCAGCAGGAAATCCCCGCCGATATGGCATTCACGGTGATTCGTCCATGTGCCTTTCAGCGCGTGGTCCCTCCGTTCAGGACCGAGCGGGGCGTCGTTGGCGATGAGGTCGAGCATGACCGCCTTGAGCCGGTTCATGTCGTATCGGCCGGAACGCGAGAGACGCTGCCAATCTTTTAGGAAGCCCCGCGTAAAGTCCACGCGGCGCGGCGGCCGCGCCCGCTTACCGGCTGCCGGCTTCTTCAAGCTCCGCAAACATCTCGTCTGCGCTGGCAAATCGCGCCGTCCCCCGCCTCATCATCTCCTCCGACTCGGCCATCGCCCGCCTGGTCTTGGCGTTCGGCACCTTCAGTTCGAGGGGGAAGGCCTGATCGACCGCGATTCGGTGGAAGAACAGTCGGACTGCCTCCGAGGCCGTCAGCCCCATGGCCGCGAGTGCCGCCGTCGCCTTTCGCTTCATCTCCGTGTCCATCCGGACGTGGAGCATCGAACTGTGCGTCTTCATCCGAGCCTCCTGTATCGCATTTGCGATATAGTGTGACTCTATTGCCGCATCCGGTCAACCCCAATTCGCTCCGGCTCCCCGGACACCGGTGCGTACCGAATCCGACGCGGATGTAGACGCCGGGCTGCCGGTGCTCGGCGCCCTCAGCGGGCGAAGAGGTCCCGGAGCCCTACGCTCAGGCGGAACCGGCGTTCGATGATCCCCTGCCACCCTCCGGGGCGGGCGTCGAAGAGGTTGTCGACGCCGGCGAGCAGCTCGACGTTCCCCGCCACGGGAAGCGCCACCTGCAGGTCCACGGCCGTGAACCGCTCCTGTGTGCCTGCGGGAACCGTGACTCCGTCAGGCAGCGTCAGAACGATGGGCGCGCTCCCGGTGAAGTGGAGCGTTCCGTCCAGGCGAAGCCCCGGGAGCACCTCCGGAGTCCAGGTGGCCCGGGCGCGCCCCGCGTGTCTGGCGCGCCGGTCGAGCGGCTCGCGGGCAGCGCCGGCATAGGCGTCCAGATACGCGTAGCCGACGGAGAATTCGCCTTCTCCGAGCAGCGTGCGGAGAGACATCTCGAACCCCTGCGTCACCGCATCCGTGAGGTTGCGCGGGGAGTATACGACGAGACCGCTCGGAGCGTTGCCGACAAACCCGAGCTCGACGAGATCCTCGATCCGGTTCGAATAGACTTCAGCGTCGACGACGACGTTCTCGGTCGGGCGCCATTCGGCTCCGGCAGACACGCTCCATGAACGCTCCGCCTGGAGGTCGGAGTGGCCCTCGACCAGGTAGCCTGCGCCGAGATTGACGTGCCTCCAGCCGAGCTCCTTGAAGGACGGCGCCCGGAAGCCCCGGGCCACGGCGGCCCGGAAGTGGAGCCTCTCGCCGAGCGGGCGGGTGAGCCCGAGGGAGGGTGAGAGGTTCGAGCCCCAGCGGCTGTTCCGGGTGTAGCGCATCCCGCCGGTCACGACCGCGGCTCCGAGCCGCCACGCGTCCTGCGCGAAGAGCGCGGCCTGGTCGTCCGACGCGCGGTCCTCGACGAGCTTGTCCGGTGACCGGATCTGGCGTGCGGCCACTTCGATCCCGACGTCGAAATCGTGGTCTCCCCGGGTCGTGGCGTAGCCCGCCGTCGCCTTGACGAGCCTCTCCCGCTGGGCATTCTCCCGGTCGCCGGCGAACGGGGCGTCGCCGCGCGCACTCCGGAAGAGGTGCTCGTAGTCCTCGGCGAAAAGGCGTGCGCTCCACTCGCCGGGACCCGTGCTCCGCCGCGTCTCGACCCACCCGGAGAGGCCCGTGTTGTCGTTGAAACCCGAGAATCCCCCGCCGACCGGCCACCGCTGGCGCTCGCGGAGATAGGTTAGCCCGCCGCGCACCTCCCAGTCGTCGGTCACGGCGAACCGTAGGCGGGAGCGCAGGTCCCAGACGCGCGCGAAGGCGTCCTGGCCCCCGCTCACCACCCCCGGTACCTGGTCCTCCTGGCGCCAGCCTCCCGTGACCCCGTAGCGGAGGCGCCCGCCCCCGCTCGCCGTCGCCTCCGCCTCCTGCCGGCCCCGTCCGCCGGAGAGCGCACGAGCGTCAAGGCGGAATCCCGGCGGCGGGAGCCGGGTGATGACGTTCACGACGCCCCCGAGCGCGTCGGATCCGTAGAGCGACGAGAGGGGGCCCTTGACGATCTCGACCCGGTCGCTTCCCGCGAGCGACATCCGGCTCAGGTCCCGGTTCTCGATCAGCGTTCCGGTCACCGGCTGGCCGTCCAGGAGGACGAGCACGCGCGCGCCGCCGATCCCGCGGATCACGAGGTTCGCTCCGGTCGGCGCGTTCCCGATGATCTGCACGGCAGGAAGCTCGCCGAGGAGGCGGTCCACCGAGGCCGCCCCGGCTGCGGCGATCTCGGTCGCCTCGATGCTCTCGACAGGGATGGCGATCTCCGAGCGCCGGAGAGCGCGCGCGCCCACGGTCACGAGGATCTCGTCCAGTGCGAGAGGGTCACGCCCGAGCTCCAGCCGCCAACCGGCCGCCACCGCCTCCTCCCAGCCCAGGGCGCGGGTGGCGTAGCCCAGGCCGGCCACCTCGACCGTCCCCCCGGGGCCCCAGGAATCCGGCACCTCGAAGGCCCCGCGCGAGTCGGTGAAAACGGGCTCGCCGACCGGGCCCGCCGCCGGAGGCGCGCCGGAGGAACCTGGAGGCCTCCAGGCCACGCTGGCCCCGCCGACGCCGGCGCCGGACGCCTCGTCCCGCACCCGGCCCGCCGACACCGCCTGGAGCCCTTCCCGCGCCGGGGCCTCGAGGCCGGCGGCCGCCAGGGCGGCAGGGAGCCCGAGCGCCGCCAGGAGTCCCGCGCGGAAGGCGCGCTTCACCGGAGCCGACGGAACCTCACCGACGGGAATCCGGACTCTCCGGTTGCGTTGTAGTAGTCGTGGACCTGCACCTTGTAGACCTCCCCCTCCGCCCGGACCAGGAAGACGTTGTGGGTCGGCCACATGCGGTTCGTCTCCTGGATGCCGTACCAGAATATCCCGCCGGCGTCGTCCACGCCCGCCGGAAACGCCCCGGAGATGACGGCCAGGAAGCCGGCGTAGTCGGGTGCGTCATCCGCCTCGGTCACGGTGGCGAAGTCCTCGGCGACATCGAGCGGGAAGGTTCCGGCCCCGCAGTCGGCATTGACCAGCACGGCGAACTCGGGCGAGATCCCGATGTCCCAGTCGCAGCCCGCGGCCCCGGGCGCGCCGCTCCCGGCGAAGCCCACGAATCCCGGCCCCCTGGTGAGGTCGACCGTCGCGGTTCCGGCCTCGCCGAGCGTGCCACCCGGGTCCTGGCGGCGGTACTCGATCTCGAGCCCGAGGGGCCGCTGCCCCTGCATCCGGAGCTCCACGACCCGAAAGAGCGCGTGGCCCCGTCCCGAGCTCTCCCGCACCTTCCACGCCGCCCGCGGATCCGCGACGAGAGTTCCGATCTGGGGCTCGAAGCGGAACCAGGAAGAACCGGGATCGGGCGCCAGGCCGTCCTCGACGAAGGACGAGGACGCAGGGATGTCGGCCTCCGTCACCGCCTCGAAGGCCGCCCGTCCGTCGGCGGGCGTCAGGGCCACGACCTCCTCCCCGGCAGCTCCCGCATTCGTCCCGAGATTGTAGCCCGCCACAGAGCCCGGACCCGAGACCCCGCCGTTCAGACGGACCGAGAAGCGCCGGAACGCGATGTGCCACTCCATAGAGCTCACGGGGTCGGCGGGGGTGACCTGGACGCCGTCGGCCAGATTCAGGTAGACGAAGTCGACGCGTGACGACGCGTTGAGCATGATCTCCCCCTCCTCGAAGACGACCTCATCGGGAGCCACGACTTCCGACTCGCACGCGGGAAGGCTGAGGAGGAGAAGCGGGAGGAGAACGAGCGTGTCCGTGCCCCGGAAACTGCGCGCACGACCGGGGACGGGATGGAGTCTGGCTGGCATCTGTCGGTACTGTCCGGTTTCGGGGATTCCCGCGGCCAGCGGGCCCTGCGGGGGAGAACGGAGCACGTGCCGCCGACGGGGTCCGGCGGGCGTCAGCGGGACGCCGGCACGGGTACAGCCTAGCAGGGTCCGAGCGGTGGAACGAGACCGGCCGCGCAGAACACGGCCGAGCTCCGGGCGGCGACCCACTCCCCGACGAGGCTGTGCGGAAGTAGCCCCTCGGTGCCGACGTAGTCGAGTCCCTCGAGAACCTCGGCGTACGGCCCGAATCCGAAGACCCGGTACGGTATCACGACGACACGGTCCCACTCGCCGCCCATCCTAGAGACGGTCGCCCGGATCTCCCCTTCCGCCGCGGCCCTTGCTTCCGCCCAGTCCTCCCTCAGCGTGGCGGTCCGGACCTCCCCGTGCCCGGCCGTCCGCAGTTCCGCGGCGCTCCGCTCCATCGCGCTGAGCAGACGCCGGTCCTCCTCCTCCGCGCCCATGCCGTGCGCGATCAGAAGCACGCCCGTTGCCTTCGCAACGGGCGAGGAGCCACGGGCCCGGGCGAGCACGATCCCGTTCACCTGGTCGGAGCCCGCCATTCCGGCCAGGTCCATGAGGATCCGCGCGTCGGTCTCGAGGAGGGGCAGATCGGAGCCGGCCACCATCCGGTGTCCCATCATCGCCCGCTCGGGAGGATCCGGACGAAGGCCGAAGAGGAACTCGGTCTGGTGGAGGAAGGAATCGCACGATAGGAAGAGGCGCACGACCGCGATGGTGCCCACCCCCCGGGCGCCAAGCTCGTCCAGGGCGGTCTGCAGGGTGTGCGGGTCCGCCATTCCGAAGGCGACCGCGAGCGGGATGCGCTCGCCGAGCTCCGCGACCGAGGCACGCACATGCCCGTTCCACTCCGCGCGGCCGCCGTGCGCCATGACCAGCACGCCGAGCCGGTCCTCGGCGGCGGAGTTCTCCGAGGCGTCACCCGGGGAAGGAGGCTGCGGGGAAGAGGTCTGCGCTCCCGAGGTGCAGCCGGCCACGAGGGCGAGGGCTGCGGCGGCGGCAGAGAGCGGGTGTGCTCGGGTGGAACATGGCATCGGGAGCACCCCTCTCGGTATGTAAATGAGAATCATTCTCAACGAGTGCAATCCGGCCATCGTATCCCACCCCGGTGCATGCGTCAACCTTTGGGGGCGAGAGAGGCGCCCCGGCTGTCGGCGCGGCGGCACTCGGGCCTCGCGGGTCCGGGCCGGATCATCCGCGTTGTCCGGATGTACCTGTCGCAGACGACAGGATGCGGGTGCCGCCCGGCACGTTGTCAGCGGCATCACCACGGCCGTCGGGAGCGGCGACGGGCGGGGGGGCGCCGCGGGCGGGATCCTCCCGGACCCGGGCGGCCAGATCGGCCCGCCGATCTCGCGGCGTGCCGGGCCGCGGTCGCCGCCGCCGGCAGCCAGGTGATGCCCTTCGACCTCGACGTGACGGTGCATGTCTTAGAGAAGACGGGATTCGGCGGCATCCAGCAGGTGGTGGCCAACACCGGAGACCCCCGCCAGGTCGCACTCGTCCGGGAGCATCTCGAAGAGGAGGCCGGGCGGTTCGCCAGGGGCGACTTCCACGATCCGGCGATGGTCCACGGCCCGGAGTTGG
>JAAXGI010000036.1 GCA_012267505.1 Gemmatimonadota bacterium
GCTCTACGACAACGCGCTCCTGGCTCAGGTCTACCTGAGGGCGTTCCAGCTCACCGGCGAGAGGTGGCTCGAGGAGGTCTGCCGCGGGATCCTCGACGATCTGCTGGACGACTTCCGCTCGCCGGAGGGGGGGTTCTACACCGCCCGCGACGCGGATTCGGAGGGGGAGGAGGGGCGCTTCTACGTCTGGACGCCCGCGGAGGTGGCGGCACTCCTCCCGGAGGCGGAGGCCCGGCTCTTCTCGCGCTGCTACGATGTCTCGGAGGAGGGGAACTTCGAGGGACGGAACATCCTGCACCTCCCCCACGACCTTGCCGGCGTTGCTCGAAGCGAAGGGATCACCCCGGACGCCCTAGAGGCCCGGCTCCGTGCCTCCAGGGCGGTCCTGAAGGAGGCGCGCACCCGGCGCGAGGCACCGTTCCGGGACGAGAAGATCCTCGCCTCGTGGAACGCGCTCGTGATCCGCGCCCTCGCCGAGACCGGCGCGGCACTCGACGAGGCGAGCTACGTCAGGGCGGCGGAGGACGCAGCGGCGAGCCTTCTGGCCGGCCTCTCGGCCGAGGGGGCGCTCCGCCACCAGATCTCTGGCGGGAAGGCGGAGGTGCCGGGGTTCCTCGACGACGTGGCCGGGCTCGGAAACGCGCTCCTCTCGGTCCACGAGGCGACGCTCGAGGGACGGTGGCTCGCGGCCGCGGTCCGCCTAGACCTCGAGGTTGAGGCACGCTTCCGGGACGGGGAGACGGGGCTCCTCCACGACACGCCCTCCGACGGAGAGGCGCTTCTCATCCGCCCTCGCGAGGTCACCGACAACCCCGTCCCCTCGGGGACGGCGCTCGCCGCAGAACTCCGGATGCGTCTCGGCCGGCTCCTCGGGGACTCCGGGCGGATCCGGGCCGCGGAGGCGATCGTCGCACGCGAGGCGCGCGCGATGGAGGCAGGCCCGTCCGCCTTCGGGCGCCTCCTCTCGGTTGCCGGACGGCTCGCGGCCCGGCCCGTAGAGATCGCCGTGATCGGGCGGCGTGGCGAAAGCGCCACCGACGCTCTCCTCCGGGAGGCGCACCGGCCGTTCCTTCCGACGCGGGTCGTCACCGGCCGCGATCCCGAGCTTCCGGAGGATGACCCAGATCAACCGATCCCGGAGACCCCGCTTCTCGAGGGGCGCGGGCCCGTCGACGGCCGACCCGCCGCCTTCGTCTGCGTGAACTTCGCCTGCGGGCTCCCCGCCACCGATCCCCGGACGCTCAGCGAGCAACTCGACCGTATGCGCCCGGGCGCATAACGGCACCCCTGCGCCGGGGCGGGAGTCCCGTTCCGGGCCCGGGTTTGCCCGACCTTCCCGCCACCCTATCTTGTCTGGGCCCGCTTTCCGGGAGGGAGACCCCGCCGAGCCGCGCCCCCCTCCCCGCGCAGAAGAGGACGAGCACGCCGGACCGGAGGGGACGTCACCACCAGGATGCCGCAACCTGAGACCACCTCGGTTCGGGACCTCCGCGGGCTCGAGCCCAGCGACCTCCTCGAGATGTACCGTCTCATGCTCGTCTCCCGGCTCATCGACGAGCGGGAGATGAGCCTGAAGCGCCAGAGCAAGGTCTTCTTCCAGCTCTCGGCCGCCGGACACGAGGCGATCCAGGTAGCCATCACCCGGCACCTGCGCCCCGGATCCGACTGGATCTACCCCTACTACCGCGACCGCCCGTTTGCTGTCGCGATGGGCCAGACCCCCTATGAGCACTTCCTGCAGGGGGCCGGCGCGGCCGAGGACACCGCATCGAGGGGACGCCAGATGCCCGTCCACTTCAGCGAGCCGGCGCTCCGCATCGTGAGCGTCTCCTCGCCGACGGGCTCACAGTACCTCCAGGCGGTCGGGACCGCGGAAGCCGCGCACCGGGCCAAGCGCCTTCCGGACCTCAGGCCCTGGATCGAGGAGTTCGACGACGACGAGATCGTGATCGTCTGCGGGGGGGACGGGACAACGTCGGAGGGCGAGTTCTGGGAGGCGCTGAACACGGCGTGCAACCTGCGGCTGCCCGTCGTCTTCCTCATCGAGGACAACGAATACGCGATCTCGGTGCCGGTCGAGGTGCAGACCGCCGGCGGGAGCATCTCCGATCTGGTGGCGAGCTTCCCGAACCTCGCCGTCTTCCGGTGCGACGGCACGGACCTGATCGACTCCTGGGTTGTGGGCGGAGAGGCGATCGGATACGCCCGCTCGGGGAAAGGGCCAGCGCTCCTCCACGCGCACACCGTGCGCCTCCGGTCGCATTCGGAATCCGACGACGACCGCGCTTACTGCCCGACGCTCGAGCGAGTGGAGCGGGAGACCCGCGACCCGGTGCTCCGCGCGCGCACGCTGATCGTCGAGGCGGGCATCGCCGACGAGGACGAGCTCGACGGGCTCACCGAGACGCTCGCCGCCGAGATCTCCGGGGACGCCGACCGCGCCGTCGAGCGCCCGCAGCCGGAGCCCGACACCGCGCTCCGCTGGCTCTACTCGGAGGAGGTGGATCCAACCTCGGTCCGCTTCGACACGGAACGGGCCGGCCGGAGCGGAAGCGGGGAGGCCAAACAGCACACGATGGTCGACCTCCTGAACGCCTGCCTCCGCGACGAGATGGCGAGGGATCCGAGGATCGTCTGCTTCGGCCAGGACGTGGCCGACGCCTCCCGCGAGGAGGTGCTCGAGGAGGTACCCGGAAAGGGCGGCGTCTTCAAGGTGACCGCCGGACTCCAGCGCGCGTTCGGGGGCGACCGCGTCTTCAACTCCCCCCTCGCGGAAGCGAACATCGTGGGCCGCGCCTACGGGATGGCCATCCGCGGGCTCAAGCCCGTCGTGGAGATCCAGTTCTTCGACTACATCTGGCCCGCCATGCACCAGATCCGCAACGAGGTGGCCACCGTCCGGTACCGGTCGGGCGGCGCTTGGTCCGCGCCCATGGTCATCCGCGCGCCGTATGGGGGCTACCTGAAGGGAGGCTCGATCTACCACTCGCAGACGGGCGCGAGCATCTTCGCCCACACGCCCGGGGTGCGGGTCGTCCTCCCCTCGACGGCCCGCGACGCGAACGGTCTTCTACGCACGGCCATCCGCTGCGACGACCCCGTCCTCTTCCTCGAGCACAAGCACCTCTACCGGCAGGTCCACAACAAGGGGAGTTATCCGGGCCGCGAGTTCATGATCCCGTTCGGGAAGGCCCGGGTGGTGCGTCCCGGCGACGACGTGACGGTCGTGACCTGCGGCGCGCTCGTGAAGCGCTCGCTCGACGCCGCACGGATCGCGTGGGAGGCCGACGAGATCGATGTGGAGGTGATCGACCTCCGCACGGTCAGCCCCCTCGACATGGAACGCGTCGGCGAGTCGGTGCGGAAGACGAACCGGGTCATCGTCGTCCACGAGGACCCCCTCTCGTTCGGGATGGGCGCCGAGGTGGCTTCGAGGATCGCCGACGAGCTCTTCGCGTGGCTCGACGCTCCGGTGCGGCGGGTCGCGTCGCTAGATGTCTGGGTCGCCTACGCTCCTCAGCTCGAGGAGGCGATCCTGCCGCAGGCGCGCGACGTGCTCGCCGCCGTGCGAGACGTTGCGCGGTACTGAGCCGAATGGACCAGTGCGCCGGCGGGCACAGCTAGTGCCCGGAGCCTGACTCGTAGCGTACCGGATGTCTCGATCGGCCGCAGCCGCCGCTCCCCCACGTGCACGCAGCTCTGATCCACCCTGCACCGCCGTTGCGTTCGCGGTCCGTTCCGCGATCTCCGCCAGCTGACGGTCGGCGGTTGGTCCGGGACCGGAGCTGGCCACGAGGCCTCCGCATTCGCGCACACTCCCACCATCCCGAGCGCCGGGGCTCGGTCCGGAGCCCGCACCTTCCGGTCCGGCAGGATGCCGAAGCGATACCACCTCCGGCAGAATGCGGAGGAACCCTAGCTTGCCGCGACCGGCGGGAATCCGGCCTGCCCTCCATGGACTGTCCGGCGAAGCTGGACCACCACTGGACTGGGGTTGCGACCTGGTCGCGGGACCCGGGGTGATCCCGGCCCATCGCGGTCCCGGATCCCGGTAACACGTCGAGGGCCGGTGCCACCCCGCGCGGGGCGGCACCGGCCCTCGACGTGTCGCTGCCTTCCGTTCCCGCTACGCCCTTACGGCCGCCAGATCCGCCTGGTAGGCCTGCCAGACGCCGGGCCGGACCGGGACGTAGACCGTCTCGTACGGGCTCGATGCGCTCACATCCGCAAAGAGCTGGACCCCGTCATGGGTGCCGACCTGCATGATGGCCGTGCAGTCCAGCCCGACCTCGCCACCCGACTGGACATACTCCCGCCCGTCGAATTCGAAGGGCTCATCGGCCTCGAACCACCCGCGGCCTTCCGCATACGCGCCCGCGAAACCCACGCCCGGCGCGAGCGAGCTGATCGCGACGCGGTTCGGCCCGACGAGCGTGTCTCCCTGTGGCGTCAGGTAGACGGTGACGTTCTCCCCGGTCGCGATGCAGATCTCCGTGGGCGTGCCCTGCGGGAGCGGCGGCGCCACTTCCCTCGTGACGATGACCGTGTCCGGCGGGGGCGCGGGAAGCTCGACAACGCGCTCAACCTCCCTCATCCCGAACACGACGCTGAGGCCGGCCTGGAGCCCGACATTGAAGGTCGAGGGCCGCGGCGCCACATGCGTGTCCGGATCTTCGGAAACGAGATGCCCGGTGCTTTCGATGCGCGCCGAGATGTACTCGCTGAAGCGGTAGCGGAGCCCGAGAAGGCCAGTGCCGCCCCACCCGCGCGCGCCGACCGTGCGTGCCCTCGAGTAGTTGTCATGATGGAAACCGGCACCGAGGAGCAGACCCGTGCTCTCCGACAGCCAGGCCGTGTAGACGAGGCGGCCCTGAAGGAGGAGGTGGCTGATGTAGTTTCGGCCCTGCCACGCAGCTCCGCCGGAGAGCTCGGGCTCCCCGTATGTGACCTCGCCCTCGACCGAGAGGTTGTCAGCCACGTAGAGGCCGCCCCGGCCTCCGACGATCCCGAATCCGTTCTCGACCCCGACATCCGCATCGTAGATCGAGTAGCGGCCGACGGCCCCGAGCTCGACGGACCACTGCTCCTGCGCCTGGACTGCGTGGGCCATCACCACGCCGACACCGATGGCCACCGCAACAGTTGCTCGTCTCATCATCTGCGACCCCCCCGACAGGCTCAATCTGCTACCAAGCTGCGTCCACCCCACGTCCCTTGTCGCAACGCACCGGCAGGACCGCGGCCGGGTGTGGAGACGAGGACCCCGCGCAGCCGTCCGGCACGGCCTGAAATATATTCACCCCGAAAAACGGGGACAACGCCCCATCGGCGTCTTTTCGGAAGCCAACGAACCTGTACCCGTTTGTTGGCGCATGACTTGTCCGGTTTGCCCGGTGGTGGGCCTGACGTACCCGTCTGGGCGGCACGACGGGGGACTCAGGTGGAATCCGATGGCCTCGGTCATCCTCGGAGGTGCTGGCCGGGGCCAGCGCCGGTCAAGACGCGGCGGGTGGCCGCGCGATCGCCGTGCCCCCCTCGGCGGTGAGCAGGAACCGGTCGGCACGATCGAGAAACCGCTCCATCCTCTCCTCTTCCGCAGCGCTCAGCTCCTCGCCCTCTCTCGCCCGGGCGACGGCGTCGGCCATCTGCAGATAGAGGAAGTAGAAGTGCCACGGGATGTTGAGCGTTGAGCGGTCCTCCCAGATCGGGCGGTCGATGAGCCCCCGGTAGCTGAACACCTCCTCGGCGAGCTGGATGGAACGTTCGAGGTCGATCCACTCCCCTCCGATGTTCTCGGAGACCCGCACGACGCCGGGCGCATCCTCGAGTCCCTCGAGCCGGAGCTTCCCGGCGATCCCCTGGCGGACGACGTAGGGGTCGAGCCCGAGGGAGCGTGCGATCGTCCCGGTGCTGGCGAAGTGGACCGGGCGCTCGGCGATGGCGTCCTGGACGATCGCGAGGGCGAGCTGATCGGCGCGCGTGAACTGGAACCCCTCGGGGTAGCGGACCGGCTGGGTGCCCACATTAACCGTGTATTCCTGGGGAAGGACCGCGAAGCCTACCGAATTCAGCTCTTCGTCGGTGAGTGTGGTGATCGGCCGCGTCGGCCGGCCGGCCGGCTCCCCGTAGACGGTCCGGGCGACGGGGTCGTTGAAGGGCCGCTGCCGGGCCGGGTCTGTGTGGTACTTGAGCTGCCGGGGATACCACTGCGTCATGAGGTACTGGACGACGATGACGGTGACATCCTGGCGGACGCCCTCGACCTCCTGGAGGTACCAGAGGGGGAAGGTATCGTTGTCCCCATTCGTGAAGACGATCCCGTAGGGCTCGACGCTCTGCAGGAGGTTGTAGGCCCAGTCGCGGGCCGCGTAATCCCCGCTCCGGCCCGCCCAGTTCCAGTTGAAGACGAGGGGGACGAGAGCGAGCAGGAGGACCGGCGAACCGAGGGCGAGGCCGAGACGCGAGAGACGCGGCCCGACGGCCCAGCGCCACGCCGCGACGAGCCCCGCACCGGCAAGGAAACCCCAGAGGTGGAAGGAGGCGATGAAGAAATAGTCCCGCTCGCGGACCTCGCGCTGGACGCCGGGCGGGAGTCCGGGGTCTAGGGAATACCCGTAACGGAAGTTCAGATAGACGACGAGCGCGGGGGTGAGGGTCAGGGTGAGCACTGCGAGGTAGACGAACGCCCCGCGGCCCGCGCGGCGTGCGAGGAGCACGCCCCAGATCCCGAGTCCGAGGAAGACGAGGCTGAAGGCGAGCCGGGCATTGCCCGGGGTCTCCGACGACGCGAGCCCTCGGCCCCACTGCCAGTCGAAGTACTGGAAATAGTTCAGGAACTGGTGGGTGAGGATCCCTATGCCGCGGGGTTCCGGGGCGAGTAGATCGGAGGTCGGGTCGGTGAGAATCGAAGGCTTGCCGTACTGCTCCCGCGAGAGGTTGGCGGCGAGTGCCGGGCATCCCGCGCGCCCGAGCGAGTAGACCGCGACCACCGCGCCTACCGCGGAATCGCAGGTGGGTTCCCCCTCGTTGATCACCGGCTGGTCCGCCGCCCGGAGCGGGAGGACGAGGTTGAAGGAGAGCCCGACGACGGCCGCGAGGGAGGCCCGGGCCAAGAAGCGCCGGTCCCGGAGCAGGTGCCGACGCACGGCGAGCACGGTAGCGAGGAGCGCGGGTCCCGGGAGGAGCGACATCAGGTGGATCGTCGAGCCGAGCACCATCAGATAGACGGCGAGGACGATGAGCCTGGCGCTCCCGGGTTCCCCGCGCCGGTCGAGCCAGCGGACGGTGAGCCACGAAACGATCGCGATGACGAGCACGCTCGGGGTGTAGACCTTCTCGTTCACCGTGGACTGGCTCCAGACGGTGAAGGCGGTCGAGGCGAGGATCGACCCGGCCCACGCGCCGGCAAGGGGGAGCCACCGGGAGAGGCGGCGCGGCTCGGGAACTCCCTCCTCCCCCTCCGCCCAACGCTCGAGGATCCTGAACATCACGAGGAAGAAGAAGCCCGTAGCCACCGCCGAAGTGAGCGCCGCCAGGAGATTCATCCGGACGGCGACCGAGAGGCCGGTGGGGGCGAGGAGGAGCGTCCACACCTTGCCCAGGACGACGAAGAGCGGGTTCCCGGGAGGGTGGGGGAGTCCCAGAATATGCGCGGTGGCGATATACTCGCTCGCGTCCCAGAAGGCTGTGGTCGGGGCCAGCGTGAGAGCGTAGAGGACGAACGCCGCGAGAGCGGAAGCCCCGGCCCAGACGTAGGGTGGACCGGCCCGGTTCACGGACTGCGGGAGGGGGCGGACGGTCCGGAGGGGCACCGGGAGGCGGGCGGGTACCGCATGCCGGTGGCAGCACACGCGGGCCGGGCGGCCCCGAGGGAGCGACGGATGAAGGACACTCGGTTTTCCTCCTGGCTGAGCGCGCTCCGCTTCGCCCTTGCGTGGCGCTCCCCGCCGAACGGATTCGCCGAAGTCGAGGTCTCGATTCCCCTCGCGGACGGCAGCTCCATTCGGGGTACCGTCGTGCGGGCTAGGGGATCCCCTGCCCGCGGGTGGGTCATCCTGCACGGGCTGACTCCGCGCGGGCTCGCGCACACCGAGCTCAGGCGGTTCAACCACGCCCTCGCCGCCGCCGGGATGACTGTCCTCGTGCCGGAGATCCGGGAGTGGACGCGGCTCGACTTCGCCCCCATCCGGGCGCAGGAGATCCTCCGGGCCGCGGTGGACTGGCTGGCCGGACGGCCGGGGATCGCCCCCGGCGGCGTGAGTCTCATGGGTGTCTCCTTCGGCGCGCCGCAGGCCCTCGCCGCGGCTGCCGATCCCGCGCTAGCGGCGAAGCTGCGAGCCGTCGTCGGCTGGGGGGGCTACGCCGACATCGAGCGGACCTTCCGCTTCTCCTTCACCGGCGAGCATGAGTGGGACGGCGTCGCCTACCGGCAGCCTCCCGACCCCTACGTGAGGTGGATCGTAGGGGCGAACTGCCTTCCGCACGCCACCGGCCTCGATGACCGGGGCACCGTCGCCCCGGCGCTTCGCCGCCTCGCGATCCGGGCGGGGAAGCAGGAATTCGAGGCGTGGAACGCTTCCTCCGATCCGGCGAAGGCTGAGATCCGCAGTACTCTCCCCGCGGCGGACCGCACGCTGTACGATCTCTTCGCTCCCCCTGCCGCCGGCGAGCCCGACCGCCGCGCCTCGGAGACGATCGTATCGGAGCTGGTCCGAGCCGCCCGCCGGTCGATCCCGCTCATCGAGCCGCTCCCCGGGATCGGGCGCCTCGCACTCCCGGCCCGCCTGCTCCACGCCCGCGCCGACCAGGTCATCCCCTTCACCGAAACGCTGAGGACCGCGGACTGGCTCGGGTCGCGGTGCGATAGTCTGTCGACGCGGCTCACCGGACTCTTCACGCACTCGGGCGAGGACATCGACGAGAGTCTCTGGAGGCGGGGACTCAGCAACCTCGACTTTCTCGGCGCGCTGACGGGCGTCTTCGAGGCTGCCGGCTGACGCGGCCGCGCTCCACGGACCGGCGACGCCGGCCCAGAAAAAGAACCGTCCGACGAGGTCCCGGAGCGAGGAGCCGGATTCGGCGAGCGAGAGCAGCGCTCCCATGAGGAGGGCCGCGAGAGCGGCGAGGGCGAGGGCGCGCCGCAACGCCCTGCTCCGGCGCACCGCGCGCATGCGGGCGACTTCCCACCGGACGGCCTCGGCCAGCGGCACCGCCGGCCCAGCGCCACCCTGGCCCGCAGCTGCGGCGGCCCGTGCCGCCGCCTCCCTGCACGGCCGACACCGTCCCAGATGCTCCTCGACCCCCGCCCGCACGGCGGGCCGGGCGCGCCCGCTCAGGTATGCATGGAGCGTCACGGCCGGAATGTGACGCATGCGCTACGGCCGCCGTCACGCGAAGGGTGCGAGGAGACAGACCGCGGCGGCGATCACGACACTCGGGACGGAGCCCGCCACCACGACGACCCCGAAGATGGAGCCGCCGGACTCAGAACATTCCGGAGGTGTCGGGTTCGCTGGCCGGATCCGGTTCGTCGCGGCTCGGGATGAAATCCCCCGTGATCATGTCCTCGTACGCCTGCCCGGGTCCGACCATCGGATAGACGCCCGCATCCGGGTCGATGATGACCTCGAGGAAGGCCGGGCCTTCGTAGCGGACAAACTCCTGAATCGTCTGCTCGATTTCCGACTTCCGGCTCAGCTGGCGCGCCCAACGAAAGCCATCCGCCTCGGCCGTCTTCACGAAATCTTTCTTGTGGAGAGACTTGTCACTGGCCGAGAGCCTACCCTTGAAGAAGAGTTTCTGCCACTGCTTGACCATGCCGTCGCCGAAGTTATTGAGCACCAACACTTTAAGGGGGAGGGCGTAAGTCGTGACGGTCTCGAGCTCCCCGATGTTCATCCGGATGCTCCCGTCTCCATCGAAGTCGATGACGAGCCGGTCGGGATGGGCGAACTGCGCCCCGATCGCCGCAGGGAGTCCGAAGCCCATCGTCCCCATCGAACCCGATGTGAGCCAGAGCCGGGGGGAACGGAAGTCGAAGTACTGGGCCGCCCACATCTGGTGCTGGCCGACACCTGTGCTGATGATCGCCTCCCCCGAGGTCAGGCGGTTGATCGCCTCGACGACCTCCTGAGGCTGGATGAGCGGGCTCTCGCGATCGTAGTTGAAGCCATACGTACCGGCGAGCTCCTCGATCTCGCCGAGCCAGGCGGAGAACTCCCCGGAGAAGCCGTGCTCCCGACCGTACACAGTGAGCCTCCCGAGCGCCTGGGAGAGGTCGCCCACATGGTGCCAGTCGACGCGCTTGACCTTGTCGATCTCCGACGGGTCCACGTCGAAGTGCGCGATCCGGTGCGCCTTCCGGGCGAAACGGTCCGGGACCCCCGCGACCCTGTCGTCGAAGCGCGAGCCCACCGCGATGAGGAAGTCGCAGTCCTCGACCGCGTAGTTCGAGGATGCGGCGCCGTGCATTCCGAGCATGCCGATGGAGAGCGGGCCGGTCGTGTCCATCGCCCCGATCCCCATGAGCGTGGTCACCGCCGGGATCCGGAACGCCGCGGCGAACTCCCGGAGCGCATCCGCCGCGCCCGCATTGATCACGCCGCCCCCGGCGTAGATGAGTGGCCTGCGGCTGCGGGCGAGGATCCCGAAGAACTCCCGCGCTTTCTCCTCGTCGAGGCGGTTCCGCCCGACGGTCTCGAGGCGGCGCCGGTATCCGGTGATCGGAAGGCGCCCGCGCCCCGCAAAGACTCCTTCCCAGTTCTGGACGTCCTTCGGGATGTCGACGACCACGGGACCGGGCCGTCCGGTCCGCGCGATCTCGAAGGCGGTCCGCATGGTGGCCTCGAGCCGGCGCGGCTCGGTGACGAGGAAGACGTGCTTGGCGACCCCGGGGCCCATCACCGCGGAGACGGGCGCCTCCTGGAAGGCATCGGTCCCGATCGCGGACGTGGGCACCTGGCCGGTGATCACGACGAGGGGAACCGAATCCGCCATGCTGTCGCGGACCGGTGTCACGGTGTTCGTCGCACCGGGGCCGGAGGTCACCATCACAACGCCGACCTTCCCCGACGCCCGGGCGTAGCCGGCCGCCATGAACCCCGCTCCCTGCTCGTTCGCCGGCACCACCAACGGCATCGGCTCCTCCCCCGAGGGAGAGCGGTGCCGGGCGTTGTAGCGGAAGATGGCGTCGTAGGTCGGGAGAATCGCGCCGCCCGAGTAGCCGAAGACCACGTCGACTCCCTCGTCGGCGAGCACCTGCACGACCATCTCCGCCCCGGTCATCGCGGTTCCGGAGAGGGGGTGGCGCTGGGCCACCCGGGCGATCGCGGGAGTGGGTGTGGTCACGGTCATCGCCGGGCGGGGCTCCATCTGCGGGGATCCGCTTTCCGTTCTTCCGGCCGCGCGGCGGCAAGGATTGCGACCGGGCGGGTACCTGAAATACTGTCGTCTCCCCAGCTGAGCGCAACCGGCGGGCTAGGGGCGGCTTCCGCTACCCCGGTCCCATCGGCAGGAATCACACGCGAGCCATGCGACACGTCATCTCCATCCTCCTCCAGAATGAGAGCGGGGCGCTCGCGCGCGTCGCCTCGATGTTCGCAACACGCGGGTTCAACATCGAGTCGCTGAACGTGGCCCCGACCGAGGACGAGTCCGTCTCCCGCCTCACCCTCGTCACGGAGGGCACCGAGGCAGTGGTCGCCCAGATCAACAAGCAGCTCGCGAAGCTCATCGACGTGGTCGCGATCGCCGACAGAACGGAGACCGATCACATCGCGAGGGAACTCGGGATCTTCAAGGTGGCGGTGGATCCCGCCGCCACGGGACTCTTCCAGGCGTTCATGGCCGAACGGGGAGCACATCTACTCGATCACGACGACGAGCACGTCACCGTCGAGCTCGCGGGAAGCGAGCGGGAGGTCGACGCCTTCCTCGTCGGGCTCCCTCCCGGGGTCACCCTCCTCGCGCTCGTCCGGAGCGGCCCGCTCGTAACCGCGCGAGGGGCGGTAGCCCTTACGTAGACCGGAACTGCCCGTCCCGGAGGACGGCAATCCTGACGGGCACGCGCCACGCACCAGAACCCGAATGGCTGACATTCCCATCAGTCTCCGGCGAACATTCTCCCGGACCCCCGATTCACCCGATGTGTCGGCCGCGGATCCTCCGGCGGGCGGCTGAGCACCCGCGGACGCCGGCCAAGTCCCCAGAGAGAGGCGCGCGGACGTGACCGGCGGGCAGTGCCGCGCGGATCAGCCGCGCGGCCCGGGGACCGGGGGCACGGGCGTGAACGCCAACGACAGGAACCGGGAAGCCGAGGCCGGGGGGAGACACCGGATTCGCGGAAGATGCGCCGGCAGCCGACACGCACTCCCGTGCCGGCGCGGTTCGACAGACGCCGGTCTACATGCAGACCAGGGCGGCCCCGTGGCTCTCGCGGCCCGCGGTCGAGCGGGCGGCGGCGGCAAGACCCGTCACCGGAGGACCGAAGTCGGAAACGAGACGACGCTCTCGTTTCCGTCACGTCCGACCGCGGCGACCCCGAAGAGATAGTTGTCGATGACGAGGTTCTCGAGCGTGAACTCCGTCACATCCCCGACCCAGCGCGACCAGCGCCACTGGGCGTCTGTCGTCCAGCGCCAGTACACCCGGTAGCCGGCCACGTTGGGGTCGTCGACCGGATCCCAGGCGAGCGTCGTGCTCGGGCCCACCGCGCCCCCGATCCCCACGTTCGCCGGGGTGGGCGGCGCCCAGGCGAGCGCGGCGAGAACGGTCGCATTCAGCGAGCTCATCGTCGCGGCGAAGCGGAAATCGACGCCCTCGATCACGTCCCCGTACTCGATCCCGTCTTCCACCCGGACATCCTGGTGCTGCCGCTCGTACTGCTCGTGCGCCTCCATGATGCGCACGGCCGGGAAACCCGCGTCATTGAAGGGGCGATGGTGCCCGCCGCGCCCGAAGCGGTCGAGCCGGTAGATCATCATCGCGTCCAGGTTCGGGAAGTAGAGATCCGCAATCCGGTCGACGTACCGCGCGATCTGCCGCGAGGGGCCGTCCACCTCGCCCCCGTTCGTCCGGTAGCTCCACGAATCGGATTGGAAGTCGGGGAGCGGCGTCGGCTCGGAGAAGACGCGGAACGTCGAGTTGTCGATCACGCCGTCGATCCCCTCGATGTTGCCGATCATATCGTTGTTGAGCACCGCGGTGATCTCCCACCCCTCCTCGCGCGCCACGGCCGCCATGTGCTGGCCGCCCCAGAGCCCCTGCTCCTCGCCCGAGAGGCCGGCGAAGACGACACTCGTCGGGAACCGGTATTCCGAGAGGATCCGGGCGGCCTCGATCGTCCCGGCCATCCCTGAAGCGTTGTCGTTCGCCCCCGGTGAGTCCGACTCCCCGTCCGTCGTGTCGGAGGGCCGGGAATCGATGTCGCCGGACATGACGACGTAGCGGTCCGGGTGGACGGTCCCGCGAAGCACGGCGAGGACGTTGACGATGTCGACATCCCGCGGAATCCGCGGGCTCTCGGTCGCGAGGACGCGACTGCGCTGGTAGGACACCTCGAGGCACCCCCCGCACGCCCGGCTGATCTCGTCGAACTCGGCCTTGATCCAGCGGCGCGCAGCCCCGATCCCGCGCGTGTGGGAGATCGTGTCCGAGAATGTGTTCCGTGTGCCGAACCCGGCGAGGGTGCGGATGTCGGCCTCGACCCGCCCGGACGACGCCGCGGCCGCAACCCCGTAGAGCCGGGCGTCGAGCGCGGGCGGGGCCCCGGGGAGGCTCCCGGCACCCTGGCCCCAAAGCGGGAGGGCGCCGCATACCGCGACGGCGACAGCGGCCGCGGAGGCGAACCCTCGGGTTCCTCCGGCCCTCCGGCACGGCTCCATCGAACGTCTCTGGCTTTCCACGACCCCTCCGCCTTCGGGTGAACCCGCCTCCTCCCGCCGGCACGGGAGCGGGCCTCGTTCCGCGCCTACATCCCGCCGCCGCTCAGCTCCTCGTAGACGGCTGTCAGGAACCGCTCCGGATCCCCCCACTTCGCCTCGAACTCCCTCGTCGGCCGCGCCTCCATCATCTCATTGAAGCTCGCCCCGTCCGCCACGAGCGCGGTGACCCGGTCCTTGACGGTCATGACCATGTCCCGGAATTCCACGATGTCCTCGCGGCTCGACACGACCCCGTGCCCGGGTACGTAGCGGGTATCCGGCCCGCCGAGTCCCGCGAGCATCGCCAGGGCGTCGATCGTCCCGTCGAGCGTGCCCCCGTTGCCCAGGTCGATGACCGGGAATGCGACGGTCCGGAAGACGTCCCCGACGGCAACGACGTCGTCGTCGCGGAAGTGGATGAAGCTGTCCCCGTCCGTATGGCCCGGAGGGAGGACGCCCACGTACACCTCGCCCCCGTTCAGGTGGATCGTGATGGGGCCGCTATAGGTGAGGACGGGCAGCGCGTCCTTCGGCGACTGCTCGGCGAGCCGCACCCGGACCTCGTCCCGCGCGAGAATCAGGATCCCCATCCGGCCCAGGTTCTCGTTGCCGCCCGTGTGGTCCCCATGCACATGCGTGTTGATCACGAAGCGGATTTCGCCGTCCGAGATCTCGCGAATCGCGGCCAGGATCCGGTCGGTGAGCGGGGCAAACTGGTCGTCCACCATCACGACGCCGTCCTCGCCAACCGTGATCACGATGTTCCCGCCGCGGCCCTCAAGGTAGTAGATGCCCCCGGTGACGGGATGCGCGATGATCTGGACGTCGTCGAAGTTCTGCTGGGCCGAAGCGACGGGCGGCACGAGGGCGGCAAGCGCAAGCGCAGCGACGGGTACAGCGGCAGCGAGTCGAGTCCTCATGATCGTCTCCCATGCGTGAGGGGGTGCGGCTCGTGGACCGAGCTACGGGCAAGGGGACAAGATAGAGTGCCGCCAACTACCCGTCACGGCGCACGGCGTGGACCGGCCGTCCCGGCCCCGGGGCCCCGGGGCCGGAACGTGGATCTCCGCAACGGTTTGGACGGGAGAGGGGAGTGCTAGCACGCGCAGGCGACAGGGGTCCCGGGCCGCGCATTCTCGCCGGCGGTCGCATACCCGTCGCGCTTCCACCAATCCAGCCCGCCGATCAGCTCACGGACCGCGAATCCGAGCTTCAGGAGCTTGAGCGCGGTCTTTGTCGAGGCGTTGCACCCGATCCCGTCGCAATAGCAGACGTAGGTCATCGAGGTGTCCAGCAGCGCCGTCGAGTCCGACGAGATGCGCCGGTGGGGAAGGTTCAGGGCACCCGGAATGTGCTCGGCCGCATAGGCCTCTTCCGATCGTCCGTCGACCACGACGACCGGCTCACCGCTCCCGAGCGCCGCGTGCAGGTCCCAGGAGTCCATCTCGTATGCGAGCTTCCGCCGGTAGTGGTTCAGCTGGCCGATGTTCACGGTCGTTCGCGCTCCTGATGTGCAGGCTATTCCGTTCGGTGCGCAGCTATCAGGTGCCAACCCCGGTCTCCGTCGGGACCCACGGCTGCAGGCGGACACCGGATTATAGCATCTGGTCCGGTGGAGGAGGTGGCCGGGCGGCGGTCCGGCGGCGGCCGCGACGCCGGGAGCAGCGTTGCCGTGGGGATAGGGTGGCCGGTATCGAGGGGAGAGCGGGCCCCTGCTCCGATGCGTCGGGACCCGGACCGGTCAGCGAGTGTTCAGCAGCCGGGTGCGGGCGGACCCGAGATGCATCCGCCCGGTCCTGGCGGCCGCGAGCCCGCGCCGTCGCCGTGCCCCGCCCCGAAGCCAGACCGGATCGCACCTTCCGGTCGCGGTGTCGCGACGTGCATCACCACGTCCGGGCCGGCGAGGTTGGCAGATGCGCTCTCGGCACCTGCGCGTGTTCCAGCGCGCACCGCCGCTCCGGGCGATCCCGGCTAGTCGACCAAGTTCCGGCCCCGGAGGAGGCGCAGCACGACCGGTACGAGCACGGACCGCACCTGATACGGCCGGCCGGTCTCGACGGTACCGAAAGTAAGCGGCTCCCCGACCTCGCGAACCGTGCCGAGGGGTTCGAGGAGGAGGAGGTTCCCGAGGGACTCGAACACGGGCGCGCTGGTCGCGGCGGTCCCTCCGAACACCGCCGCGTGGTCCTCCACGGTGAGCGAGCCGTGCTCCACGAGCGCCTGGAGCGTGAAGACCTCGTCCCAAGTGAGCCTGTCCAGGAACGCGAGGTCGAGCGCTCTGGGCGGGACCACCCGCATTTGTTCGGCCGCAGCATCGAACTCGACGGAGCGCAGCCAATAGAGGAGCGACAGCGCCGTGCTCCCATGGGTGAGCTCGAAGAGCCGGTGGAAGAACGCGTCCCGGAGAATTGATTGGCGCGCCGCCCCATCGCGCGCCGACGCGAGACGGCGCGCCAGCCCGGCGGGGGGAGAGTCGCCCGCATCGAACCGGCAGGGGATCCCGCTCCGGCGGTGGCGCACCATCATCGCCCGTTCGAGGCCGGGACGGTCCGGGAGTGTCACGGCTTGGACTTCCAGAAGCCGGGCAGCGGCTGGCTCGATCCGGCGAATGATCTCCCAGCCGGTGGCCGAAGCCGAGAGAACCCAGAAAACGAGCCCGTCGGTCCGGGAGAAGAACTCGAGGGCGCGGGCGGCCAGCCGGCTCCCGTCCACCGTGCGCAGGAAGGTGTGCTCGAAGTGTTCGACCGTCACGACCGTGGGACGGTCGAGCCCGCGGGTCAGCCCGGCGGCGAGCTCGTCGAGGTTGCCCGGCACGACCGGAAGCCGGAGGGGGAGCTCGGCGGCGAGCGTCGCTGCAAGGACGGATTCGTCGGTGATCCGCCTCTCGAGCCGGACGCGCCGCACGTCGGACGTGCCGCCCGCGGCCTCCTCGAATGCGTTAAGCAGGCCGCTGAGCGTCCCCCCGGCGGGCCCCGTGAGGACCCGTCCCCGCGTGTGTCCCGCCTGCCACTCCGCCCACGCGCTCTCGAGCGCCTTGAGATCCGCCTCCCTGTCGGCGAGGAGGGAGGGGTCGGCGAGGGAAGCGAGCGAGAAGAGGCGGCGGTAGACGAACGGAAGCCCCGCGGCCACCGCATCGATCTGCCTGAGCATCCTGAGCGCCCTCTGCGCCGCAGTCGCCTCCTCGGGCGTCTCGATGCCGGCGAGGCGCTGGCCGCGCCGGACGAGGAGGCGCGCCCGCGCCCGCGAGCCGCGCGCGACGGCAACCAGGCGCCCGAGGGCCTTGCGTCCCGCCAACCCGAGCCGGCCCCGTGCGTCAGCCGCGCGCCGGCCGATGTCCGTCAGCGCGTCCTCTACCTCCCCCCGCAACGCGCCCTCACGGCCCAGCCGGACCCGGAGTTCCTCGCACCCGCGGGCCAAGCTCTCCCCGACGGACGCAACGGCGGCGGCCTCCGCCTCCTCCAGATCCGCGGCGATCCGGCCCAGGTGGTCCGCGGTCCGCTCCAAGCCGCCGAGGACCAGCTCCGCCACGACGCTGAGGTCCGCGAGGGCGGCCTCCCCCGAGAGCTCGGCGTCAGCCGTCTTCAGGTTGTACGCGAGCACGCTCTCCCCACCTCGGACGAGCTCGGCCGTGGAAGATGCCACGCGCGCGACCTCACCGATGGCGGCGCGGATGCCTTCAAGGCGGCGTGCGCCGAAGGCCCGCGCGGCCCATTCCCGGAGATCAAGCCCTACGAGTTTCGAGGGGAGCACATCCGTTTCCGGATCCGTGCGGGCGAGGATCCTTACGCGCTCCGGCACCCGCGAAAGATGCTCGTGGATCCGTGAGATCAAGCCGTCCGCGGCCGCTCCGGTTTCCGCCCGCCCGTCGATCCGCCTGAGATCGTGCTCAAGCCCACCGATCTCGAGCCGGCCATCGGCGAGAAGCGACCGGACCTGCCCGGCGAGCTCCGCGCGGGCGGGCGGCTCCCCATCTTCGGACGGAAAGAGCGCCGCGGCCCTTGTGCGATACGACCGGATCGTGTCCTCGGCGGCGCGGAGCGGACCGCAGAGGCGCGCGGAGTGCACGGAGAGCTCAGCGGCGAGGGCACCGGAGAGCGCATGGATGCGGATCTCGAACTCCGACATTCTGGCGACGGCCTCGATCCGGGAGACCGCGCCGTCGAGCCGCTCAAGCGCCGGCCCGTCTAGAACCGGAACCGGGAGCTCCTCTCCACGCCGAAGCCGACGGCGCCGGATGCGCTCGCCCGTTCGCGGGCGGCGATCGCGGTCGGCTTCCCGCGCCTCCCGGCAGACCCGTTCGCGAAGATCCGCGAGCGCAGCCGCGAGGGTGCCCGGAGACCGCTCGACGGTGAAGCGCGGTGCCTGGGTATGGGCCGCGAGGATGTCCTGGAGCCCCGACGCTGCCTCTACATCCGACGTCGTGCGATACCAGCGTGTCGCAGCTTCGCCCAGACCGACGAGCATCGAGAACCAGGCGGCCGCGAGCTCATCCAGGACCGCAGCCCGTACCCCAGGCACGGAACCCGATGCGAACGCGCGGGCGAGTTGCCCCAGCCACGCATGCGCCGCGCGATCCGCCTCGGACGGATCGTCCGCCCGACCCGGGGCGGAATCGGCCGCGAAGCCGCCGGCCATCTCCTCCACCGCACGGTCCGCTTCGCCGAAGATCTCGACTATCCGGCGCCCGAGATCGTGGGCCCGGAGCCCTTCGGCCAGTGCGAAGAGAACGTCGTCGGTGGCCGACCGGCGGTAGGCAGTCCGACCGCCCTCCCTCTCGAGCGCGACCGCCAGCTCCCCGTGCCGGACCGCGATAGTTCGCAGCAACTCCACGGCCGGGACCGTCAGTTCGGTCTCGACCCGGTCGAGAGCCGCGAGCTCTAGGTCGATCGCCTTGTCGACGAAGACATCGAAGGCAGCGAGCAGCGCGGCGTCCACCTTCCCGCGGGACGGTTCCTCCCGTCCTGCCCCCGGTCCCTCAGGCACCGCGCCCGCGCCCGTCACTTCTTGGGAGCCGGCGCGGCAACGCTTCCCGCGGTATCGACCCGGAGATAGGGCTTCGCGCCGTGCCATGGCGGGATGAGGCCTGCCTCGCGGAACGCACCCCGGGCCCTCTCGGTGACGTCGCTCATGAATGCGAACTCGAAGCGGATGTCCAGGACGTACGCTTTGACCCGCAGATGCGTCACGAAGGTGTCGCGCAGCTCGTCACGGACGAGTACGACGACCGGCTTTCGCCGGTAGACGTAGCGCGATGTGATGGCGGCGCGGTATGCGAGATCCCTTGCCAGCTTTACGTCCACCCACCCGGGCAGGTAGAGATCCGTCACGACCTGGCAGTCGAGAGCCCCGGCGTTGGCATTCGACACCTGCTGCTCGACGATCTGCGAATTCGGTACCGACACTACATTGTCATCGGGTGTGACGATCCGGGTCGAGCGCGTTCCGATCGCCGAAACCTCTCCGTAGGTGCCCGCGACAGAGATCTTGTCGCCCACCTGGAAGGGGCCGTCGGCGAGGATGACGAGACCCCCGAAGATATTCTTGAGGATGTCCTGCGACGCGAACCCCACGGCCACGCCGAGCGCAGCCCCGGCAGCGAGAAGCGTCGTCGCGTCGATCCTGAAGACGGCGCGAAGCACGATGAAGATCGCGATGGTCCAGAACGCGGTCCGGACGATCGGCTCGAGTCTGAGGAAGAGGAGTCGCCGCCGCGCATTCCGTTCGGCGAGCCGGATCAGGACCCAGCTCGCGCCCCGGATCGCGAAGTGGGTCAGGACCAGGAGGACCACCGCCATGACGGACTGGATCCCCCAGCGGCGGGCCGACTCGGTCGCCTGACCGAGATCTGCGCCCCCCTCGAGGAGCGCCCCGACGCCGCCCGGCTGCGCGGCCGAACCGGCTGCCTGGGCCGAGGCCTCGAGACGCTCGGTTACAGCGTTCAGCCGCTCCACCTCGGTCCGGAGCGCCTCCACCTCGGCAGCCAGCGGCCCCTCCTCCGGCGGTTCCTGCACGGCCTCCTGCCACCCCGCCACTTCCCCCGCGGTCGCGGCGAGGAGGAGGAGGGGGAGGACGCAACCAGTGACGCGATGGACGGAAGGGAGTCTGCACGCACCCATGATCCCCCCTGAAGAATAATGCCGATCCTCGCGGGATATCCGCCGTTCTCCGTCTCCACGGGGAAGCCTCGCAGCGGAAGCCGCGGCGCCGGAGAATACAGGGGTAGCGTCCCCGCCCCGGGACGGCAACGCCCGGCGCAGGCGCGGCAGGAGGCTTGCTCCTTCCTGGCCATGGGCCCACCGGAACGCTACGCTGGACCCCACAAGAGGGCACCTGGGCCGCCCATTCCGGGAGGGCCTCCGCTCCGGGTGATGGACGGACGGCAGACGGGAGGAATGACGCATGAAAGCCCGCACACTCCTTTTTCTCCGGGTCTCGGTGGCGTTGCTCGTCCTTCTCTGGGGCATCAACAAGGTCGTGAACGTTGAGGGTGCAATCTCGGTGTCGGACCGCTACTACTTCGGCCTGCTGAGCGCCTCCGGTCTGGTTCCCATCCTCGGGATCGCGCAGTGCGCCGTGGCGGTGCTGGCCCTCGTCGGGCTCTGGCGCACAGTGGTCGACCCCGCCATCGCTCTCATCAACCTGGGCTCACTGCTCGGCGTGCGGACCTCGATCATCGATCCGTGGGGGTGGTACCTCGAGGGCACGAACGTCCTCTTCTTCCCCTCCCTCACCGTGTTTGCGGCATCCCTCCTCCTGATCGCCATGCGGAGCGAGGAGACGCTCGTCGCCGACCGGTTGCGGGAAGGCACCGGGTAGACCAACGCCGGGCAGGGCAGGAGAGGCGGTCCCGGTCGGCCGGGATCGGAAACGGTCCCGGCCAACCGGCTCACGCCGAGCCGGGATGGTGGCGGCGCACGATGACCGGCCGCCCCGGAGCGGGCCCGCCGGCTGGCAAGGGATGCGCCGGCTTCGCATCTTGCCCTGACCGTTGGAGGTGTCTGGAGGGGGCCGCCGTGTCTCGTGCCTATCCCATCATCGCCGTTCTCTGCGCCGGAGTCACTGCCGGGGCATGGCTCGCCGCAGGCCCCGGCATCGACGCCACACTCCGCGATGCCACGCCCGACCCGGCCACCGGGGAGGGGTATGCGACCTCGGCGACCTGCATGGCCTGCCATCCCGCCGAATACGACGCGTGGCACCGTTCCTTCCACCGGACGATGACGCAACTCGCCACACCGTCGACCGTGCTGGGCACCTTCGACGGCCTCATTCTCGAGGATCGCGGCCAGGAGTGGCGGCTTGAGCGCCGCGGCGACGAGTTCTGGGTCGAGATGCCGGACCCGTACTGGTTCGACCGGCCGCTCTGGTTCATGCAGCTCCTTGGCGAGGGGGTTCCCGAGAGCCCGCCGCGCTTCGAGGCGCGGGTGGTGATGACCACCGGCTCCCATCACCTGCAGAACTACTGGGTGCGCCGGCCGGCCGCGGACGACGCCTTCCTCAGGCCGGACGACGGCGCGCTCGTGCAGCTCCCCTGGATCTGGCTCGTCGAGGAGGAGAGGTGGGTACCCAACAAGGATTCCTTCCTCGGTCCGCCGAGCCCCTCGACCGAGCCTGCCGTGGTCTGGAACGCGAAGTGCTCGCAGTGCCACTCCGTCGGCCCCGAGCCGCGGACGAGCGAGAGCTTTGACCGCTTCGACACGCGCGCGGCGGAGCTGGGCATCGCCTGCGAGGCCTGCCACGGTCCCGCCGAAGACCATGTGCGCTTCTACCGGTCCCCGGTGCGGCGATACCTCGAGTACTTCCGCGAACTCCGCGCGCCGGACCACGCGGACCCCACGATCACGAACCCGGCGAAGCTACCGCCCGAGCGCTCGGTCGAGACATGCGGCCAGTGCCACAGCTTCGGACGGTGGCGGGACCAGGACGCCTTCCGGGCAGGGGGAATCCCGTTCCGGCCCGGAGACGACCTCGACGCAGAGAGGACCGTCTTCCGCTACACAGACGATCCCAGCGATCCACTCCTCCTCGAGGCGCTTGAGACGGAGCCGCTTGTCCTGGAGGGCAGTTTCTGGCGGGACGGCACGATCCGTGTTGCCGGGCGTGAGTACAACGGCCTCCTCGAGTCACCCGGCCACGCCGGGGAGGTCAGCTGCGTCTCGTGCCACTCGATGCACGGCTATGCTTCGCCGGACACGCAGATCGATCCGGCGCTCGAGGGAGACCGGTCGTGCACGGGCTGCCATGCGGACTATGCGGAGGAGGTGAGCGGCCACACGCGACACGCTCCCGGATCGCCGGGCAGCGAATGCATGAACTGCCATATGCCGCACACGACGTACGGCCTCTTCTCGGCGATGCGGAGCCACCGGATCGACAGTCCGAGCGTAGGCGTCTCGGCCGCGAGCGGACGGCCGAACTCGTGCAACCTCTGCCATCTCGACGAGTCGCTGGCGTGGACGGCGGAGTACCTCACTGAGTGGTACGGACAACCCCCGGCCACACTGGCCGGTGATGAGCGGTCGATCTCGGCCGCGGTCCTCTGGATCCTCAGGGGGGACGCCGTGCAGCGCACGATCCTTGGCTGGCACCTGGGCTGGCGTCCGGCCCGGGAGGCGTCGGGCGAGAGCTGGCTCACGCCCTATCTGGCGCAGCTACTCGCGGATCCGTACGCCGTCACCCGCCAGGTGGCGTACCGGTCGCTCCGCACCTTCCCGGGATTCGGGGCGTTCGCGTATGACTACACGGCCGCCCCCGCTGCCCACGAGCAGAAGGCCGCCGAGGTCATGGCGCTCTGGCGGAGGAGCGGAGGCGCCGGCATGGCCGCGGGCCGGCTTCTGATCGGGCCGGACGGCGACGTCAACGTCCCCGAATGGCTTCGCCTTCTCGCCGAGCGCGACCACCGGCCTGTGATGATCGTGGAATGAGCAGGCGCACCGGTGGAGGGAAGGCCGCCCCGGGACGGAGGACGACGGCCCGGAGGCATCTGCGCGCCGGATGGTGGTGCCTTCTCCTCTTCCTCACCCTGGGATTCGTCCTCGAGACGCTGCACGGGTTCAAGGTGGGCTTCTACCTGGACGTCTCGAGCAGCACACGCCGTCTCATGTGGACACTGGCCCACGCCCACGGCGCCCTCTTTTCCGTGCTGAACGTCCTCTTCGCCCTCTCGCTTCGGGCGCTTCCGGAGTGGAGCAGGGAGAGCCGTACGCTCGCGTCGAGGTGTCTCCTCGGCGCACTCGCGCTCGTCCCGCTCGGCTTCTTTCTCGGCGGGATCTCCATCCGGGGAGGCGATCCCGGACTCGGCGTGCTCCTCGTCCCCCCCGGCGCCGTCCTCCTGTTCGTGGCCGTGTACCTGACGGCCAAGGCCACGAGGGACTCGGTTCCATAGGACCCGCGGGCCGACGCGCGCCCACGCACTGACGGCTCTGAGGGAGCAGCCCGGCCGGCCTCCGATCCGCGCGCCGTGCACGACGGGTAAGGAGCGTCCCCAGGCGGGCGCGGCCCGCCGCCTCGCCACGCGACGGTGGAT
>JAAXGI010000312.1 GCA_012267505.1 Gemmatimonadota bacterium
AAGGGCGAGGGGTTGATGAGGCGCAGGGCACGGTAGAGGCCGAACGGATCGCCCTCGAAGGGAGCTGCGATACGGCGGCTCAGCACCACCTGGTAGGCGTCGCCCTCCCGGATGTAGTCCTTGACCTTTAGGACGGCCTCCTCGAAGTCCTCGCGGTCCAGCGTGGAGGCGATCGGCAGGTCAGGCCGGGCGGAGCGATCGGGCCGGGCCGCCGGGCGGTAGCGGAGGGCCGTACCGAGCCGCTCCGCGGCGTTGTGGAGCCGGGCCACCGCGTCGGCGTACGCGTCATCGAGATCGTCTTCGAGGTCGATGAAGACGTTGCGCACCAGGTGCAAGGTCTGGCGGGGATGGTCGAGCGCCGCCAGGCTCCCTACGAACTGCCACATCATCTCGGGCAGGCCGCGGTCGTCCGGAGGCCGGTCGGGGAGCCGCTCGATGTAGCGGACCGTGTCATAGGAGAGGTATCCCACCGCCCCGGAGTGCAAGGGGGGAAGGTCGTCCATCGGGTCGGTGGCGTACCGGCCGAGGAACTCTTCGAGGACCGTGAGCGGATCCCCATCCGGCACACCGACCCGGGCATCGTCCACGTGGCAGACGCCGTCACGGCTGGTGAGGGTGAAGACCGGGTCCCACCCGAGGAACGACCAGTGCGCCCAACGCTCCCCTCCCTCGAGGGACTCGAGAAGGAAACCGGGCGAGTCACCCACCAGCTTGCCGAAGGCGCTGACCGGGGTTTCCCGATCGGACAGCAGGGCGATCCTGACCGGGACCACAGAGGCGTGCTCAGCCAGGCGGCGGAACTCAGCCGGGCTCGGAGTGACTTTCATGGGTCCACGTTACCGAGAGAGCTACCCTGACGGGAACCCCGGAGCGGCGCGCCCGGCCTTCTATCAGGTCATGGCTTGCTGCGGGCGTCGTGGATGGATGCGACGCCTCAACCCAGCACGACCACCGGCATGCCGATCGGCGCCCACTCGTACAGGAACTCCGCCTTGTCGGCTCTCTGCCGCACGCATCCTGCCGACAGGGATTGGCCCAGCTGGTCGAGCGTCTGCACAGGCTCCCCGTTGCTCCTCAGAGGTATGGCATGGAACCCGATCCGCCACCCGTTCAAGCCCCACGCGAAACGCACCATGTCGTTCATGCTGCCGCCCCTGTATCCGTAGGCGATCGGCGACTTGGAATAGACCTCGTAGTGACCGGCGGGAGGATTCCGGTACATACCGCTGACCGGGTAGCTATCCACGAGCGTGCCGTCGGCCTCGACCAGCCACATCATCATCTTCTCGCCACGCCGGTCGTAGACAGCGTGCCTGCGGCCGCCGAGACCCACGTCAGGCGCCGTGAGCCCGGCCGACCAGAGCAGCTGCTCATCGTTGACGCGGATGGTCGCGCCGCCGTCCCGGGGCAGCGCAAGCTCGGCGCCGTCGAAACCGTCCGTGCCGGAACGCCAGACCGGCCCGCCTCCGAGCCGGGGCGCCGAGTACATGACGAGGTCGCCGTCCTGCTGCATGACGAGGCGGTCGCCTCCCAGGCCGCGTGTGCCTGCCGACCAGACTTCCTCGGTAGCCCAGAACGGACCGAGGTTGCGATACAGGACGAGATTGCCGCTCGTCAGGAACGCTAACCGATGGGAGCCGTCGGGTGACAGGAGGGATTGACCGCGCAGGAGAACGTCGCCGGCTACGAGCGAGGAGCGGAGGGAGGCAGCTTCCAGGACGGCGTCGCCCCCCGTCTGGGCGAGCAGACCGGGAACGGGAAGAAGGAGGGTCGCCAGGACCGCTATCGCGCCGGTTCGGATCCGCATCATACGGCACTATAGGCCGACGATCGGCCAATTCCCTACATCATGGCTGGTGGCGGGGGTTCTACGTCCCGCGATCACTCGGCAGGTCGAGGTTTCTCCTCGTGGCCTCGGCGGCCATCTCCCGGGCCAGGTCGCTCAGCCAGCCGCGGAAGCCGTCCTTGTCGACCGTCATCCGAGCCTTGTTGGCTTCGATCGCCGTCCGCTGCCCTGACAGGAAGGCGTCCACCTCCCAGCCGGGCAGGTTCTCGGCTGCTTCGATGAGGCGGCTGGCGCCCTCGATCATCCGGAACGCCCCGTAGATGGGCTTCTCATCGAGATGGAGCCGCGCGCAGGTAACCAGGTACAGCACGAAGTCGAACAGAAACTCCCGGGGATCGATCTCCCGGTTGCTCATGGTGACGCCGTCCATGGTTGATCGAACCGGTCGGCATGAACCGAGGGCTGGAAGGCCTTCAGTGGCTTGGAGGGGTTGGCAACCGGCACTCCCACCGCCATCAGCACCTCCGGGCGCACATGCTCCGGGAGTCCCAGGATGGCCTGGACCACTTCCTCGCTCCAGCTGGTGATCTTGCAGACGCCGACACCGAGCGCGGGCGCGGCTATGGCCATGAATGCGGCGGACGCACCCGCATCCAGCCTGCTCACCACCTCCACCCCGCGTACTCCCGACTCCTCCTCCGACCGCTTCAGGTCGCTGCAGACGGCGATGGCGGCCGGGGCGTTGTTCACGAACCCCGGGCAGGCCTGGCGCAGGGTATGGACGATCCTCGGATCCGTAATCACGATCAGGTGGCGGATTCCCGGACGGGCCACCTGGGCTCGACCGGCGGCGTAGACCAGGCGATCAAGGGTGGCGCGGTCGGGCGGTTCGGGCAGGAAGTCGCGGTGCATGCGGCGCCGTCGCATTGCCTCGAATACCGCCATCGGAGCGCTCAATCCCTGTTCCTTTCCCGCCGCGGCCACGCACCGGGCCGATCACAACGAAACAACCCCCGTCCCCATCAAGGGGAACGAGGGCCGTACCGGGTAGCGGGGGTAGGATTCGAACCTACGACCTTCGGGTTATGAG
>JAAXGI010000010.1 GCA_012267505.1 Gemmatimonadota bacterium
AAGAAGCTTCCCTCCTGGGTGATCGCCTTCAGCTCGAATGCCACGGGGGAGAGCGCGTGGCTCCTGCTCGGCCTCACGGGGATGGGCTACGCGGTGGGGGCGCACGCCCTCTGGATCGTGCTCGGCGAGGTGCTGGGGGTCGCGGTGGCCTGGGTCTTCGTCGCCCGGCCGTTCAAGGAGTACACCGACAGGTATGAGTCGATCACGGTCGCCGACTACCTGACGCTCCGCTTCCGGGACCGGGGGCATGTGCTCCGCTTGGTGAGCACGGTGGTGATCCTGAGCATGGCCGTCTTCTACACAGCGGCCCAGCTGACTGCTTCGGGAAAGGCGTTCGAGTCCTTCCTCGGAATCGGCTACGCAGGTGGAGTGATCCTCGGCGCGGGTGTGATCCTCTACTACACGACGGTGGGAGGGCTCAAGGCGGTCGCATACAGCGACCTCCTGCAGGGAGTGCTGATGCTCGGCTGCCTGGTTGCGCTGCCGGTCGTCGGGATCGGCGCCTCCGGCGGGTGGAGCGCCTTCGCGGAGGGTCTGGCCGAAACGGACCCGGCGCTTCTCAGCCCGATGGGATCTTACGGGCTGACCGCCGATGGGATCGCGAGCGCGGCCGGATTCGCCGCGATCGGGCTCGCATTTCTCGGCTCTCCCCAGCTTCTCACGCGGTTCATGGCCGCGCGGAGCCGGGACGACATCGTCCCGGGTGGGGCCGTAGCCGTCCTCTGCATCATCGGCTTCGATTTGGGCGCGGTCCTCTCCGGGATGGCGGGCCGGGTCCTGTTCCCGGGGCTCGGAGACCCCGAGACGATCCTCCCCGAGATGGCCGCGGCCCTCTTCCCGGCCATCCTGACGGGCGTCTTCCTGGTCGTGGTGCTCGCCGCGATCATGTCGACCGTCGATTCCCTCCTGATCCTCGCATCCTCGGCCGTGGTCCGGGATGTGGTCGAGGAGATCTTCCGCCCGGACCGCACGCAGAGAGCGCTCTCCCGCTACGGGAAGGCCACCACCGTGGTGATCGGGCTCCTCGCGCTCGGCATGGCCCTTGTCGAGGCGAGAGTCGTATTCTGGTTCGTCCTCTTCGCCTGGTCGGGGATCGCGTGTGCCTTCACGCCCGTCGTGCTCTGCTCCCTCTTCTGGAAGGGAACGACGCGCGCGGGGGCGGTGAGCGGGATGATCGCGGGGTTCGCCGTGACCATCCTCTGGGTCGTGTTCGCCAAGGAGAGCTTCTACAACCTGTACGAGATGCTCCCCGGCTTCTTCGCCGGGCTCGCCGCCACCGTCGTGGTGAGCCTCGTGACCGCCCCTCCGGCCCCGGCTGCCGGCGAGTTCGACGAGGTCTGGGCGGTCGTTGGCCGTCCACTCGCGGGCCCGGCGCCCGGCGATGAGCGGCCCGCCCGGGCAGCGGCTTCCGGGAGGACAGAGTGATTTCTTCGCGGGGGACCGGGATGAGCAGATGCGTTGCCGCTGCGTCGGCGTGCCTCTTGCTCGCTGTCCCGGCGCCTTCGCACGCCGTGGCGCAGGATGGGTGGGCCCACTACCAGGGGGACACCTTCCAGCGCTACTCCTCGCTCCGGCAGATCCACGCCGGCAATGTCGGCGGGCTTGAGACCGCATGGCGGCGGCCGGGGATCGCGCCCGGCCTCCAGGCGGCCTTCCCCGATCTCGAGCCGCCCGTCTACCACAAGTCCACACCGATCCTCATCGATGGCGTCCTCTACGCCTCGAACGCCGTGGGCTTGGTAGAGGCGTGGGATCCGGCCACCGGCCGTACGATCTGGGTGCAGCCTCTGCCTTCGCCCGACGAGATCTACGGCCAGAGCGTCCGCGGCGTGGAGTTCTGGAGTGATGGTGCGGACCGGAGGATAATCGCGCTCCGAGGGGAGTACCTCTACGCCTTGGACGCGGATACGGGCCGGCCGGTTCCGGCGTTCGGAGAGGACGGCCGCGTGCTCATGACCCGTGCGGGAGAACGGGCGGGACGCTTCAGCGACGGCTCAGGTCCCCTACTTGTGGGCGACGTCGTCGTCGTGGCGGGCCTTCGGGGGGGAGCCGGGGATCGGGCGCAGGTGATGGAACGCGAACCGGAGGACATCACCGCCTTCGATGTCCGAACCGGCCGGCATATCTGGACCTTCAATGTCGTGCCGCAGGGCGACGAGTTCGGGACGGAGACGTGGGGAGAGGCTTCGTGGCGCTACTCCGGCGACATCGGAGCGTGGTGCTGCCTGAGCGCCGATGAGGAGCTCGGCCTCGTCTACGCTCCGCTGAGCGCCAACTCGGGGTCGATGTGGGGCGGCTTCCGGGCGGGAGACAATCTCTTCACCAACAGCTTGGTGGCAATCGACGTCCGGACCGGCCGGCTCGCTTGGTATTTCCAGATGATCCACCACGGACTCTGGGAGTACGACAACATCGGGATCCCGATTCCCGCCAACCTTGAGGTGGCGGGCCGGGAGAGGAGGGCCGTCTTCCTCGCGAACAAGAACGCATTCCTCTACGTCTTCGATAGGGAGACGGGCGCACCTGTCTGGCCGATCGAGGAGCGTCCGGTTCCCCAGGAGCCGCGCGTGCCGGGTGAGGCCGTGTCGGAGACGCAGCCGATCCCGACGCGTCCCCCGCCCTTTGATCGCCAGGGGATCTCCGAGGACGACCTGATCGACTTCACCCCGGCGCTCCGGGCCGAGGCTCTCGCATTCGTCGAGGACTACGTGCTCGGCCCCCTCTACACCCCGCCGACCCTCGTCGGCGACGGGCAGGGCGAGAAGCGTGGGACGATCTCCTTTCCTGGCTCATGGGGGTCGGCCAACTGGAATTCGACGGCATTCGATCCGGAGCTCAGGGTCGCCTTCGTTGCCTCGCACACCCTCCCGGGGATCGCTGGTGTCGCACCGGCGACGGACACGGCGGCCACGATGGAATACGTGCGGGTCGCCCCTTCGCCGATCTTTCTCGAGAGTGGGCTTCCTCTGAGCAAGCCGCCATACGGGCGCGTCACGGCCATCGAGATGACGGCCGGCGAGCACCTCTGGATGCGTGCCAATGGGGACGGACCGAGAAACCACCCGCTCCTCGAAGGGTTGGATCTCCCTCCGCTCGGGTACTCCAGCCGGCCGGTGCCGCTCGTGACCGGGAGCCTCCTCTTCCTGGGCGAGGGAAGCGACGCCTTCGGCGGCACATCGGGGGAATACCAGTGGGGAACGATGTTCCGGGCCTACGACAAGGCGACGGGGGAGATAGTCTGGGAGACTGATCTCGGAATCGGCACGACCGGTGGTCCCATGACGTACATGCACGGGGGGAAGCAGTACGTGGTCATCCCCGGCGGCGACCGTCAGAATGCGCCGGAGTGGATCGCGCTGGCCCTCCCGTAGCACACCCGCCGGAATCCGATCTGGAACCGGCCGGCCCGCGGGCGGCGGGCCGCTCCGGTCATCCCGCCCTCGAGGCCTGGAAGATGCTCTCGATGGAGGCGTCGAGCGCCGCGTCGAACTCCGCCTCGGGCTGGCTGGCCGACAGGCCCTCCACGAGCGCACGGGAGAAGCTCGCGACCATGCCGCGGTTCCGTCCGAGTCTGCGGTTCGCCTCGGTCCTCGAATAGCCGCCCGAGAGCGCGACGACCCTGAGCACGTTCGGGTGCCGGACGCAGTCGATGTAGAGGTTCTCTTTCTCGGGCAGCGTGAGCTTGAAGAGGACCCGGTCATCGGGGCCGAGCTGGCCCAGCCCGGAGGCGAGCTCTGATCGGAGGAGCTCCTCGGCCTCGGCCTTCTCGGGGGAGTGGATGTCGATCTCGGGCTCGAGGATGGGCACGAGCCCCGCTTCGAGGATCCTCCGTCCAATGTCGAACTGTTGCCCAACATTCGCGGCAATCCCCGTCGGGGAGGCCCGCCGTATGATCGACCGCATCTTCGTGCCGAAGATGTTCGCGGCACGGGCCCTCTCAAGGAGGTCGTCGAGGTCGGCCATGGGCTTCATGAGCTGCACGCCGTCTTCTTCCGCCTCGAGGCCGCGGTCCACCTTGAGGAAGGGCACGACCCGCTTGACGCCCCACAGATAGTCTGCGGTCGGCCTGCCCCCGACCTCACTGTCCATCGTCCTCTCGAAGAGGATCGCGCCGATGAGTCGCCTTCCCGAGAAGGCGGAGCTTGTGATGATGCGCGTTCTCATCCGGTGCACGAGGTCGAACATCTCCTCCTCGCTCGCCCAAGCGCTTGCCCCGATTCCATAGAGACGGAGCGCCTTTGGCGTGCTTCCGCCGCTCTGGTCGAGCGCGGCGATGAACCCCTCGCCGGTCCGGATCTTCTCAGCCTGTTCGTTGAAGTTGCTCACAGCTCGCCTCGCTCAGGGTCGGATGCCCACGGGACATCCGAATTCTACCGGAAAACAGGGCGCGGGTGGAGGGGCGCGGCCATCGCGCCACACACTCGATTCCGCGGGATCGGAGTGTCGCGGGGAAGGTACTACGAGTCCGCTTCTGCGGCGTGCGGTGTGGCCGCGTCTGGCCCCGGGGCGGACCATTCCCCATAGTGGGACGGGACAGACGCGGCTTCGCTAAACAGGAGAGACACCAATGGCGCTTCCGTCGGGCCGGGCGTTGGCATACATCACCGCATGGATCATCCTCGCCTCCGTGTACCTCGCCGCCTCAGGGTACGCCGCCGGCGAGGCCTCGGCCGGGATGCGTGCGCCATCTCCGGCCGCGCAGGACCCGGCGTGTCCCGGCGAGCAGATGGCGACCCCGGTTACGGGCGTGAGCGAAGGCGGCGTCGTCTCGCCCGAGGCGATGTTCCAGGGCCAGCCCCTGACGGGGCGCTCGTTCGAGCCTGGGGCACGGTCCTACTGGCACTGTCACGGAGGGGGCCAGTACATCGTGGTCATCGACGGCGTCGGGCGTGTGCAGCAGCGTGGGGAGCGGATGCGCGAACTGCACGTGGGCGACATCGAGTTCGCGGGACCGGGCGTGGAGCACTGGCATGGTGCCTCCCCGACCGAGGCCGCGCGCTACATCAACCAGGGCCTCTCGATCGGCGGAGGATCGGGAACGTATTGGCTGGAAGAGGTCACCCAAGACGATTATCTGGGCAACGACATCGGGATCGCTTCACGCACCCGATTCCTCGAGACCGGCCAGCGCTGAGCGGGAGCCGTCCGCCCACGGTGGAGAGGGCCGGTCGTGAGATGACCGGTCCGATTTCCCGGAGGCTCTGGAGTCGCGCGCCGGACGCCATCGCACGGCGGACCGGCACCGGGCGCCGGGGTGTTCCCCCTGACCCGCTCCCCGTGTAGCTTCCCGCGGTCCCTGCCTCCGGCGCCGAACCCGTTTTTCCGGACGACCCGTGCATACTGCCGACACACACTCGCGCGGGGCGGCCGAGCCCCGGTCCCCGAACTACATCCCCCGCGGCAAGAAAATCGGCCTCGTCCTCGGGCTCGTGCTCTTCCTCGCCACCATTCTCTTGGCCCCGATTCCGGATGCCCCCGCCGCGAACCGCATGGCGGCCGTCGCCCTCCTCATGGCGACATGGTGGATCACGGACGCGATCCCCCTCTTCGCGACCGCCCTCCTCCCGCTCGTCCTCTACCCGCTTCTCGGAATCGACAGCGGCGGCGCAACCGCACCGATCTACTTCAACAGTACGATCATCCTCTTCATCGGCGGATTCATGATCGCGCTCACGATGGAGAAGTGGGACCTGCACCGTCGCATCGCGCTCTGGATCATCCGGAAGATCGGGGGTGGCCCGAGCCGCATGGTGCTCGGCTTCATGATAGCCGCGGCATTTCTCTCGATGTGGGTCTCGAACACGGCCACCGGGATCATGATGGTCCCCATCGGCCTCGCGATCGTGCTTCGGATGGAGGAAGAGTTCGGAGCGGAGAGGACGAAGACCTTCTCGGTCGCCATCATGCTGGGGATCGCGTACTCGTGTTCGGTGGGCGGGATCGCCACCCTGGTGGGCACGCCGCCGAACCTCTCGCTCGCCCGGATCTACCAGATCACCTTCCCGGAGGCGCCCCCGATTGCCTTCGGACAGTGGATCCTGATGGGTCTGCCGATGACCGCGTTGATGCTTGCGGTCATCTGGTTCATGATCACGCAGGTGTTCTACCGTGTTCCTCCCGACGTCACCGTGGACGATGCCGTCCTGGACGACGAGGTGCGAAGACTCGGCCTCCCCACATTCGAGCAGCGTGCTGTGATGGCCGTCTTCACGGCCACAGCGTTCCTCTGGGTATTCAGGCGGCGGCTCGACGTCGGAGTGGTCAGCATCCCCGGCTGGTCGGAGCTTCTCCCGAATCCGGAGCTCATCGACGACGGGACCGTCGCGATCACGATGGCGAGCCTCCTCTTCCTCATCCCGACGCGGACCCCCGGCGCTCCGGCGCCCCGCCTCATGGGGCCCGACGTCATCCCGCGCCTTCCCTGGAACATCGTCCTCCTCTTCGGGGGTGGATTCGCGTTGGCGCACGGATTCCAGGTGACGGGGCTGTCGGAGGCCATCGGAACCCTCTTCGTCGGGCTCGGGGCCGTCCCGCCGCTCGTCCTGATCGGACTGACCTGCTTCGGCCTCTCCTTCCTCACCGAGCTCACTTCCAATACCGCGACGGCAGAGATGATCCTCCCGATCCTGGCGGCGGCCGGCGTCGCGGCCGGCGTGGATCCCCTCATGCTGATGATCCCGGCGGCGATCTCCGCGTCGTGCGCCTTCATGATGCCCGTCGCCACTCCGTCGAACGCGATAGTCTTCGGGAGCGACCGGGTCACGATCTCGCAGATGGCGAGGATCGGCATCTTTCTGAACCTCTGCGGCGTGCTCGTCGTCATGGGCGTCTTCTACGTCGTGGGCACGGCCGTCTTCCAGATCGATCCGACCGTGCTCCCGGCCTGGGCCGTTCCGGCGGCGGCCAGCCCGTAGCGGCGGGTGGCCGGATCCGCAGGATGAGCTCGACACACCACAGCCGTGCCGGCAGAGGGCACCCGGAGGCTACCGATGTCTGAAGTGCGCCTGCTCGTGGGTTCGAAGAAGGGAGCCTTCATCCTCCGCTCGGACAGTTCGCGGAAGGATTGGAGCGTCGAGGGCCCACATTTCGCCGGGATGGAAGTGCACCACCTCCAGGGGTCACCCGTCGAGCCGGATCGCATCTACGCGGCCCAGTGGACGGACTGGCACGGCCAGCTCGTGCAGCGCTCCGACGATGGGGGCCGCTCCTGGGAGCCGGTCGGCAACGAGTTCAGCTACGCCGGCGAGACCGGCACGCACCAGTGGTACGACGGAACGCCGCACCCTTGGGAGTTCAAGCGGATCTGGCATCTGCGCCCCTCCTACGAGGATGCGGACACGGTCTACGCGGGCGTCGAGGACGCGGCGCTCTTCCGGTCCGGCGACGGGGGGAAGACGTGGATGGAACTCGACGGCCTCAGGAACCACTCGACGGGCCAGGACTGGGCACCCGGTGCCGGCGGGATGTGCCTCCATACGATCCTTCTCGATCCGGGCAATCCCGCGCGCATCGTCGTTGCGATCTCGGCTGCAGGCGCCTTCCGATCCGACGACGGGGGGCGGAGCTGGTCGGTCGCCACCGGCGGGCTCAGCTCGAACTACATGCCGGACCCGACTGCGCCGATCGGCCACTGCGTGCACAAGCTCTCGATGCACCCCTCGCGGCCGGACACCCTCTTCATGCAGAAGCACTGGGACGTCTGCCGGAGCGACGATGCGGGCAGAAACTGGACCGAGGTGAGCGGGAACCTCCCGTCGGACTTCGGATTCGCGATCGCCAGCCATGCGCATGAGGCCGAGACGGTCTACGTGGTACCGATCAAGAGCGATGCGGAACACTTCCCGCCGGAGGGGAAGCTGCGAGTCTACCGCAGCCGGACCGGAGGCGGCGAGTGGGAAGCGCTCACCGAGGGTCTCCCCCAGGAAAACTGCTTCGTGGATGTGATGCGGGATGCGATGGCCGTCGATTCGCTCGACGAATGCGGGGTGTACTTTGGCACCACGGGCGGTCAGGTCTATGCCTCGCCGGATGAAGGCGAGAGCTGGCGGGCGATCGTCGAACACCTCCCTCGGGTGCACTCCGTCGAGGTGCAGACGATCCCGTGACGGAGGTCCGGGTCGCGCTGCCGGCACACCTCAGGACGCTCGCGAGGACCGGCAGCGAGGTCCGCCTCGAAGTGGTCCGGACGCCTACGATCGCGGCGGTGCTCGACGAACTCGAGTCGTGCTATCCCGTGCTCAGGGGCACGATCCGGGATCACGGCTCGGCGCACCGGCGGGCGTACATCCGTCTCTTTGGTGCCGGACGCGACCTCTCGCACGAATCTCCGGAAAGCCTCCTCCCCGCGGCGGTAAGGAGCGGAGCCGAGCCGCTCCGCGTCGTCGGCGCGATCGCGGGCGGCTGACAAGACCACGGCCACAAGCCCCGCGCGACGGCCTGGTCTCCCGTGGAGCCTGGCCGCTGGTTCCGGCATGCGCAGAGAGGTTGCGGATCTTCTCAGGCCGGCGATTTCCGGACGCTCCGGTGTGCGCGCCCCGGGTGTCCGTTGCGTATCGACAATGACGACACCCAACCAGCCGCCTGCCGTCCGGACCGGTGAACACCAGGTCTCGAGAGAGTCGCAGCTCCCTGGGCAGTCAGATGCACCCCGTCCCGCTACTGCCTATCGCCTCGCGGTCCCCCATCCGCGTTTTCCGATTCCGCGAGGGCACGGCCCCGGCCTCTCGACGTGGCTCATGCTGCGGGAGCTTCGCAGATCCGAGCCGGTGGATTTCAGGGTTCGTCCGGGGGGCGGGAGGAGATGAGGGAGCCTTGTTCTTGCGTCGGGGGGGGACCGATGTTTTGCTTGAATCGTCGCACGCCTACTCACCAATCAGCGGAGTGAGCAGACATGGCCCGGCTTTCCCGCCTCGCCCTCGCGGTTCCCGCCGCCCTCGGGGTTCTCCTCCCCGGGCCTGCAGCGTCTCAATGGGTGGAGCCTGGAGGATCGGGCTGGACGTCGCTGTCGGTATACCACCAGGACACCTCCGACGTGTTCGGTATCGACGGCGACAGGGAGACGTTTCCGGGCAGGGGGCGGACCGTTGCCACCTCGGCCTTCTTCACCGTCGCGATGGGGATCGGGAAGGGCTGGGACTTCTGGGCGCAAGCACCCCTGCTGCGGCTGAGCTTCGAGGACATCTTCACCGGCGTGCAGGAGTCGACGGGAATCGGTGACGCTCGCCTCTACGTCCGTGCGGCACCGCTCTCGTGGCTCGGCAGTCCGCTCCCCCTTGCGATCCGGGGCGGGGTGAAGCTTCCGGTGGGAGACTTCGATGTCGGAACGTCGCTCATCCCGCTCGGGGACGGGCAGCGGGACTGGGAGCTCATGCTGGAGCTTGGCCACTCCTTCTATCCCCGTCCGATCTACGCGATGGGATGGGCCGGGTACCGGTGGAGAGAGGCGCGAGTCCCGGGACGGCAGGAGTTCGGAAACGAGTGGTTCTTCTACACGGCCGCCGGGGGAGAAACGAGACTCTTCGGATGGAAGATTGCGCTCGAGGGCTGGTACGGGGGAACGCCCGTCTTCGACGGGATACTCGCAACGGGCTTAGAGCGGGAACTCGTCCGGGTGAGCCCCACCATGCTCCTGAGCCTGGGTCCCGGCCAGGTGGAATTCGGGGGCCGCTTCCCATTGAGTGGACAGAACCTCCCCGCGGGACCGGACTGGATCGCCGGGTATTTCACTCGGTTCGGGTTCTGACGACTACTGCCGGAAGCGGCCTCGAACGTCCGGCTAGCTAATGTACGTGAGGAGCTCCGGGTCATAGAGGTCCGCCACCCACTCGCCATACCCGTTAAATAGCTGCGTCGGAATGCGCTGGCTCCGCGCCCGGTGCGGGACGGGCAACTCCGTATCCTGCGGCCATCTCGGGTGCGGCACGTCGGGATTCACATTCGAGTAGAATCCGTACTCGTCCTCATTGACTTCAGACCAAAAAGTGCCCGGCTGCTCGGTAACGAACTCGATCTTTGTGATCGCCTTCGCGCTCTTTATTCCGTACTTCCATGGGAGAGCGAGCCGCCAGGGCGCCCCGTTCTGCTTCGGAAGCGGATGCCCGTACACCCCGGTGGCCACGAAGGCGAGTTCGTTCAGCGCCTCATCCATCCGAAGCCCCTCGTAGTAGGGCCATGGGTAGAAGGGCTGGTTGCGCTGTCCGATGGCCTGCTCGGGGTGGTTGAACGAGGTGAACTTCACATGGGTCGCCGTTGAGAGGGGCCGGAACTTGGAGATCAGCTTGGCGAGCGGGAACCCGGACCACGGCACCACGATCGACCATGCCTCCACGCACCGCAGCCGGTAGACCCGCTCCTCGATCCCGAACTCGCGTTCGAGCTCCGCAACATCGAACGTACCGGTCACCTCCGCTTCTCCCGTGACCTCGACCGCCCACGGCCAGACCTCGAGGGGTCCGGTGAACCCCCAGACGGAGTAGATGTTGTTCGGCAAGCCGGCGAACTCGTAGTAGTTGTTGTAGCTTATGGCGTCGCTCCTCGCCGTCTCGGTGCCGTAGGGAACCGGGTAGGCATCGTTGCGAACGGCCGGATGCAGAGCGGCGTTGGGCGACGCGCAGATCATCTGACCCGGGCTGCTGGGAAAGGCGGCGTTGCACGGCTCCTCGACGGGCGCGGGAGGGTCTGTCGGTCCGGTTGGCGGGGTCGGCGGGGTCGGGGGGGTCGGCCCGGTGACGCCGGGGTCCGGGTCCGGAGGACCGACCAAGGTGCCGCCGTCGCCGCCGCACCCGGAGATGCCGATTGCGGCGGCGCCCAGGCCGAGTCGCCTGACGAACTCGCGCCTGTTCAGCCAGACCGCTTCGGGAGCCGCCTCGCGCTCGGGCATCAGCCATCCCGGTTTGGTAATGATGTTAGCCAATGTGGTTGCCCGGTCGGAGCCTTGCGAATTGGTGATGAACCTGCACCTCCGCCGTACCCGGTTTGCTCTGGGAGGGTCCTCCCTGGGAAAGCACCCACACGGCCGGTTTGCGTGCGCCGGAGGCCAGGCCGCGGACTCCCGAGGTCGTCTTTCCCCAGCGACCGCGCGACGCTCGCCGAGCACACTCCCCGAGGATGGAGCGACGGCCGGAGTCGGTGGGTTCGCACCGCCGGAATCAGGGTGCCCGGGATCCCTTGCCTGCCGGGTCCGTTCAACCTAGCGTGGGGCCTCTCATGAGTAGGCTCGGCCGTCACTCCGACCGGCCGGCAAGCAACGGCAAGGCCTGCCCACCCGGAGCGTTCAGGCGGCGAGAATGGAGCCCAGATACGCGGACACTGAGAGCGCCGACGTGAAGCGCGTGCAGCGAAGGAGAGCCATGCGGAAGAGGGGGCTGTTCTCCGCACTGCTCGCACTCCTCGGCCCTCTGGCCTCCGGCGGGTGCAGTGCCGGGGACCGGCCCGAGTTCCTGGCGCTGGCCACAGCGGGAACGGGCGGCGTCTACTATCTGCTTGGAGGCTCGATCGCAGAGGTCTGGAGTCGCGAGCTCCCGGACCGGGTGGCCGTCGCGGAAGTCACGGGAGGCTCGGTGGAAAACCTGAGCCTGCTCATGAGCGGACAGGTGGAAGTTGCATTCTCGATGGGCACGAACGCCCTGGAGGCCTACGACGCTGCGGGCGACTTCACTGGGCGCGCTGCCGGCGACGTGCTTGCCCTCGTAGCGCTATATCCGAATGTGCTTCAGGTTGCCACGCTCGAGGGGAGCGGTGTGGCGACCCTCTCGGACCTCGCGGGCCGACGCGTCTCCGTCGGTGCCCCTGGGAGCGGCACCGAGGTAGCCGCCCGGACGCTCCTCGAGGCGAACGGGATCTCCTACGAGGACTTCGAGCCCCAGCGTCTAAACTTCAACGAGACGGCGAACGCGATCCGGGACGGGACGGTGGACGCCGGTTTCTGGAGCGCGGGTCCCCCCACGAGTTCGATCATGGATCTCGCGACCGTCCGCGAGATCCGGCTTCTGGATCTCGCGGACGCCGAGGTCGAGCGGACGGCGGCAGTGGATCCGACCGTGAGCCGGGACATCATCCCTTCGGGCGCCTACCGGGGGATGGGCGAGGACGTGGCCACCTTGAGCACACCCAACATTCTGGTCGTCGGGGCGGACATGCCCGAGGATCTCGCGTACGCTCTTGCCCGGACGGTCCTCGAGGCGCAGGCCGAACTCGCTGGTGCGCATCCCGTGGGCAGCCAGATTTCAGCCGAGTACACGCTCGCGGCCTCGCCGATTCCGCTTCACCCTGGTGCTGCGAGGTATTTACGCGAGAACGGCCACGACATCCCGGACCGACTCCTTCCGGTCCCATGACACGGCGGGTCGGCCCTCCCTGAAGCCCGTTGGGCAATGTCCGGAACGTATGGGGGGAGGTCCGAATGAGGATGGTGGGGTGAGGCTCGACTCGTCGCCGAACGCAAGGCCCCGCCCGACCGCCGAACTTGCGGCGAACCGCGTGATCTCGGTCCCGGTTCTCCGGCGCGCCGGGGGGACACGGGGCGCGGCAACGGACCCGACCGCCCAACGCAAAGCCGTCCACCCGGGTGCCTGCCGGTGCAGAGGAGAGGACGGGGACACGCGGCGCATGCAACCCCTCGCCGTCGTTGGGACGAGAGGGGCCGACGATCTCGCAGCCGCCCTGGCGCCAACAACCTTCAACGTGCAAGACATAGCTCGCGGGAAGTACCGCACTGCACTCCGGAACCCGGCCAGCCGCGCTCGGGTCGCGTACCCACACGCGGTGTGGCTCCGCGTTTCGGGGTACTCTGCGAAGAGAGACCACGACAACCCGGAACGGTTCCTTGTCGCGTCCTGAGCGACGCGATCTCGGTCTGCCTGCGCTCGCTGCGGGACTCTTCGTCCTCCTCGCAGTCGGCCTCTCCCTCTTCCAGCTCTTTACGGCCGGGGTCCGGCCGGTAGGGCTCTTTTATCAGCGCGGACTTCACCTCGCCCTAGTTGAGGTGATGGCGTTCATCCTCTTTCCCGCCCCGGGCCGGACCGCGTCCGGATCCTCCCGTCGCATCTCCGCGTGGGCTGTCGATGGCGCGTTCATTGCCTCATCGGTGGTGACGGCCCTCTACCTTACGGTGAATCTAGATGCGATCGTGAGCCGCGCCGGCGTTCCGACCCTCACGGACACCGTCATCGGCGTCGCCGCGGTCCTCACCCTCCTCGAAGCGAGCCGCAGGGCCCTCGGGTGGGCGATCTCGGCCATCGCCGTCGTTTTCGTGGCATACGCCTACCTCGGCCCGTTTCTCCCGGGGATCCTCAGGCACGGCGGATACGCCACGGGGCGCATCGTGGGACAGCTGTACCTGGGACAGGAGGGGATCTACGGGATCCCGCTCGGGGTGGCCGCAACCTTCGTCTTCGTCTTCATCCTCTTCGGCGCGCTCCTCGAGGTGACCGGCGCCGGCCGGTTCTTCATGGATCTGGCGTACGCACTCACGGGGAGGCAGTCGGGCGGGCCGGCGAAGGCGGCGGTGGTCGCATCCGCGGCGATGGGTTCGGTGTCAGGAAGCGCGATCGCGAACGTCGTCACCAGTGGCGCGTTCACGATTCCCCTGATGAAGCGGGTCGGCTACCGTCCGGAAGAGTCAGGCGGGATCGAGGCGGCGGCGAGCACCGGAGGGCAGATCCTGCCGCCGATCATGGGGGCCGGTGCCTTCCTGATGGCGGAGTATACAGGGCTCCCGTACCTCGAGATCGTCAGGGCGGGGCTCATCCCGGCGGTCCTCTACATCGGTACGGTCTTCGCCTTCGTGCACCTTGTCGCGGCGGCAAGGGGACTCCGGGGCTTGCCCTCGTCGGAACTGCCTGCCTTCGGGGCCACGATGGGGAAGGGGTGGCACTACCTTCTCTCGCTCGTTGTCCTCATCGGGGCGCTCCTGCTCGATCTGTCGGTCGCGAGAGTCGGTTTCCTCTCCTGCGTTGCGATCGCGGCGCTCGCCGGGGGACGCGCCGTCTGGGACAGGGTGGGCGGACGCCGCTCGCCGGTACGATCTGCGGGCCTCGGCCCTGGTCTGCTCGCGTGGCTCCACGGCGGGGTCACGCGAGTGGTCGACGGCTTCGTCCTCGCCGGACGGAATACCCTGCCCGTGACCCTGGCCTGCGCGGTCGCGGGGATCATCGTCGGCGTCGTCGGACTCACCGGACTCGGCCTCAAGTTCTCCGCCCTGATGCTCTCGTTCTCGCAGGGCAGCCTCCTGATCGCCCTCATCCTCCTCCTCGTGGCGAGCCTCGTACTCGGGATGGGCCTCCCGGTGACGGCGAGCTACATCGTCCTGATCATCCTCGCCGGGCCCGTCCTCACGAACGAGTTCGGCCTCCCGATCCTCGTGGCCCACATGGTGGTCTTCTGGTTCTCGCAGGACTCCAATGTGACGCCACCGGTCTGCCTCGCCGCATACGCGGCCGCTGGCGTCGCCGGTTCCGACCCCATGCGGACCGGCCTCCACGCGTGGAAGTATGCGAAGGGACTCTATCTGATTCCGCTCCTGATGGTGGTCCACCCCGAGCTCGTCCTCGGAGGCCCCCTTCCCGTGGTCCTCGGGAAGGCGGCGATGGCGATGGTCACACTCTGGGCGTTTGCCGCGTCGCTCGAGGGACAGGCCTTCACGCCGCTCGGCCGCGGCGCCCGGCTGCTCCTCGCCGGCGCCGCTGCAACGGCGTTCATCCCGGGCTCACCGGTCGGTGTGGTAGGTGCATCGGTGGCGGGAGCCTACCTCGTCCGGGACGCGTGGCGGGCGCGGGTGCGGGGAGCGCCCGTGACACATTAGTCGATTGACAGTCCCGGCCGTCAGATTCAATGTGACGGGCGCATCTCGCTCTTCTCCCGAAACGGAGGCGTCATGAACTCGCGACCGACCCGCACCGCCCTCTCGATCCTGACACTGGCGCTCGCGGTGGGCGGATGTTCGGCACCCCCGGCGTCCGACGTGCCCGCGTCGCTCGAAGAGCTCGCGTCGCGCTCCCTCGCCCAACTCGATGGCGAACTCCCTCTCCCCGGGCTCCGGGAGCCGGTTGAGGTCATCCGAGACGAGTGGGGGATCCCGCACATCTACGCCCAGAACGACGACGACCTCTTCCGCGCCCAGGGCTACGTGATGGCGCAGGACCGGCTCTGGCAGATGGAGATGTGGAGGCGTTGGCATGAGGGTCGTCTCGCGGAGGTCTTCGGGCCGGAGGCGCTTCCCTACGACCGGCGCTCTCGTCTCATGATGTTCCGCGGGCCGTTCGACGATAGCGAGTGGACCAGCTACCATCCGGACGCGGAGCGGATCTTCACCGCCTACGCCGAGGGGGTGAACGCGTACATCGAGGAGAACCGGGACCGGCTCCCGATCGAGTTCGCACTCACCGGGATCGTGCCCGACCCGTGGACAGCCGAGACCGTGGTACTTCGCTGGGCGGCGCTCGCCGTGCCCAGCGTTCGCGGCCATGCAATCAACGAGGTGCAGCTCGCCCTGGACGTCGCCCGCTACGGGGTCGACGAGGCGAATCGCCGCTTCGCGCCGGACCCGTGGGACGACCTCGTCGTTCCCGACGGGCTCGACGTATCCCTCTTCACCCAGGAGATGCTCGATGCGATGCGCGAGGGCGACAGCGATCCCTTCGTGCCCGGGCGGCTTCCCCCGCTCGAGATCCTGGAACCGTACAGGGCGCTGGTGCCCGGGGTCCGGGTCGCGCAGGTGTCGGCGCGCGAGATCCCGACCGAGGGGAGCAACAACTGGGTCATGAGCGGGGAGCGTTCCCCGACCGGCGTTCCGATTCTGGCGAATGATCCCCACAGGCGGATCGAAATGCCCGCTCTCCGCTATTTCATCCATCTGAATGCTCCGGGGTGGAACGTGATCGGGGGCGGGGAGCCCCCCTTCGTCGGCGTGGACGCAGGACACAACGAGAGAACGGCGTGGGGGTTCACCTTCGCCGGCACCGACATGGTGGATGTGTTCGTCGAGGAGCTGAACCCGGACGATCCCCTCCTCGTTCGCTACCAGGACAGCTGGGAGCCGCTGCGCGTGATCGAAGAGGTCATTGACGTCAAGGGGCAGGCGTCCGAGACGATCCAGCTCAAGTTCAGCCGGCACGGGCCAATTTTCTACGAAGACCCCGACAACCTGCGCGCCTACGCGGTCCGATCCGTTGTCCAGGAACCGGGAACGGCCGCCTACCTAGGCAGCTTCAAGATGGTCCAAGCTGACACCTGCGCGGACTTCTTCGAGCGGGCTATGTTCTGGAAGATCCCGACGCACAGCCTGATCTGCGGTGACGCCGACGGAAATATCGCCCTGCAGGTGACCGGCCTCACGCCGGACCGCGACGGGTGGAACGGGCGCCTGCCGGTCCCCGGAACGGGCGAGTATGAGTGGCTGGGCTTCCGCGAGGATCTCCCGCGCGAATACAACCCCGAGCGGGGCTACATCGTAACGGCCAACAACAACGTGCATCCTCCGGGCTACGAGGGACGGCCGGTCTTCTACCACTCCACCCGGGGCGTCGAGACTTCACGAATCACCAGGCTCCACCAGATTCTCGGGACGGGCGAGATGTTCACCATCGAGGATCATATGGCGATCCAACACGACACCTACTCGCTTCGGGCGGAGCGCGACATCCCGGCCTTCAGCGGATGGACGGCCTCCGATCCGGAGGTCGAGCGGGCGCGCCAGCTCATCACGGAGTGGGATGCCAGGATGGAGCAGGGAAGCGTCGCGGCCGGGATCTATGTCCACTGGACGGAAGCGGCGGACGAGACGGCCCAGAACCACGAGCTGTCGGCCGGGGAGCGCCAGGAGGCCGTCGAGCGCGCACTCACGGCGGCTGTCGGGAGCCTCACCGCCGAGTTCGGCAGTGACCGGTCCGAGTGGCGCTACGGGCGTATCCACGAGAGCCCGCTCCCCCACGCCGTCACCGCCGCCTTCGACCTGCCCACCATCGAGCGGCCGGGTGGCTTCGGGACGGTGAACGCGACGGGAGCGAACTTCCGCCGGATCGTGGACCTTGAGAATCCGGACCGCTCCGTCGCGACGAACGCACCCGGACAGTCGGCGCAGCCGGGGAGCCCGTTCTATGGGAACCTCGCTGAGAGGCTGGGCAACGGCGAGTACTTCCCCCTGGCGTTCGCACGCGAGACGGTCGAGCGCCACGAGGCACACCGCCTGATGCTACAGCCGGCGCCGTGAACCGTCCGGACGCCGGGGCGACGAGCGCGACGCGTCCGACAACCGCCTCCCGGGACACCGTGTTCGACCGGCCCCGGGAGGCGGCGGACTTCGCGTTCGGCGAGGAGGTCGTCTCCGTATTCGACGACATGGTGAACCGTTCGGTCCCCTTCTACGGGGAGATCCAGCGGATGCTCGCCGAGCTGGCCCGAGACTGGGCGCAGCCGGGGACGAACGTCTACGACCTGGGTTGCGCGACCGGAAACACGCTGATCGGTCTGGACCCGTCCCTTGCGCCGAACATCGGGTTCGTCGGGATCGACGACTCCGACCAGATGCTCGCGATGTGCGGCTCGAAGCTGCGGGGTGCCGGCGTCACCCGTGAAGTGTCCCTCGAACGGGCGGACCTTGGCAAGGGCGTCACCATCCGGAATGCATCGGTCGTCGTCCTCTGCCTCACCCTGCAGTTCATCCGCCCCATCTACCGGGAACAGCTGATCAGGTCGATCCACGCGCAGCTGAACGACGGGGGGTGCCTCCTCATTGTGGAGAAGATCCTCTGCGACGACCCGCTCCTCAACCGCACCTACATCCGCTACTACTACGACTACAAGCGGAGGATGAGGTACAGCGAGATGGAGATCGCGCAGAAACGCGAAGCGCTCGAGAACGTCCTGGTCCCCTACTCGCTTCCCGAGAACACGCGGCTGCTCCGGGACTCGGGCTTCCGGGAGGTCGAGTCCTTTTTCCGGTGGTACAACTTCAGCGGCATCATCGCCGTCAAGTAGGATCCTCAAGGGACAGTCTCATGGTCTCCCTGGGGAACTTCCTCTTCCGCCACAGAAACAAGCTCTTTCCCCTCTTCTACATTCTTCTCTTCCTCCCCTCCCTCCCGCTCCCCGGGGATGGGAGTATCCCGCTCATGTGGATCGGCTTCGCGGTAGCGGCCGCGGGGCAGGCGGTCCGCGTCGCGACGATCGGCCTCAGGTACATCATCCGCGGAGGGAGGCGCCGGCGGGTGTACGCGGAGGACCTCGTCACCGAGGGGATCTTCGCGCATGTCAGGAATCCCCTCTACGTCGGGAACATCCTGATCCTTCTCGGCCTCGGAGTCATGGCGAACTCCGTCCTCTTCCTCCTCGCTGCCGGTCCCCTCTTCGTCTTCATGTACCATGCGATCGTGCGGGCCGAGGAGGCTTTTCTCGAGGGAAAGTTCGGGGATGCCTACCACCGCTACACCCAGGACGTGAACCGCTGGCTTCCGCAGGTCCGGGGGCTCGGTACGACCTTTGGCGCCATGGAATTTCGGTGGAGGCGGGTCCTGATCCGGGAGTATACGACGACTTATCTCTGGCTGAGCGCGGCCGTGCTCATCGCGATGCGCAACCTAGCCGCCCTCGAGGACTCCGCCTTCCTCGACCAGGGGCGGTGGGGGTTCTCCCTCCTGGGAGCGCTTGCTCTACTCTACCTCCTGACACGCACCCTCAAGCGCCGCGGAGTGATCACCGCCTGACCCGCACGCCTGACCCCGGGCCGGCGCTCCCGGATCCACGCCGGCGGGCCGGTCGGCGGAGCACCCGCACGGAAGCCCGCTCGCCGGCTCCCCACCGGGCCCGCCGTCGAATCCCCGCTCCCGGGTTGATGATCGCGGGCCGCTCTGAGATCTTCACGGGCCTGATGCTCCGCCACCCCGATCTCCGGCGCCGCCGTGCGCCACCCCGCTCCCGGACGGGCCATGATCCGAGTCACCTTCCTCGGCACGTCAGCCGCGCGCCCTACGGTGCCGCGGAACGTGAGCGCCATTGCCGTTGAGCGCGAGGGAGACTTTCTCCTCTTCGACTGTGGCGAGGGGACGCAGCGCCAGATGATGCGCTACAGGACGGGATTCGACCTCGACCACATCTTCGTGTCCCACCTGCACGCCGACCACTACCTGGGCATCCCCGGCCTTCTTCGCACGCTCTCCCTCCAGGGCCGGACGGAGCCGCTCTTCCTCTATGGGCCGCAAGGGTCGCGCTCGACGCTCCGGGCTGCCGTCACGATCGGCGGGAACCGGCTGACCTACGAGGTAGCGACGCGCGAGCTCGCCCCCCTCGAGGCCGTGGACTTCGGGGACTACCGGGTGGAGGCGCTCCGCGTGAGGCACGGGATGCCCGCGCTCGGCTACGCGTTGCGCGAGAATCCGCGGCCTGGCCGCTTCGACCTAGCGGCGGCGCGCGCGCTCGGGATCCCAGAAGGCCCCCTCTACGGCGCACTCCAGCGGGGCGAGTCGATCGAGTTCGACGGGCGCCGTATCGAGTCCGGCGAGGTCGTGGGGCCGCCACGGCCCGGAAGGCTCGTCGTGTACACCGGTGACACGCGCCCCGCGCCCGAGCTTGCCGAGCGCGCCCGCGGGGCAGACATCCTGATCCACGACGCGACGTTCGGAGACCACGGAAAGGCACGCGCGCGAGAAACCCGTCACAGCACCGCGCGGGAGGCGGCCCGTATCGCCGCCCGCGCCCGGGTCCGGCGCCTCTATCTCACCCACCTCTCGGCCCGCTACGCGGCAGATCCGTCCTCGCTCGTCAGGGAGGCCCGGGAGGTGTTCCCGGCGGCTACGGTTGCCTACGACGGACTCACCGTCGAGATCGGCTACGGAGCCGCGACGCCCGCGGAAGGGAAGGGGGCCGGGTGAAAGCAGGGGAACGGGCAGAGATGCCGCTCCCGCGAACGGTCGCCGTCGTCGGGCTCGGGCTCATGGGCGGCTCCCTCTGCCGCGCGCTCAAGGCACTCGATTCGCCGCCCCGGGTGATCGGATGGGATCTGCGTCAGGCTGCCGGCGCGATGGCGCTCGAGGCAGGGGCAATCGACCGTTTCGAGGTGGGCGGACCCGAGGGACTCGCGGCGGCGGGGCTGGTTGTGTACGCGACGCCGCTCCGAGCCACCCTCTCGCTGATCCCGCGGCATGCGGGTATGGTCAGGGAGGATGCGGTCCTGACCGACGTCGTCTCCCTCAACGAGCCCGTGCTCAGGGCGGCCCAGGCGGCAGGGCTTTCCGGACGCTTTGTCAGTGCGCACCCCATCTGCGGCGGCGAGTCGTCCGGATTCGCGGCGGGAAGAGCGGATCTCTACAGGGGCGCCACGGTCTGGCTCTCGGCAGGCGGGGAGGGAGGCGGGGATGCGCACCGGTGTGTCGAGAGCTTGTGGCGCACACTCGGGGGCTCGCCCCGTTGGGTGGCGCCGGGAGAGCATGATCGGCGGATGGGATGGGTGTCGCACCTTCCGCAGCTGGTGGCGAATGCGCTCGCTGCGGCGCTGGACGCCCAGGGATGCTCACGGGACGAACTCGGCCCGGGGGGACGGGACATGACGCGGCTCGCGGGGTCGAACCCCGCGATCTGGCGGGACCTTCTCGAGGCCTCGGCGCCCGTGACGGGCGCGGGCCTCACGGGCGTTGCGAACGCGCTCAACGTGCTGGCCGATCTCCTCGCGCGACGCGAGCTCGACCGGGTCGCCGATTTCATGGAACGAACCCGCAGATGGACCGCCGGCGAATGATCCGCGTGCCGGGCGACAAGTCGATCACGCACCGCGCCCTGATCCTGAGCGCGGTCGCGACCGGTCGGAGCCGGCTCCGGGGCCTCCTCTCCGGAGAGGACTGCCAGAGCACTGCTTCGGCGCTCCGGGCGCTCGGGGCCGGGATCCCGGAGCTCCCCGACGACGGCTCAGAAATTGTGGTGGACGGTGTGGGGCTCGCCGGACTCCAGACGCCCGCGAGCGTGCTCGACTGCGGCAACTCGGGTACGACCGTCCGCCTCCTCCTCGGCCTTCTGTCGGGGATCAGGCTCGAAGCGCTACTCACCGGAGACAAGTCGCTCCGGGCGCGCCCGATGCGGAGGGTCACCGGGCCCCTCGGCGAGCTCGGCGCCTCCTTCTGGGAGTCGGGCGCGCCGGACCGGCTTCCGGTCCGCGTCCGGGGCCGGAAACTCAGGAGCGCTAGGTACCGCTCGCCCGTCGCGAGCGCGCAGGTGAAGAGTGCCCTCCTTCTCGCCGGCCTAACGGGCGGGGCAGAGGTCACGGTCGTCGAGCCGACGCGTTCGCGTGACCACACGGAGCGGATGCTCAGGCGGATGGGGGCCGCTGTCCGGGAGGCTGTGACGAAGGAGGGCTGGGAGGTGTCGCTGGGACCACCGCCGGTGGAGCTAGAACCGCTCGACCTCCGCGTGCCCGGGGACTTCTCGTCGGCGGCCTTTCTCGTGGCCTTCGCCCTCCTCGGAGGGGTGCGTACCGCGCTCAAGATCCCGAACGTCGGGCTCAACCCCACACGGACAGGGCTCCTCGATGTCCTGGAATCCATGGGCGCACGGATCGAAGTCGAAAGCCTTCGCGAGGCAGATGACCCGAGAGGCGAGTCTGCCGGCGACCTCGTCGTCTCACCCTCCGAGCTCCGGGGGACCTCGGTGTCCGGCCACCAGATCCCGCTCCTGATCGATGAGGTCCCGGTGCTCGCGGCGGTGGCGGCACGCGCCGACGGGGTCACCGAGATACGGGACGCCGAGGAGCTCCGCTACAAGGAATCCGACCGCATCCGTGCGCTGGCGGAGAACTTGGCCGGGATCGGGGTCCAGGCCACCGAACTGCCCGACGGGCTGAGGATCGTGGGAGGAGAGGGGGCGCTCGGCGGCGAAGTCCACGCACGCCACGACCACCGGATCGCGATGGCGTTCGGCGTCCTCGGCGCGCTTCGCGGCAACCGGATCTCGCTCGATGACCGCGCCGTCACGGACGTGAGCTTCCCCGGTTTCTGGGGGCTCCTCTCCGATCTCCGTCACGGAAGCGGGGCCGTGACGGACCGGTGAACCGCGACCGGTCTGCCCCGTTCGTGATCACGATCGATGGTCCGGCGGGTTCGGGGAAATCCACGACGGCCCGGGAAGTAGCGCGCCGGCTCGGCTGGCATCACCTGGATTCGGGAGCGCTCTACCGGGCGCTAACGCTGGCAGTCCGGCGCATGGGCATCCCCGAGATAGAGTGGCATGCTCTCACCGACGACATCTTCCTGCAGCCGGAGATCAGTATCGCACCGGCCGGAACCCGCCTGGAGGTCCTCCTCGACGGGAGCGACCCCGGACCCGGGCTCCGGGATGCAGAGACCACGCGTCTCGCTTCGATCCTCGCGAAAAACCCGCGGGCGCGCGCGAGGCTCACCGGAGTCCAGCGCTCGGCGCTCGACTTCGGGAGCGTCGTCGCGGACGGGAGGGACATGGGGAGCGTGATCTTCCCGGACGCGGATCTCAAGGTCTTTCTCACCGCGAGCCTCGAGGAGCGGGCACGGCGCCGGCTCCTCCAGGACGGGCGCGCGGTCGACGGCCGGTCGGTTCGGAGGGAAGCGGAACGGATCCGGCACCGCGACCGGACGGACGCCACACGCGAGGTCGCGCCCCTCCGCTCACCCCCCGGTGCGCTCGAGATCGACACCACGGAGGTGTCGTTCCACGCCCAGGTACGCCGGATAGTGGGTGCGGCGACCGAAGCGGCTGGAACCTTGACCGGGCAAGCCCCCGAGAAATAGCTTACGCCGCGTTGCACCACTCTTCGCCAGGTGCGTGATTCACTAGGGCACGTGCGCTTCCCCGACGCGTCCGTCGCGTCATCCCGAGCGCACAGGCGGCCCGCAGCCCTCCGGGCGATCCCCCCGCCGGAGGAGAGAGAGTCCGGAATATCCATGTCCCAGGAAACAGGCGACGGGGCTTTCCCGAAGGCGACGCTGGACGTCGCCATGGAGGAAACCCGCGAGGCACCGGTCGCGACCGTCGAGCCAGCCGGCGAGACCGGAGAGGCGCTCCACACACGGATCTCTCCCGAACTCCTTCACGATCCGTACGGGGAGGAGGAGATGGACGTCACCCGGGACGACTTCGAGGCGATGCTCGAGGAGTTCGGGGGCGACATGCAGGACGCGAGGGAAGGCGAGATCGTCACCGCGCGGATCCTCTCCCTCACCGACGCCTCGGTGATCCTCGAGTTCGGATTCAAGAGCGAGGGGGCCGTCCCGCTTGACGAGTTCAAGGAGCCCTCCGAGCTCTCGCCCGGCGACCAGGTCGAGGTCCTTCTCGAGAGCCTCGAGGACGAGGATGGGGTCGTCGTCCTCTCGAAGCGGAAGGCTGATTTTCTCCGCGTCTGGGAACGGATCAAGGAAGCCTACGAGGCGGATCTCCCTGTCACCGGTACCCTCGCCCGCAAGATCAAGGGGGGCGTCACCGTGGACCTGATGGGGGTCGACGCCTTCCTCCCCGGCTCCCAGATCGCGCTTCGGAGGGTCCCCCACATCGAGGACCTCATCGGCGAGACCTATCAGTTCAAGATCATCAAGCTGAACAAGCGGCGCCGCAACATCGTG
>JAAXGI010000156.1 GCA_012267505.1 Gemmatimonadota bacterium
CGCTCGGGGACCCCCCGGCGCCGGACGCGGCGCTTGATCTCGCGGAACTCCTCCGCACCGTCGGGCGGCTCGAGGAGAGCGGGCAGGTCCTCGAGGACGCGCTCGCCGCGGCGCCGGGCCACCCCGGCCTCCTCCTCCTTCGGGGACGGCTCCTCCTCGAGACCGGGCAGCTGGCCGACGCGCTCGAGACGCTCCGGGAGGCCGAGGCGGCGGGGACCGGGGGCGACGCGCTCCTCGCGCGGATGCATGCCGGCGACGTCCTCCTCCGGACCGGCGAACAGGAGGAGGCGCTCGCGCTCTTCGACTCCTTCATCGACGTCTACAACCGCTCCGCCTCGCTCGACGCGCGCGGACTCGTCGCCATCGCCCACGCGGTCCGGCGTCTGGAGGCCACGGACTCGGCACTCCTCCAGGACGCGCTACGCGCCTTCGACGAGGCGCTGGCGCTCGACCCCGACAACCTCGAGGCGCACCTCGGGATCGGATCCCTCTTCGTTCGGACCTACCAGACCGCCGACGCGCAGCAGGCCTTCCAGGAGGTGCTCACCCGCCGGCCGAGGGACCCCCGGGCGCTCCTCGGCCTCGCGGAGGCGCTCCAGGTCGAGGGCTCCGCCCGGGCGGGCGAGCTCGTCGACCAGGCTCTCGAGGTGAATCCGAACCTCGTTCCCGCCCGGGTGCTCCGCGCCCGGATCCGCTTCGCCGCCGAGGACCTCGAGGGGGCGGAGGAGGACCTCGAGGCCGCCCTCCAGGTGGACCCGACGTCGAGCGCGGCGAGGGCCGTCCTCGCGGCGATGCACTTCGCCGGGGGCCGCCAGGCGGCGTTCGACGCGGTGACCGCAAGCGTCCTCGCCCTCAACCCCCACGACGCCGGCTACTTCGTCACCGTCGCAGAGCTCGCCGCGACCCGCCGCTACTACGCGGAGGCGGCCGCCTTCGCCGCCCGGGGCGTGGGCGTCGACTCCCTCGCCTGGAGCGCCTACGGCACGCAGGGGCTGAACCAGCTCCGGGTCGGGGAGATGGCCGGCGGCCGGGAGAACCTCGAGACCGCCTTCGCGGGAGACCCCTACAACCTCTGGTTCAAGAACACCCTCGACCTCCTCGACGTGATGGACGGGTTCGCGACCCTCGGGTCGGAGCGGATCCAGGTCTTCGTGGATCCCGAGGACGGCCAGGCGCTCGCGCTCTACCTCCTCGATGCGAGCGAGCGGGCCTACGAGACGCTCTCGGAGCGCTACGGGTTCCGGCCCGCGACGCCGCTCAGGGTCGAGGCCTTCCGGCGGAGCGCCGACTTCTCCGTGCGGACGGTGGGACTCGCGGGGCTCGGCGCGCTCGGGGTGGCGTTCGGCCGCGTGGTCGCGATGGACTCCCCCGCCGCGCGGGGGCCCGGGGGCTACCACTGGGCGTCGACCCTCTGGCACGAGATGGCGCACGTGGTCCACCTCGGGATGACGGGCCACCGCGTCCCCCGCTGGCTGAGCGAGGGGCTCGCCGTCCACGAGGAGCGGCTCGCCGGACCCGGGTGGGGATCGCGCCCCGGGCTCCCCTTCCTCGCGTCCTATCTCGACGGGCGGCTCCGCCCCCCGAGCGAGCTGAGCCAGAGCTTCGTGCGCCCGCGCTTTCCCGAAGAGATCGGATTCGCCTACGTCCTCGGATCGCTCGTATCGGAGTGGGTCGAGTCGGAGTGGGGCTTCGCCGGGATCCGGGGGATGCTCACGGGCTATGGGGAGGGGCTCTCGCACAGCGAGGTGCTCGAGCGCGAATTCGGCCTCGGCCCGGAGGCCTTCGACGAGGCGTTCGACGAGTGGGTCCGGGCACGCTATCCGGGCGGGTTCGCCGCCGCCGAGGCGGCGCGCGAGCTGAGGGAGGTCGATGCGGAGGTCCTGAGGGACCCGGAGTGGCTCGAGGAGCGGGTCGCCGTGCGGCCGGAGGCTGTGGAGAGCCGTCTCGCCCTCGCCCGCGTCCGGATCGAGGAGGAGCGCGGGGAGGAGGCCGAGGAGCTCCTCCGGGAGGCGCGCGTACGGTTCCCGGAGAATCCCGACCCCCGCGGGCCGAGCCGCCTGCTCGCAGGCCTTCTCGCCGAGCGGGGCGACTCAGCCGGGGCCATCCAGGCGCTCGAGGCCCACCTCTCGGTCACGGCCGACGACTACGGCGCGCACCTCCAGCTGGCGGAGCTGCGCGAGGCGGCCGGCGATCGCGAGGGGAGCGCGCGGGCCCTCGAGCGCGCCCTCGAGGTCTACCCCTTCGAGATCCCGGTCCACGAGCGGCTCGCCGGCCTCTACCGGGAACTCGGAGAGGCGGAGGCGGAGGTGCGCGAGCAGCGCGTGATCCTCGCCCTCGCGCCCGTCGACCGGACGGGCGCGCTGTACGAACTCGCCGACGCGCTGTACCGTGCGGGCGCGGTGGAGGAGGCGAGGGAGCGGGTCCTCGAGGCGCTCGAGCTGGCGCCGCGCTACCCCGAGGCGCAGGATCTCCTCCTCCGGCTCATGACGGCGCCCGACGGGAGGTAGACGACCCGGACGGGAGCGGGTGGTCCACGCCGGAGCTCCCCGGCGGCCCCCGATGCACGATCAACGGAATGGACTTGAGGAGGGACGTGTGGCAATCGAGACAGCGACGGCGGTCCAGACGGCCGAGGCCCCGCCGGAGAAGAGAAACGATGTCGAGCTGGCGGACCGGATGCGGCGGAGCCGGGAAGCCATTCTCGCGGAGGTGGGCAAGCAGATCGTGGGGCAGCGCGAGGTGCTCGACCAGGTGCTCCTCTCCCTCTACGTCGGCGGCAACAGCCTCATTATCGGCGTGCCGGGGCTCGCCAAGACCATGATCATCCACGTCATGGCGCAGGTGCTCGACCTCGACTTCTCGCGGATCCAGTTCACACCGGACCTGATGCCGTCCGACATCACGGGGACGGAGATCCTCCAGGAGGACGCGGGCACCGGACGGCGGCGGATGACCTTCCGGCCCGGGCCGATCTTCGCCAACATCGTGCTCGCCGACGAGATCAACCGCACGCCCCCGAAGACGCAGGCGGCGCTTCTCGAGGCCATGCAGGAGCACCGGGTGACCGTCCAGGGGGTCACCTACACCCTCGAGGAACCCTTCTACGTCTTCGCGACCCAGAACCCGATCGAGCTCGAGGGCACCTATCCCCTCCCGGAAGCGCAGCTCGACCGCTTCATGTTCGAGATCGTGATCGACCACCTCCCCGAGGACGAGGAGCTGGACGTGGTGCGCGAGACGACGGGGGTGGTCAAGGACGACCCCGTGAGCGTCGTCACGAAGGAGGAGATCGTCCAGTTCCAGCAGCTCGTGCGCCGCGTGCTCGTCTCGGACGCGGTCGCCGGCTACGCGCTGAGCATTGTGCGGGCCACCCGCCCGGAGGCGGAGGGATCGCTCGACTTCATCCGGGAGTGGGTCGCCTACGGAGCGAGCGTGCGCGCCGCGCAGTACCTCGTCCTCGGCGGCAAGGCCCGCGCGCTCACGCACGGACGCTTCGCCGTGGACTTCGAGGACATCCGGGCGCTGGCCCACCCGGTGCTCCGCCACCGCATCCTCGCCAACTTCCAGGCCCAGTCCGAGGGGGTCACGACGGACCAGCTCGTCGACCGGCTCCTCAAGGCGGTCCCCGAGCCCAGATCGGGGATGTAGGGAGAGACGGACGATGCCTGCGGAAAACGCGTGGAGCCAGGGCCGGGTCGGCCCGGGCGCCCGGTTCCTCGACCCTAAGACGCTGCAGCGGATCGGGAGCCTGGAACTCGTCGCGCGCGGTGTCGTGGAGGGATTCCTCCAGGGCCTCCACCGCTCTCCCTTCCTCGGCCAGTCGATGGACTTCGCCGAATACCGCCCGTACGTCGTCGGCGACGACCCGCGGCGCATCGACTGGAAGGTCTTCGCCCGCACGGAGCGCTACTACGTCAAGGAGTACGAGGCGGAGACGAACACGAACTTCACCGTGCTTCTCGACTGCTCCCATTCGATGGCGTTCGGCGAGGCGGAGTTCACGAAGTTCGACTACGCGCGCTACCTCGCCGCCTGCCTCTCCTTCCTGGCGCGCAAGCAGGGCGACCGCGTGGGGATCCTGACCTTCGACTCGAAGGTCCGCGAGATCGTTCCTTGCTCGGCCCGCCACCTCGAGCTCGTCCTCATCACGATCAACCGGGCCGACGCCAGCCGCCGGGGTGACTTCGCATCCGCGCTGCACGACGTGACGAGCCGGAGGACGCGGAAGGGCCTCGTGGCCCTCGTCTCCGACCTCTACCTTGAGCCGGAGCGGTTCCGCGGACCGCTGAACCGCCTCCGCGAGGTCGGCAACGACGTCATGGTCTTCCACGTCCTCGACCCGGCCGAGCGCGACCTCCCCTACGAGGGGAAGTTCACCCTCGAGGATATGGAGACCGAGGAGTTCCTCCCGGTCACGCCCGAGGATCTCAAGGCCGAGTACCGTGAGCTCATCGCGGCCCACATCGCCGAGGTCCGCCGGGTCCTCGTCGGAACCGGGGCGGACCACATCCTGGTAGATACGGGCAAGCCGCTCGACCACACGCTCTTCCACTACCTCCTCTCCCGGCAGGAGCGGGCAAGGCGGGGACAATGGGCCTCTCTTTCCTGACACCCCTCTTCCTCGCCGGCTTCATCGGCATCATGGTGCCGCTCATCGTGCACCTGATCCGGCGGCACCGGGGCCGGGTGATCCCCTTCCCCTCCCTCATGTTCCTCCGCCGGCTCCCCGTCGAGACCGTGCAGAGGCGCACGCTGCGCGACTGGCCGCTGCTCCTCCTCCGGATCGGGGTTCTCGTCCTCATCGCGCTCGCCTTCGCCCGGCCCGTCCTCCAGCTCGGCGCCGAGGAGGACGGGGTCGCGGGCGATCCGCTGCGCGAGGTCGTGCTCGTCGTGGACCGCTCCTGGAGCATGGCGGGTGACGGCCGGTGGGAGCGGGCGATGGAGGAGGCCCAGGACGCCCTCGGCGGCCTCGTGAGCCCGGACCGCGCCTCTCTCGTGCTCTTCGACGGGGTGGGCCGGGTCGTCGTCGAACCGACGCTCGATCCCGGCCGCGTCCGGACGGCGCTCGACACGGTGCAGCCCGGGTGGGGCGGCACGCAGATCGGAGCGGGGCTCCAGGCCGCGAGCGGGATCCTCCAGGCCTCGGACCGCTCCCGGAGGGAGGTCGTCCTCATCTCCGACTTCCAGCGCCGCGGGTGGGAGGACGGCCCGAGGGACCCGCTCCCGGAGGGCACCACGTTCGTCACGGCGGACGTGGGCGACGACGGGCTCGGCTCGATGATCGTCTCGGACGTGACGCTGGAGTACACCTTCCAGGAAGGCCGGCAGCGGGTCCAGCCGTCCGCACGGGTCGTCCGGCAGGGAGAGGAGGCACCGACGCGCGCGGAGATCTCCATCGAGATCGACGGCCAGGAGATCGAGGCCACAACGATCGAGATGCCTTCCGACGGGGCGGTCTCGGTCCCCTTCGCCCCCATCACCCTCCCGCCGGAGGCGATCCTGGGGACCGTGCATGTGAATGCGGAGGGAGGCCGAGAGATCGAGCCCTTCCGCTTCGTCGTCTCGCCGAGCGAGGTCCTCTCGGTCGTCCTGGTGGAGGACGGGGACGCCCTCGGCGAGGAAGCGCCCTACCTCAGGCGCGCGCTCGAGGTGCAGGGCGGCGTGCCGATGCAGGTCGAGACCCGGCGGACCGCGAACTTCTCGGACGCCGAGCTCGAGGGTGTGGACCTCGTCATCCTGAACGACGTGCCCCTCCCCGGCGGGGCGTCCGCCGCGGCCCTCCAGTCGCATCTGCGGGGCGGAGGCGGCCTCTTCGTCGCCGCCGGCCCCGGGAGCGACGCCGACAGCTGGAGCACGGCGTGGACCGAGTTCATCCCCGCCCGGCCGGGCGAGATCGTCGAGCGCGACCCCGCGAGGGCCGCGAGCCTGGCGCAGGTCGACCGCGACCATCCGGTCTTCACGGTCTTCGACGGGGAGGGAGGGACCGGACTCGGCGCGCCGAGATTCTTCCGCTACCGCCGCCTCGACGTGCCCGAGCCCGACCCGGCCGACGGCGACGGAGCCGCGACCGAAGAGCAGGATCCGCGGGTGCTCGCCCGGCTCGACGACGGCACGCCCATCCTCGCCCAGCGCACGCCGGGGGCGGGGCGGGTGCTCGTCTGGACGTCGACCTTCGACAACGAGTGGAGCGACTTTCCGCTCCACCCGGTCTTCCTTCCCGTGGTGAGGGAGATCGTGCAGTTCGCGGGCGCGCGGCGCGAGAGCGTTCCCTTCTTCACGGTGGGCCAGCCGCTGGACCCCAGTTTCGTCCTCATCGAGGCCGGGCTGCTCGAGGAGGGAATGGCGGCGGCCGGAGAGGAGGAGGGCGGCGAGGCGCCGGGTCCGGCCCTCGGCCTCCTGATCGATCCCGACGGGTCGGCCGTCGAGCTCGTCGCGGACGGAGGGGCGCTCCTCCAGCTCGCCTCCCCGGGATTCTACGAGGTCCGCGAGGAGGAGGAGGGGGCAACGGAGTGGGTGCTCGCCGTCAACCCGGATGTGCGCGAGGCGGATCCGGCGAGGATCGACCCCGAGGACCTCACGCTCGCCGTGGCCCCGGAGAGCACCGCGGAGGGCGCGGCCGCGGCCGCGAGCCTGGCCGGCGGCGACCTCTCCCAGGTGAGCGATCCGGAGGCGACGCTCGAGGACGGTGAACGGAGGCAGGGCGCATGGCGTTTCCTCCTCGCCGGGGCGATCCTCCTCCTCCTCGGCGAGACGCTCCTCGCCGGACGCAAGAAGCCGCTAGCGAAGCAGGCGGGATGAACGTACCGTAGGGTGGGAAAACCGGGACCCGATACGGGAGACGGGGTCATGAGGCGACGGTTCGAGGGAGGCGAGCGACGGGAACTCCGCACCGTTGTCCGGACCGTGCGCCGCCGGTGGCGGCTCCGCACGGTGCTCCGCGGGGCGCTCTACTCGACGGTCTCCATCGTCTCGGCGGTCGTCATCGTCCAGCTCCTCGTCGAGGCATGGCCGTGGGGGCCCCGGAGCGCGGCGGTCGCCACCGCCGTCCTCTACCTCGGCGCGGCCGCCGTCACGGCCGTCACACTCCTCTGGGCCCTCGTACGCCGTGTCTCCGACCGCCAGGTGGTCCTCTACCTCCGCGAGCACGAGCCCGGCCTCAAGTCGGAGATCCTGACCGCAGTCGAGGCGCTCGAGGCGGCGCCGGATCCCAAGCGCGCAGAGCTCCTCGACGGCCTCGTCCGCTCGGCGGTCCTCCGCGCGCGGGCCGTGGCGGGCGGGAGGCGGGTCGACGCGGAACCGATCCGGCGCCTCTCCTGGTGGAGCGCCGCGGCCGCGGCGGCCGTCGGGCTCCTCCTCCTCACCGACCCGCTCGGGTTCCGCGAGGAGGCGGCGCCCGGCCTCCTCCGTCCGTGGACGGCCGTCGAGCTTCCCCCGCCGCTCGCCATACAGCTCTTCCCCGGGGACACGATCGTTCCCCGCGGCGCGGAGCTCCATATCGCCGCGCGGCTCGAGGGATTCGATGCGCAGGAGGTCGACCTGGCCTTCCGGTCCGGGGAGGGGACGGAGTGGGAACGCTGGCCGATGCTCATCCAGGACGAGGAGGACGGCGACCACGAATTCGTGCTCTTCCGGGTGGAGGAGCCGATGGACTACTTCGCCGAGGCGGCCGGGATCCGCTCGGAGACCCACAGGATCGATGTCGTCGATCTCCCCTACGTCGCACGCCTCGAGCTCGAGCTGCACCACCCCGCCTACACGCGCCTCCCCCCGGAAGTCATCGAGTCGGCGGGCGACATCTACGTCCTCCCCGGCACGCGGGTCGTCGTGCGGGCCGAGCCGACGGTACCGATCCCCGCCGCGCGCATCGTCGTCGACGGGATGGGCGAGGTGGCGATGGCCGTGGACGCGGAGGGCCGGCTCGCCGGCGCGTTCATGGCGGAGGAGCCAGGGTTCTACCGGATTGACCTCGACGACGAGGAGGGCACGACGCACCGGGGCACGCCCGACCACCTGATCGACATCGTCGAGGACCTCGCCCCGATCGTCTCGATCGAGCGGCCCGCGAGGGACGTCCGCGTGACGTCGGTGGAAGAGGTGTACGTCGAGGCGGAAGCCTCCGACGACTACGCGATCGCAACCCTGGAGCTGATCTTCTCCGTCAACGGCGGGAGCGAGGAGACGATCCCCCTCCTCTCGGGATCGGAGTCGCGGCTGACCGACGTGTCGGCCGGCCACACCTTCTTCCTCGAGGACTACGACCTCGTGCCCGGCGACCTCGTCGCCTATCACGTCCGGGCGCTCGACAACGGACCGGCGGCCGAGGAGCGGGAGGCACGCACCGATCTCTTCTTCATCGAGGTCCGGCCCTTCTCCCAGGACTTCCGCCAGGCCGAGCAGGGTGGCGGGGGCGGGGGTGGCGGAGGAGGGGGCGGCGGCGACCCGATGGCCGGACAGTTCTCCGAACGCCAGCGGGAGATCGTGACGGCCACCTTCAACGTCGGGCGCGACTGGCGCCAGATCGCCCCCGAGCTCGTGGAGGAGGACATCGCCACGATCGCGCTCTCGCAGGGGAGCCTGATGGAGGAGGTCCGGGCCTTCCTCGCGGAGCTGCAGGGCCGCCTCCAGCGGGCACCGGAGGAGATGCGGCAGGTCGCCGAGGAACTGCCCCTCGCGACGGCGGAGATGGAGGCCGCGCTCGCCGAACTCGAGGAGAACGACACGGAGGAGGCGCTCCCGCCGGAGCAGCGCGCCCTCCAGCACCTCCTCCGGGCCGAATCGGTCTTCCGCGAGATCCAGCTCGCGCAGCAGCAGAACCAGGGAGGCGGAGGGGGCGGAGCGAGCGGCGCGGAGATCCGGGAGGATCTCGCCGACTTCTTCGACCTGGAGATGGACCGGCTCCGCAACCAGTACGAGGAGCTGCAGCGGGGCCAGCGCCAGCAGATGGACCAGGAGCTCAATTCGGCGCTCGAGCGCCTGAGGGAGCTCGCCCGGCGGCAGGAGCAGGAACAGGAGCGCCTCCAGCGCGTCGCCGAGCGGCTCCCGCCCGGGGCGGCCGGCGCGGGCGGCGAGAGCCAGCGCCGACTCGCGGAGGAGGCCGAGGAGCTCGCCCGCGAGCTGGAGAGGCTCTCGCGGGAGTACTCCTCCCCCGAGCTGGCCCAGACCGCGCGCGAACTCGAGGAGGCCGCCAACGCGATGCGGCGCTCCGCCACCTCACGGAACCAGAACGGGGTGGGACAGGCGAGCGCGGCGCAGGAGGCGCTCGAGGAAGCGCGGCGGCTCCTCGAACGCGACCAGTCGAACCGGCTCGGACGGGACGCCGAGAACGCCGTCGCGGATGCGGAGCGCGCGCTCGAGCAGCAACGCGAGATCGAGGAGGCGGTGGGCGAGATGCCGAGCGGGCTCGCCGGCCGGGCCGAGGCGCTGCCCCCCGTGCTCGACCGGAAGGACCAGCTGATCGAGGAGCTCGGGAATCTCGAGGGCGAGCTGAACCGGCTGGCCGACGAGGCGGAGGATCCCCGGGCGGAGCGGGGGTTCCGGGAGGCGGCGTCGGCGATCCGCGACGGCCAGCTGCCCGACCGGATCGACTTCTCCAAGAGCCTGGTCGCCTCCTCGAGGCCCGAACAGTCCGAGGAGTTCGAGGCGCAGATCACCGAGCTGATGGAGGAGCTCGCCGAGCAGGTCCGGGAGGCCGCCGGGGCCATCGGTCCGGATGCGAACCAGACGGCCGCCGAGTTCGCGGAGCGGACCCGGGAGCTCGTCCGCGCCGCGGAATCGATGGAAGAGCGGGCCCGGCAGGCGGCCGAGGGCCAGCAGGAGGGCGAAGGGCAGGCCGGCGGCGAGCCCTCGGACGGAGAGCAGGCGGGCGGACAGCAGGCCGGTGGACAACAGGCCGGCGGGCAGCAGGCGGGCGGGCAACAGGCCGGCGGAGGCGGGGCGTTCGGCGGAAACCGGTTCGGACCCGGCGGGCCCGGGGGGTGGTTCGACGGAGAGATCGCGCGCCAGCTGAGCCGGGAGGCCGTGGAGCGCCGGATGCAGGCGGAGACGCTCCGCGACCGCCTGAGGGAGGCCGGGGCGCCGCTCGAGAGCCTCGAGAGCCTCGACGGCGTGATCGACCGGTTCCAGAGGCTCGAGGCGCTCGGGATCTACGGAGAACCCCGGGCTCTCGCCGAGCTCCAACAGGAGCTGATCGAGAGCCTCCGGGAGCTCGACTTCGACATCCGCCGCCACTTCGCCGCCGAGGCCCTCGACGGACCCATGGTCGTCGGCTCGGGGGAGGTGCCCGCGGGCTACCAGGATCTCGTCGAGGAGTACTTCCGGAGCCTGGCCAGGTAGCCGCTCGTTAAGGATTCAGCCATGCGACGCATCCGTTGGATCCTCGGTGCGGCCCTCCCACTGGCCGCACTCCTAGCGACGACCCGGACTTCCTCCGCGCACGAGATTCCGGCAGCCGTCACGGTCCAGACCTACCTCCGCGCCGAGGGCGATGTCCTCCGGATGCTGGTCCGCGTCCCGCTCGCATCCATGCGCGACATCCAGTTCCCTCTCCGGGGTCCCGGCTACATCATGATCGAGGAGGCGGACCCCTACCTCCGGGACGCCGCCGTCCTCTGGCTCGTCGACTACCTCCAGCTCTTCGAGAACGACCGCCTGCTCGAGCGCCCGGAGGTCACGGCGACCCGGATCTCCCTTCCCTCCGACCCGTCCTTCATCTCGTTCGACACCGCAGTTGAGCACATCTTCGGGCCCCCGCTGCCCGCCGGAACGGATCTGATCTGGAACCAGGCGATGCTCGACGTCGTCCTCGAGTACGCCGTCGAGTCCGACGAGTCGCGGTTCTCGATCCTCTCCGAGCTCTCGCACCTCGGCCTCACGACGACGACGATCCTCCGCTTCGACCTCCCGGGAAGCGAGGAGCGCCTCTACCAGTTCATCGGGAATCCCGGGCTCGTCGAGCTCGACCCGAGGTGGTACCAGGCCTTCTTCCAGTTCGTGAGGCTCGGCTTCCTGCACATCCTCGACGGGATCGACCACCTCCTGTTCCTCCTCTGCCTCGTCATCCCCTTCCGGCGCATCGTCCCGCTGATCACCCTCGTGACCTCCTTCACGGTGGCCCACTCGATCACGCTCGGGGCATCGGCCTTCGGTTATGCGCCCTCGGGGCTCTGGTTTCCCCCGCTCGTCGAGGCGCTCATCGCACTCTCGATCGTTTTCATGGCGCTCGAGAACATCGTGGGTGCGAACCTGCAGAGACGCTGGCTCGTGGCGTTCGGGTTCGGGCTCGTCCACGGCTTCGGATTCTCCTTCGCGCTCCGCGAGTCGCTCCAGTTCGCCGGCTCGCACCTCGTGACATCGCTCCTCGCCTTCAACCTGGGCGTGGAGTTCGGTCAGATCGCCGTTCTGCTGGTGGCCGTCCCGGCCCTCGTCCTCCTCTTCCGGCACGTGGTGGCCGAGCGGCTGGGCGTGATCATCCTCTCCGCCCTCGTCGCCCACACCTCCTGGCACTGGATGACCGAGCGCTGGGAGACGCTCCAGGCCTATGCGATCTCCCTCCCGCCGCTCGACATCGTCTTCCTCCTAACCCTGGTCCGCTGGGCGATGGCGATCCTCGTTCTCGTTGGACTCGCCTGGCTCCTCAAGGGGATCTTCGGCAAGATCGACGAACTCGCCGGGGGGGGAGCCGGATCCGCCGGCTCGAGTCCCCAGGTCGAACACTAGCGCCCGCCTTCTTCTTGTTGCCGCCTCCGGCGCGCCGCCATAGACTAGACGGGTCGGATCCCCTTCGAGCAGTCCCGCCGGCCCCGCCCGGCATGGGAGCCTCGACCCTCCGAAATCATCAAGCCCCGACTCATATGGCCCGGATCCCAGTGTGCACCGCGCTCGCCCTACTCCTCCTCGCGGGGCTCGCCCGCACCACGCCGCTCTCCGCGCAGAGCGCGGGGGAGGCGCTCCGCAACGGATACTCCGAGCTCGCCGGCCGCTTCGACGCCGCCGACGTCACGCAGGCGGAGATGTACGACCGGCTACTCGCCATCACCGAGTCCGCCGAGTCGGCCGCGGGCAGGAACGCGCTCCGGGAGCTGCTCATCCGTTCGATGACGATGTCGATGGCCGAGATGATGGCTGAAATGCACCAGATGGGGGCGATGGACATGGGACCGATGCCCGGTCCCTTCGGGGATCTCGAGGCGGATGCGGCCGGGGATCTCAGGACGCTCCTCCAGGGACAGTCGTCCGCCGTCGAGGCCCGCGGCTCGCTCTCCGGCGACGGAGCGCTCACCGGGAGCGCCGCGGCCGTGCTCGCGCACGGACGTGCGTTCCAGGCCCGGATCTACGACATCTACGCCGACGCCGGCGTCGCGGACAAGCAGGCGGCCGTCGACGAGGCGATCGACGCCTACCTCTCCGACCCGAATTCCGTGGCCGCCGAGCCGAAGAGCCCGATCCTCATGTACGGCCATCCCTTCGCGGGCGCGATGAAGTCCGGTTACCCGCAGGTCAGCGGCCTCTTCTGGGCCTCGCAGTGGCTCCAGCTGGCCGCGCTCGAGCCGCTCATGTCCGGCGGCGAGACCGCGGCGGGGCTCAACACCGTGATCGAGCGCTACGAGGCGAAGGTGGCCGGGATGGAGGACGTCTCCCCCGTGCCGACGGAGATCCCGATGGTGCCGGCGATCTCCCCCCTTCTCCTGAGCCGCCACCCCGAGGCGGCGTGGATCATCGACAATGTGAACATCCTCGAGTTCGTGATCGCCGATCTCCTCGTCCACCCGGACGTGGAGGACCGCGATGGCTCGATCGACGCCGTGACGGCCGAGTTCACCGACAAGGAGTCGAACCTCCTCGTGGGATCGATGGCCTACCGCGACTACCTCCTCTCGGCCCTGCGGACGGGGATCTACAACCAGGGCGGGCCTGCCCTCGGCCAGCTCGTGCGCTCCGAACGGAACCGCTCCCGGATGGAGATGGAGATGGGAGGGCACGTCTCCCTCCCCGGAATGAACTAGTCCGGGGTCCTGACGGGAGAGGGCGGTCGCGGGGAGACGGCAGCGGACGTCTTCCCCGCCCGCTCCACCTTCTCGGGGTATCTCACCGGCCGGTCACATCCAGACCGGTGGCCCGGCGTTCTCACTGAGCGTGGCGATGTAGTCCCCGATACACCGCCCGAGGTCATGGACGGAGTGGGGGACGCCGGCAACGGGACTCCGTCCGCACATCCATCTGGCCCCCGGTCGATGTCGTACTTGGATTCTCCTGTACCGGTCCCGGTCTTCTGGACAACTGGGCGGCCTGGTCAATCCGGAACCCGGGTGAGCTCCCCGCTGAGCTGGCGAAGACTCGCCGCCATCGGACGGCTCACGGCGATGCAGCGACCCGTCGAGCCGAGGGTCACCAATGTGCTACAGCCAGCAGGGCACTCCGGCAGCCCGGGAATGGGCTGCTACGCGCGCAACCTCCGCGATCCAAACCAGACGCCCACGACCCCGATCAGCGGGTTGAGCCAGCTGAGCCATGCGGGCTGGCGGGCACCTGCGGTCGCCTCCATCATCGACACGTCATCGGGGCGCGGTCCTTCCGCCATCTCCACCGGCATCAGCGCCGTCACCACCCCGAGCACGATCACGACGGCGATCAGAATCGTGGCGGCCCTTGCATCGTGCGCCACCCCGGCACAGACTCGCCCGCCGATGTACGCCGCCACGAGCCCGAGCACGACCGAACCGAGTGCCCAGCCGCCGGATACCTCCCACGTACCCGGCTCGAAGGCGCGCGAGGGCCCCAGCGTCAGCCAGAGAAGCAAGAAGAGTGCGAAGAGCACGGCAGCCATCGCAAAGTAGCCGGCGACGGCGGCAAGGATGTTCCTGAGCATCATGTGCCTCCCTGATAGTGAGTAGTGCTGTCCAACTGATGTCTGAGCCTGACGGGAGCGCGGGTTTCCAACGAGGTGTGAGCTTGACGGCGGGGGTGCAACCATCCCCGAGGCATGATCCTGAACCTCTCGCTGGACAAGAACCAGACCGTCGCGGATCTCATCCCGCACGCCCTCGCCATCGGGCACGTGCTCCACTGCGTGGCTCCCCGCGCATCGTCCCCGGCGACCCACCCTGTTCCGGTCGATTCCCAGCTCCGTTGCGATCGCCCTGTTCGTCATCCCATCGGCCCCCATCAACACCATCCGCGACGGCTCCCGCAGCCGCGCCGCCACTCCTCGGGACCGCGACTACCATTCCAGGCGATTCCTCTCCTCGCCGGTCAACACCATCCGCGACTGCCACCCGCATGGCCCCTCCCCGTCTCCGAGAGTACGATGGAGCAATGGGTCGCGAGCGCAACGCTGACAATTAGTATCCTGTTCGCGACACTACGCTGGTCTTCCGCGATTCCGTCATCTACGGTCGGAAACGGAGGGTTCCCGGACGATCGCATGCCACCATCCACGGGAGGACCCATGGCACATCGGACACCTGACGCGCGCCCGCTCTGGCGGGCCGCCCCCGTTCTGGCCCTGGCGGTGCTCGGCTCGATCCCCACTCCGGCGGCCGCGCAAGAGGTCGGTCCGGCCCGCGGAGCACTGGTGATAAGCGGCGGCGGGGAGACCACGAGCCACATCGTCGATCGCTTCATCGAGCTCGCCGGCGGTCCGGACGCGCCTATCGTCGTGGTCCCGACCTCCGGACGGCAGGACGAGGACTATCACCAGTTCTGCCCTTGCCTCCGGCGTTTCCGCGACGCTGGTGCGACGAACCTGACCGTGATGCATACGAGGGACCGGGCGGTCGCCGACACCGAGGCTTTCGTCGAGCCGCTGCGGGGGGCCCGCGGCGTGTGGTTCATGGGAGGAAGTCACTGGCTCCACACCGACGCCTACCTCGACACCCGGGTCCATGAGGAGATCTTCGCGCTCCTCGATCGCGGCGGGGTGATCGGGGGAGGGTCCGCCGGTGGTCATATACAGGGCGAGATCATGAATGTGAGCCGATCCCCCGAACGGGAATTCTCGGAGCGGAAGCTTCCCCGCGAGGACTGGCGGCGGGGGTTCGGACTCCTTCGGGGCGTGATCATCGACGTGCACGTGCTCGCCAGGAACAGGCAGTTCGACATGATCGGAGTGATGGAGAGGCACCCCGGGATGCTCGGGATCGCGATAGACGAGAACACGGCGATCGTGGTCGAGGAAGACGAGTTCGAGGTCATCGGGACGAGCTACGTGATCATCCACGACAGCGGGCGTGCGATCCCGCCCGACCCTCCGGAGACGTGGCGGACCGTCGGCGGTCCGTTCTACTTCCTCCGTCCCGGAGACAGATACGACCTGGTGGCGAGGGAGGCCACCCGACCGACCGGTTCCGCGGATCCGATCGCCCGGGTGGCCCCGGCGAACACTCGGTGAACCGATCCCGCCCGGGGAGGCGTGCGGGGCCGCTTTGGGCCCGGTCACGCCGCTCTGCCCGCCGGGGGTGCCAAGGGGAGGACTGATCTCCGGGCTGCCGTGGGCCGGGTTCCTCTCCGGGGGGGCTGCCGCGGGTTGGACAATCCGGCCGGCCGGGTCCTATCCTGGGACCACGACGAACCCGGCGGATGCCTTCCGCGAGGCAACTGAACGAGGCTGCCGAAGCGGGTGGCGCGATGTGTGAGCAGAGGGGGGAGAGAGCGATGAACGACCGAAAGAGATGTCAGCCGTTCCTTACGATAGCGGCTCTGGCCTTGGGTCTCGCCATCCCGGGCGTGCTTCTGGCACAGAACCGCCAGGACCAGGTACACCCCGATGCCGCGGGTCCGGCGGCGCAGTCACGGGCCGTACATCGGCCGCCTGTCCAGTTCGTGCACGGTGCGGTCACGGCCGGCCACCCCCTGGCATCGATGGCCGGACTCAGGATCCTGCTTGAGGGCGGAAACGCGGCCGACGCAGCCGTGGCCACCCTCGCGACCCTTCACATCATGCGGCCCCAGAGCTCGGGCACGGGCGGCAACGGGTTCTTCACGATCTACGACAAGGCCACCGACCGGGTCTATTCGCTGGGCGCCACGGGCGCCACTCCCATGGGAATCGATCCGGCGACGATGACGCGCGAGGCGCTGAACCACGGCATTCGCGCCGGGGTCGTCCCCGGGCTCTTCGGAGGCTGGGTCGCGCTTCTCGACCGGTTCGGAACAAAGAGCCTGTCGGAGGTGCTCGAGGCCGCGATCGACTACGCGGAAAACGGCCATCCGATAGAGGAGTCGGTGGCTCGGTCGATCGCGGGAGCCCGGGAGCGGTTCGAGGAGTTTCCCACCAGCGCCGCCTTCTTCCTCCCCGGCGGGGAAGTGCCGGTACCGGGGGAGATGTTCCGGATGACCGACTTGGCGAACACCTTCAAGAAGGTGGTGGAAGCCGAAGAGGAGGCGCTCCGGGCGGACAAGAGCCGTTCCGAGGCGCTGCAGGCGGCCTTCGATCGGTTCTACAAGGGCGACATCGCCCGGGAAATGGCCCGGTTCTACCAGGACAACGGCGGGGACTTCACGCTCGAGGACTTCGCCGCCTACGAGCCGATCTGGGCCGAGCCCGTGCACACCACGTTCCGGGGCTACGACATCTATTCGAGCCCGTCGACCTCCCGGGGCGGGTTCGAGGTCGCGATGCAGCTGAACCTGGTGGAGGGGTTCGACCTGAAGGCGCTCGGGCACAACAGCCCGGAGGCAATCCACCTGCTCACCGAAGCGATCAAGGTGGCGAAGTCCGACATCTACCACTACGTCGCCGATCCGGCATACACGGATCTCCCGGACGCCGGCCTCCTCTCGAAGGAATACGCGGCCGAGCGGCGCCGGCTCATCAGCCGGCAGGCGGCGATGAACTATCCGGAGGCCGGGCGGCCCGCCGGCGTCTCGGCCTCCCTCCCCACACCGGGGGGACCGCAGTTCGACGAGCCCGCAGAGGTGGGCGGCACGACCAGCTTCACCGTCGCGGACAGCTTCGGCAATGTGATCAGCGCCACGCCGACACACGGCGGCGGCTTCGGTACCGGCGTGGTCGTCGGCAACACCGGCCTGCTCTTCAACAACGGAACCCGGATCGGATCGACATCCCCCTACCCGGACGATGTCAACTACGTCCGCGGAGGGCAGATCCCGCTCCTCAACAACTCGCCCGTCATCGTCATGAGGGACGGCGAGTTCGTCCTCGGCATCGGAACTCCCGGCGGCGAGACGATCGGCCAGACACAGTTCCAGACCGTGCTGAACGTCCTGGAGTTCGGGATGTCGATACAGGAGGCGGTCGCGGCCCCGCGGTTCGTCCTGACCGCCGAGCCCAACTTCTATCTCCCGGGCGCGGATATCGTGCTGAACCTCGAGAACCGGATCTCGCCCGAGACCGCCGGCGCGCTCTCCGCCATGGGGCACAACGTGGAGCTGGCCGCGCCATACGCCTTCGGGAGCAACCAGGGCATCCTCCGGGATGCCGAGACCGGGACGATGTCGGCGGGCGCGGATCCCCGGCGCGCGGCTTACGCTGTGGGCTGGTGAGGGGAACGCCGGAGGCTCGGCGCGCACCGGAACGGGAGCCGCCCGGGTGGCCGGGGTCGTGAAGTCGGCACGGCGACCGGCCCGGGGGATCGCGGCTGGCGGGGCCAAGGGCCGGCTCTCACGCCGGGAATGACCGCTCAGCCCGAGCGCCTCCGAATGCGTCCGCCGCCGCTCAGTTGCCCACGCCGAGAGAGAATCACGCCGCTGAGAAACGCCGAGGCGGACAATGAGGACCGCTGATGAGGCTCGGGCGGGACCCCCGGCCGGCCCCCCGTCGCGCGCGGAGCGGGAGGCCACGATCGACCGGCTCTGTGCCCACTTCTCGCGCGATGCTCTGACCGAATCGGAGCTGGAACGCCGCCTCGACCTCGCCTACGCGGCCGGGACGAGGGCGGAACTCGCCTCGCTCGAGCACGATCTGCCGGTCCTCGAATCCGGGACCCAGCCGGGCGGCGCGCGTTCGTCCGTGCCGATCGATCCCCGCCCTGCTGTCCATGGACGCGACCTCGTCGTCTCGATCTGGGGGGGCACGGAGCGGAAGGGGGCCTGGACGGTCCGCCGCAGGCTGGCAACGCTCAACGTGATGGGCGGTGCTGAGCTGGACTTCCGCGAGGCGGTGTTCACGACGCGAGATGTCTCGTTGCGCGTCGTTGCGGTGATGGGCGGTGTCCAAGTCATCGTCCCGCCGGGTGTCGGGGTCGAGTGGGCCGGGGTCGCGCTCATGGGCGGCGTCTCGATGCCGGAGCGCACCGGACACCCCGCTCCGGACGGCCCTGTCGTACGGATCAGCGGACTCGTCTTCATGGGCGGCGTGGAGGTGGTGGAGCGTCTCCCGGGTGAGAGCGCCAGGGAAGCCCGGAAGCGCCGAAGGCGCGAGAAGAAGAAGGCACGCCAGAGGCGCGACTCGTGGACCCGGCGGTAAGGGACGTCCTGAGCGGGCCTTCGGTGGAACCCCGTTCGAGGGCCGGGGAGCACCGACACCGGAGTCCCCCCACCGCCGGGGGAGGTAAGGACACCACCTACGCCACACCATCCCCGATGTGGACCGGAAAGGCCAGGTCGCGTGTCAGGAGGCCGCGGCCAAGCTGACCTCGGGATCGCCGCAGCTATCTGAAGGAGACTATACCAGGGGCCGCCCGGGCTCAGCCCGCGATATCGTTCCAGGCCTCGACGAGGCGCTCCGCGGTCCGCCACGCGAGCGCCTGAACCGTCAGCGTCGGGTTCCGGGCGCCGCTCGTGCCCATCACGGAAGCGCCAAGAACGCCGAGGTTTCCCGCCTCGTGCGAGAACCCCCAGCGGTCCACAACATTCGTCTCGGGATCGTCTCCCATCCGCGTGCCCCCGTAGGCGTGCGTCGTCACGCCCATCGTGCTCCCGAGCCCCGAGGGATTCACCTCGACGGCCCCCGCCGCGCGGTACCACTCGATCATCCTCTCCTGCAGGAATGCGGCGATCTTGAGTTCGTTGTCCCGGTAGGAGGCGGTGATCCGTATGACGGGCTGGCCCAGGCGGTCCGTCACCGCCGGATCCAGGTCCAGGTAGTTCGTGTCGTAGGGCAGCGTCGTCTTCTGGATGTAGGAGCTGACCGAGCGGTCCGCATTCTCCCGGATGAACCGCTTCCACGCGCTCCCCCAGTTCGGCCCCCGCCCGAAGGTGTTCATGCTGGCGGCCCCGATCGGACGTCGGTCGGAGTAGACCCAGAGGTTGCCTCCGCCGATGAAGGGGAGCTCCGAGTGGTCGAAGTTGTCGTCGGCGAAGTCGTCGATGGCCACGCCCTGGGCGGGAAGCCCGTACCACGCCCCCAGGTCGAAGGGGAAGAGTGCCGATACCCCCGCACCCTGGTGATGGCTGAAGTAGTGGCGCCCGACTTGCCCGTGGTTGTTCGAGAGGCCGTCGGGATAGGCCACCGAGCGGGAGAGGAGAAGAAGCCGGACGTTCTCGTAGGTGTAGCCCGCGAGGAGGACGACCCTCGCCGGCTGGAAGAACTCCTCGGTGCCTGTCACGTAGCGCACTCCGGCCGCCCTTCCCTCTCCGTCGACCTCCACCCCCGTGACATGGGCCCGGGGGATCACGGTGAGGTTCCCCGTCTCGAGCGCCTTCGGGATCGTCGTCACGTATGTCGCGCTCTTCGCGTCGACGTGGCACCCGCCCCTGCTGCAGTGTCCGTGGTAGACACACCCGGGCCGGCCCTCGTACGGCTCGGTCGTGATCGCCGCGGGTCCCGGGAAGGGCGTCCATCCGAGCGTCCGCGCCGCCTCCGCCAGCCGCTCGAGGAAGGCGGTCCAGCGGAGCGGCGGCATGGGATACTCCCGGGCACGCGGGCCCTCGAACGGGTTCCCGCGCGGATCGATCCGCCCGCGGACGTTCCCGGCCTGGCCAGACACACCGAGTTCCCGCTCCACGACATCGTAGTGGGACTCGAGCTCATCGTAGTCGAGCGGCCAGTCCTCGACCGTCGATCCCGCGGGGATCCGGTCCGCCCCGTATCGCCGCCTCGTCTCGCTCACGACGCGGAAATCCCACGGGTTCAACCGCCAGCTCTGTGCCCAGTAGTGGATCGAGGTGCCGCCGACCGCGTTCATCATCGGGTGCGTTCCGACCTGCACGGCGGTGTCCGTCGAGTGGCCACGGACGGTCGGCCGCTCCTCCTGCGTCTTCTTCACGATGAAGGGCCAGTTGCGGACGTTGTTCCGGATCTCGTCCGGCACGAAGTCCCGCCGGTCCAGCCAGGTGCCGGCCTCAAGTCCCACGACCCGGAGGCCCGCCCGGGCCAGCGGGAGCGCGGCCACCCCTCCGGCTGCCCCCATCCCCACGATTACGACGTCCGCGTCGCGATTGCGCCGGGTCATATCCGACTCACTCGTACGCCGAGCGGCGGAGCGGCTCGAGCGTTCCGGCCTCGAGCGCCGCCTGCTCCTCGGCGCTCACCACGCGCCGGGGCCCGGGATATCCGATCAGGTCCCACCCGATGAAGTCCCTGTTTCCGCCGTAGGCCGGATCCCCGAAGGTCGCCTGCCAGGTGTGGGCGCGGACCGTGTTGAAGAAGGCGGCCGAGCTGCCGAGGAAGCCGGCTCCGCTCCCCGTCGCTCCGCCCGTCTGGAGGTCGAAGAGGACCGAGTCCTGCTCGTGTTCGGGGAGCTCCACGAAGGGGGCCCTGCGCGTGTATTCCGCGTAGCGGTCGAGCGCTAGAAGACCCGCGCGGTAGAGCTCCCGGGAGTTCGCGAGAGCGCCACCGAGTTCCCGGTCGATGTAGTCGAGCGCGCCGGCCTCTCTCGCCCCCGGGCCGGTCTCGTCGCTCGGGATCAGCCGGCCGATCACCGCATCGAGGATCTCCCGCTCGCCAGCTGTGAGGTTCCGTGGCGCGGGCAGTCCCGCCGGGTCCGGAGCCGGCGGGAGGGGCGTTTCGGGGGGGAGGACCTCGCCCTCGCCTTCAGCGACGCCGGCCAGGGGTGTGGCGGGGAGCATCGCGGCGGCGCCGGCAAGTCCGGCACCGCGGAGGAGATCACGTCTCGACCACTTCTTCGGCCTGCGGGCCCCGCCCTCTGCCATCTTCGCCTCCTTCTCTGTCACCGCGGGCCGTCGTCCGCGCTAGCGCGGCCCCCCGGAAGATCCCCGCCCTCCCGCTCCCACGGGTCCGGCATGGGAATGCGCTCATACACGGGAACGAGCGCCCCCTCTCCGATCACGTGGCCCTCGATCGCGGCCAGGAACTCGTCGCGTTCGAGCCCCGGCGGGAGGTCGAGTTCGGTACCCAGCGCATATACCGCGAAGTGGTAGTGGTGAAGGCTTTCCGCGGGCGGCGCGGGACCCCGGTACATCGGGAGCCCCCAGCTGTTGTTTCCCTGCACGGCTCCGGCGATCTCCGCCGGCATCGGATCCAGCGGATCGAAGGGGACACCCTCGGGAAGACCGGCCGCGGTCGCGGGGATGTTGTAGATGATCCAGTGGACCCAGGGCGGGGGGTTGCCGGCGCCGTGGTCCTGGCAGATGACGGCAAGCTGTCTCGTGCCGGACGGGAGATTCGACCAGGCGATCGGGGGCGAGAGGTTCCTCCCGTCGGGGGAGTGGTCACGCGGGATCAGCTCCCCGGTCCGGAGAACCGGGCTTGTGACGACGATGGGCTCCGGCGCCTGCGCCGCGATGTCCGGCGGGAGAAGCGCGACCACCGCGAAGAGGGGAACGCAGCTCCATGGAGAGACGATGCCCCTCGGAAGGGATCGGAGCGTCGCCATCGTTTCTCCCCGGAGATGGGCGGGCATGCTTCGTTCCGGGCGAAGATACGGGCGCCGGTTTTCGGCGGTCAAGACCGGCTGACTCCCGGTGGATCTGCCGTCTCGGGGCTCTGCCCGGAGGTCAGTGTTCCGGTGTCCTGCAAACGCCGACGGCTCCTTCCCGACACCGGTCCCTGCGCTCCCCCGAGACTGCGACGGGCCTTCCCGCGGTCGATGGAGGCAGCCCGCCCGGCGTCTGCACCGGGAGCCGCCAGGTGATCACAGCCCGCCGGCAGCGTGTGCGAGAGCGGGAATCCGCGGGATCTTCGGGGCTAAGCAGCGTTCGTGCAGGGCTCGGCCTCCGCCGCTCCGTCCGGGTAGATGACGCGCTGCACCAGCCCGCCTTGCCCATTGTCCTGCCACTGGAGCTGCAGGCGGGTGATCCCGCGCTGGCTTCCCGCATCCGGCTCGCCGAGCGGTACCACCCCGAAGGGCCCGAGCACCGTCTCGGTCGAAGCGGAGAAGAGGTAGTCGCGCACGCCGGCCTCGGAGATCTCCCCATCGGACGACAACGAGGCCTGTGCCGCCTCGGCAAGCAATTCGATGGCCCCGAATCCAGCTGCGGCATTGTAGGCCGGAAGAACTCCGTGGGTCTCCTCGTAGCGCTCCACGAATGCGGCGTTGCTCGCGAGGAACCCCGACGTGGCGAGCGACGGGACCCAGGGGGCGTTGCCGATCACGCACCGGGCCAGCTCGAGACCCACCTGGGCGGGAAAGTCGGGCGCGGCGGTCCCGACGCTCCAGCTCGAGAGGAGTGGACGGTAGCCAGCCTCCGCCACAGCCCGCGTAAACGCGATGGCATCCTCCGTATAGCCACCGCCCAGGAAGAGGTCGGCCCCCAGATCGCGCGCCTGGACCGCGAGCGCGAGATGATCGGCCTCCCCGATCCGGTACCTTTCGTCCATGACCAGGCGGAGGCCGAGCTCAGCCACGGCGCCGCGGACCCCTTCCGCCGCCGAGAGAGGAAAACTCGAGTCCTCGTAGACGACCGCCACGGTCTCGACGCCTACCCTCGCCCCGACGAGAACGGCACCGCTCAGGTTGTCACGCGCATCGTTCAGCATCTGCACGCTCCACTCGCGGCCCTGGCCGCTCCAGATCGTGTGCGATGCGGCCAGGGGCGCGACCAGCGGCCTCGACGCCGCTTCAGCCACGGACACCACGGCAGCCGTGATCGAGCTCGCGTACGGGCCGACGAGTAGGTCGATGGAATCGGTGGCCGCCAGTTCGCGGTAGATGGCGGCAGCCGCCTGGGGATCGCTGTCGTCGTCCCGCAGGAGAAGCTGCACCGGACGGCCGCCGATCCCTCCTGCCTCGTTCAGCATCACCACAGCCAACCGGAGTCCCTGCTCCATCTCGCCCCCTTCCGTTCGGAGGGGACCGGTCGCCGGCCGCGTGCCGGCGATTGTGACGGGTATCTGCGGCTCCTCGGGCGGGGCCACGACCGACTCACTGCAGGACGCGGCGGCGGCCAGGAGGAGGATGGCGAGAGACCGAACAACAGCCACCACGCCGCTCTCAGTCATGGATCGGTGCCCTCTCACGCTGGATCGAAGAACCCACATGCGTGGGACGGTAGATGCCGATGCTGGGCGGGCAAGACCGACCGCGGGAGATCGCCACCGCGTCTGCCCTCCCGTGCAACCGCGCATGCGATATATCGATGGCCGGAGCCGCGATCAACCGGTTTCGCGAAGCATTCCTCGGAACGCGGCGCGGACGTCTTCGCCCTGTCTCCGTCTTCCGCCGGGCGGGATTCCCGATCGGGCAGCGAGCGACTACCATGGATGCAACTCCAACCCCTCGACCCGAGGCTCAGAGGCCATGCCCCCTTCCGTCCGCCACACGAGTGCGATTCCCGTCGAGCCCGTGGGAGCCGCCGACTCCACCACCCGGCAGGTCCTGACCGGACCCGGCGAGGGCGCCGGGTTCCACATGCGCCGGTTCTCCATCGGCGCAGGGGGCGGGATGCCTCCCCACAGCAATATCATCGAACACCAGCAGTACGTGCTCGGGGGACGCGCCCAAGTCGGGATCGGCGACGAGGTCCATCAGGTCGGGGCGGGTGACGTGGTCCACATCCCCGGCGGCACCCCTCACTGGTACCGGACGGAGGGCAGCGAACCCTTCGAGTTCCTCTGCGTCGTTCCGGACGACGAGGACAGGATCGAGCTCGTGGCCGACCGGGAGGAATGACACCCGTGGCACCCGAGCGCGCGGCATCGAGGGGTTCCGCGCTCGGCCTCCTCGTCCGGACGGAGAGCCGGCCGGGCGTCCTCCATCAGCTGACCGGCGTGATCGCCCACCTCGGTGGCGACATCACCTGGGTTGTGATCCTCGGCGGCGGGGAGCGCGTCAACAGCGTCTTCTTCGAGATCCGGGGCCTCCCGACGCTCGCGCCCCTGATCGAGGAGCTGCGAGCGCTCCCGGCCGTCATCGACGTGACCGAGGAACAGACGCACCGCCGCGTCTTCGGGAAGCGCGTGATCATCATGGGCGGCGGCGCGCAGGTCGGGCAGGTCGCGGTCGGCGCCGTCGCGGAGGCGGACAGGCACAACCTCCGCGGGGAGCGCATCTCCGTCGACACGATCCCCCTTGTGGGCGAATCGGCGCTCGCCGAGGCGGTGCTCTCGGCATCCCGGCTCCCGCGGGCCCGCGTGCTCGTCCTCGCAGGCGCGCTGATGGGAGGCGAGATCGAGGCCGCCGTGCGGAAGGTCCGGGAGCGCGGGCTCGTCGTCATCACGCTGAACATGGCCGGCTCGGTGCCCGGGGCCGCCGACCTCGTGGTGACCGATCCGATCCAGGCGGGGGTGATGGCCGTGATGGCGATCGCGGAGACGGCGCGCTTCGACGTGAGCAAGCTGAGAAAGAGGATCTATTGACGGGCCGCGCGAAGGCGGCGGAACCCCGCATCAGCAGGCTGCCCGATGCCGGAGGGAGACCGCCGAGTTCCGCATCGCCTCTGCCACGCTGCACACGGGAACCGCGCGTCATCTTCCGTTCGTGCGCAACGACCCCTGGCTTCTGACCCGATGAACGTCTTCGTGCTCTGCACCGGCCGGAGCGGGTCAACGACCTTCTACCGGGCGTGTTCCCACATCACGAACTACACGGCGGGCCACGAGCTCAGGACCTCCGAGATCGGAGAGGCGCGTCTCGCCTATCCCCCGGATCACATCGAGGTGGACAATCGCCTGAGCTGGCTCCTCGGACGGCTCGACCAGACCTACGGAGACCGTGCCTTCTACGTTCATCTGACCCGCGCCGAGAGGCCGACGGCACGGAGCTTCGACCGCCGGTGGGCGAGCCGGTACTCCATCATCCGGGCGTACGCCGAGGGGATCCTCCGGCGAAAGGACCAGACCGAGGCGCTCTGCCGGGACATGGTCCGGACCGTGAACGCCAACATCGAGCACTTCATCGCCGCGAAGAGCCGGACGCTCACGATCCGCATCGAGGAGGCCCGGGAGCGCTTTCCCGAGTTCTGGGAGGCGGTCGGCGCCGAAGGCCCGCTCGAGGACGCACTCAGGGAGTTCGACGTCCGCCACAACCCCTCCCCCTCCCGCGCCTCGCGCGCCTTCGCCCGGCTCCGCTGGCGGGTGCTCAGCCCGTTCAGGTAGCCGCCCGGACCGCGAAGCTATCCCTTCAGGACACCGAGCGGCCTGAGCCGGACCACCCTCCGTCCGATGCCCGCGCGGTCCACCACGCCGACCACGTCCGCGACGTCCTTGTACGCCTCGGGAAGCTCTTCGGCGACCGTGCCCATCGACGAGGCGCGCACCTCGATCCCGCGGCGGCGGAAGTCACGGGCGAGATCGCGGCCGCGGGCGTCCCGCTTCGCCTTCCGCCGGCTCTTCCGTCGCCCGGCCCCATGGCATGTCGAGCCGAAGGTCTCGGTGAAAGCGCCCTCCGTCCCGAGGAGAACGAAGGAGTAGCGGCCCATGTCTCCGGGGATGAAGACGGGCTGGCCCAGATCGCGGTATGCGCCGGGGACCTGCGGATGGCCCGGCGGAAACGCCCGTGTGGCCCCCTTCCGGTGAACCCAGAGTTCGCGTTCCTTGCCGCCGACCCTATGGCGCTCCGCCTTCGCGTTGTTGTGCGCCACATCGTATACGAGCGACATCCGGAGATCGCGCGCCGCGGTGCGGAAGAGCCCGGCAAAGCTCCGGCGCACCTCGTGGCCCATCATCTGCCGGCTCGCGAAGGCGTAGTTCGCCGCCGCGCGCATCGCCCCGATGTAGCGGCGCCCCTCGGGAGAGTCGACCGGAGCGCAGGCGAGCTGCCTGTCGGGGAGATCGATCCCGTAATGGCCCGCCGCCCGGAGCATGAGCCCGAGATAGTCGTCGCAGACCTGGTAGCCGAGTCCGCGCGAGCCCGAGTGGATGAGCACGGTGACGGTGCCCTCTTCGAGACCGAGGCGTCCGGCTGCGGCCCCGTCGTAGACCTCGTCCACGAATCCGACCTCGACGAAGTGGTTCCCGCTCCCGACGGTCCCGAGCTGATTCCTCCCCCGCTCGACGGCCCGGGCACTCACTTGCCCGGGGTCCGCGCCGGCAAGCCGGCCGCCGTCCTCGATGACGGCGAGGTCCTCGGACCACCCATGGCCCCGCGAGACCGTCCACTCCGCGCCCCGGACGAGGACGTCGCGCACCTCGCGGGTCGTGAGCGCCGCCGTCCCGTGCCCCCGGCCGATGCCGGCCGGGATCCGCCGCGAGAGGTCGTCCATCAGGGCGGCGATCCGGGGCCGTACCTCTCCGACCGAGAGGTCGGAGCGGTGCAGCCGGACGCCGCAGTTGATGTCGTATCCCACCCCGCCGGGAGAGATCACGCCCCCCCGGGCGGGATCGAAGGCGGCGACCCCGCCGATCGCGAATCCGTATCCCCAGTGGATGTCCGGCATCCCGATCGACCGGCCGACGATCCCGGGGAGGCTCGCGACGTTGGCCACCTGGGCCACCGCGCCGCTACCGCGGATCTCGTCCATCATCCCGGCCGACGCGTAGATGAGTCCCTCGACGCGCATCGCGCCGCAGCGGGGGATCCGCCAGCGGAGGTCGTCGATGCGCTCGATCCGGAACTCCGCGACCCGCCGTTTCATACGTCGAAGACGACCCGCGCGTACCAGCCGCCGCGGCGTCGGTCGGCGGCGAGGCCGTGGTAGGTGACACCCTTGATCTCACGCACCGGCTTGGCCTCGATGCGTCCGAGGGCCACCGTGGCCTCGATCGCGGCGGGGCCGGGACCGCCGGCCTCGACACCGACCGGACCGAACTCCGATGGCGCGAGGCCGTCGACCTCCTGCCAGTAGAGGATCTCCTGGAGCCAGCGCCTAAGAAGGGCGGGGAGATCACCGGCCGAGAGGCAGAGAGCGCGGCGGGTCGCCGCCGGGGGGACCGGAGCCTCGAGCGCCATCCAGACGGCGGCGAACGCGGCTCTCTCGAAGAGCGCCGGGAGGTGCGGGGCCTCGAGCTCGAGCCCGATGTCCGCCGTATGGTCGATCGCGCGGGCGCCCGGCACCGGGAGCCCGCCCGGGGGACGGGGCGGGGGCGCGGGCGCCGGAGGCCTGTCCCCGCCTCCCGTCCCCTTCCCCTCCGGCGTCAGCAAGGCCGCTTCCCCCCGCACGGACCCGCTCCCTCCGGGGTGCGCGGCCTACGCGACATCGGAGACCGGGGTCAGCTCCTCCCCCGGGTTCACGTAGGTGTCCGACGCGATCCCGTGCTGGCGCTCGTAGAGCCGCCTGTAGACCCCGCGCACCGCCATCAGATCCGCGTGCGAGCCCCGTTCGACGATCTGTCCCTCGTCAAGCACGAGGATCTGGTCCGCGCTCCGGATCGTCGAGAGGCGGTGCGCGATCACGAAGGTGGTGCGGCCGCGGCGGAGCCGCCGGAGCCCTTCCTGGATCAGCGCCTCGCTCTCCGAGTCGAGGCTGCTCGTGGCTTCGTCCAGGATCAGGATCCGCGGATCGGCGAGGATCGCCCGCGCGATCGCGACCCGCTGGCGCTGGCCGCCGGAGAGCCGCACCCCCCTCTCCCCGACGATGGTCTCGTAGCCGGCGTCGAAGCGGTCGATGAACTCGTGGCAGTTGGCGGTCCGCGCCGCCGCCACGATCTCGGCGTCGCTCGCTCCGGGCATCCCGTACCCGATATTCTCGCGGATCGTCCCGTCGAAGAGGAAGTTCTCCTGGAGGACGACGCCGAGATGGCGCCGGTACTCCGGCAGCCTGAGCGCCCTCAGGTCCCTCCCGTCCACGAGGACGCGGCCCTCCTGCGGGTGGTGGAAGGCCATCACGAGCCCGATCAGCGAGCTCTTCCCGGCTCCGCTCGGGCCCACGAGCGCGGTCGTGGTTCCGGCCGCGGCGGCAAGGTCGACCTCCCGGAGCACCGGCACCCCCTCCTCGTAGGCGAAGGTCACGTCCTCGAAGACGACCTCGCCGCGGACGGCATGCACCGGCTCGCGCCCGCCCTCGCCCTGGTCCTCCCCGGCGAGGTCCATGATCTCCCGGATCCGGTCGAGCCCCGCGAAGGCCTCGGTGATCTGCGTTCCGATATTCGCCATCTGGACGAGCGGAGCACCGAGGAGCCCGACGAAGAAGATGTAGACGACGAGATTGCCGAGCGTCATCGAACCCTCGAGGATCGCGCCGCCTCCGACGAGGATGATGGCCACGCCCACGCCCCCGATGCAGAGGGTCGAGAACGCCGTCACGGCCGAGGTGCCGGTGATCGTGGTCGCGATGTTCCGGAAGAGCCGGTAGACCCCCCGCGTGAAGATCCGCTCCTCGCGCCGCTCCGACACGTATGTCTTGACGACCCGGATGCCCCCGAGACCCTCGCCGAGCCGGCCCGTCACCTCCGCCCGGATCTCGCCTCTCGCGCGGAAGATCGGCCGGAGGCGGGTGAAGGCGAAGGCCATCGTCCCGCCAAAGGCGCCGAGGATCAGGATCGCCGCGAGGGTGAGCCGCGCATTCAGGTAGAAGAGCACGCCGACGGCGATCACGGCGGTGAAGAGCCCCCCGGTGAGGTGCACGAGCCCGGTGCCCACGAGGTTCCGGATCCCCTCGGCGTCCGTCATGATCCGCGAGATGAGGATCCCGGACTTCGTCCGGTCGAAGTAGGAGACGGGAAGGCTGAGGACGTGCGCCTGGACCCGCCGGCGCATCTCGGCGATCGCCCGCTGGGCGGCCACGCTCACGACCCGGGAGATCCCGAAGGAGGTGAGCGCCTGGACGAGCGTCGCGGCGCCGACCGCGAGGGCGAGAGGAAGGAGGAGGTCGGGGCGGCCCGGCGTCACGACCTCGTCGACGAGGTATCCCGAGGAGGCCGGGAGAACGAGGCCGGCGAGCCGGTTGACGACCATGAGGCCGAGGCCGAGCGCGAGGGACCGGCGGTGCGTCCAGATGAGGGCCCTCGACTCCCGCCAGACCCGCGAGCGGTCGAGCGGCCTCTTCTTCTCGCCTGGGGGGCTCACGGCGCCACGCCTCCGTGCGGGCCGGGGCGGAGGGATCGGGCCGGGGACGCGGCGGGAGGACGGAGACGGACGAGCGGGAGCGGGGTCATGGCATCCGGAAGAGCACGGGGAGGAGACCGGCAAGCTTCGCCCACTCGACGAGCGCCGCGAGGGGATAGACGAGCGGGATCGCGAGCGCCTCGGCGATCGCTCTCAGGAGCGCGCCCGCGTCCAGCGCGCCGAGCGTCCCCATCCGGGGCCGCCTGAGCGCGGGGAGGAAGCGCGGGACCCCGGCACGGTAGGCGCGGTAGCGGTCGCCGAAGAGCGCGGCGAGCCGGCGCTCCTCGGCGGTGATCGTGGGCCAGTGCGCCCCGAAGAAGCAGAGGGCGAAGAGCGCGGCGAGCGAGAACGATCCGAAGGAGAGCCCCGCGCCGATGAAGCCGAGGAGGCTGAAGAAGTAGAGCGGGTTGCTCGTCAGGGAGTACGGACCGTCGGAGACGAGCGAGCGGTTCTTTCTCCCGACCATGTACGCCCCCGCCCATATCCGCCCCCCGGCAGAGGCGAGGAGGAAGAGCATCCCGGTGCCCGCGAGGAGGAGGTGCGCGAGCCCCCCGGGGCGGTAGGGGTGGTGCGTGAAGAGGGCGAGGAGAACCGCCGGGAGAACGAGCGCCCGCGTCACGCGCAACCTGAGTTTCATCTCTCGTGTCCGGCCCGCGGGGTCAGGGGGTGCGGGGGAAGTATATGGGGAACGCGCGTCGCGCCAACCCGTGCGGCAGCCCCAATGTAGCGGACGCTGCGCGTCGCGCGCCCGGACACCCGGACAATCTAGGGACCCGGGGGTCGCCGGCCGCCGGGAGAGGACCGGCCGGATCAGTCGATCACCGCCACCGATTTCACCCTCGCCACGACGCGCATCCCGGGCTCAAGTCCGAGCCGGTCGGAAGAGAGGGATGTGATCCGGGCGAGAAGCGCCGCCTCCTGCCGGCCCCGGCCGAGCTCGATGAACACCTCCCCCTTTCCGCCGGGGAAGATCCGCCGCACCTCCATCCCGAACTCGTTCAGGATGCTGCTCCCGGATCCGGATTCGAGGGCGATGCTCACATCCCCGGCGCGGACCTGCAGCCGGACGGACTCCCCGGGGGAGCCGGGCCGGCGACGCGCGTAGAGCGGCCCCCACGGCGAGGACATCCGCGTTAGGTGATGCACGTCGTCGTGCGCGGCGATGGTCGCTCGGACCACGACCGCGGCCTCGCTCCCCTGCCAGCGGACGAACCCCCCGTCGCGGACCACCTCGTCGGGTGTGCCCGCCCGCTTCACCCGGCCGGCCACGAGCCAGATCATCCGGTCGGAGAGCCGGAGCACCTCCTCGAGCGAGTGACTCACATAGACGACCGGAATCGAGAGGCGGGACGGGATCTCGGCGATGCGCGGGAGGACCTCGCGCCGGCCGACCTCGTCGAGCCAGGAGAGGGGCTCGTCCATGAGGAGGAGCCCCGGACGGGCGAGAAGCGCGCGCGCGATCGCCACGCGCTGGCGCTCGCCCCCCGAGAGATCTCCCGTCGTCCGTCCGAGGAGGGCCTCGAGGCCCAGCCACTCCACCGCCTCGGAGAGAGAGAGGCCCGGGCCGCGCGCCCTCCTCATCGCGTACTCGAGGTTCCCGCGCACGCCTAGGTGGGGAAAGAGGCTCGATTCCTGGAAGACGTAGCCGACGCGGCGGCGATGGGGCGGCACGAAGAGGCGGGGCCGGTCGCGCTGCCACGTCTCCTCCCCGCGGACGAGGCTCCCCGTGGCCCGCGCCTCGAGACCCGCCAGGCAGCGGAGCAGCGTCGTCTTGCCGGAGCCCGAGGCCCCGAAGACGGCGGTGATCCCCCGGCCGGGGATCGTCCCGTCGAAGTCGAGGAGGAAGCTCCCCAGCCGGAGGTTGAGACGGGCCCGGAGGTGCGTCACGGCGTCCTCCCGCCCCGGGTCCGGCTGGAGCCGTAGGCGACGGCGAGCACCGCGAAGGAGAAGACGAGCATCCCGAACGAGAGGAGGTGCGCGGAGCCGTAGTCGAGAGCCTCCACATGGTCGAAGATCGCGATCGAGACGACCTGTGTCCGGCCCGGGATGTTCCCGCCCACCATGAGGACGACCCCGAACTCTCCCACGGTGTGGGCGAAGCTCAGGGCGGCGGATGTGACGACGCCCTGGCGGGCCATCGGGAGGGCCACCGTGAAGAAGCGGTCCCGGGGCGTGGCCCCGATCGTGGCGGCCGCCTCGAGGGGGCGCGGGCCGATGGCGCGGAAGGCGGTATGGAGCGGCTGGACGGCGAAGGGGAGGGAGAAGAGGACCGAGCCGACGACGAGCCCGGGAAAGGAGAAGACGAGGCGGTCCCCCCCGAGGCTCTCCCACCACCCGCCGACGGGACCGGACGGGCCCAGGAGCACGAGGAGGTAGAAGCCGAGGACGGTCGGGGGGAGGACGAGGGGCAGCGCGGTCACCGTCTCGACGAGTGCACGAAGGGGCGAGGCGGTGCGCGCGAGCCACCAGGCGAGCGGCGTTCCGAGGACGAGCAGGATGAGCGTCGTCACCGTGGCGAGCCGGAGCGTGAGGGCGATGGCCGCCCAGTCGCCTGCGGAGAAGAGGCTCACGGGAGGAGAGCCGGAGCGGCGTACCCGGAGGAGCGGATCACCTCCCGCGCCTCGGCGCTCCCGAGGAACGCGAAGTAGTCGCGCGCCGCGGCGTTGGCGGCCGCGGCCGGAAGGAGCACACCGTCCTGGTCGAGGGGGGGGTGATACCCGCCCGGGACGACCCAGTAGCTGTCCGCCGGCTCGTCGATGACCTGCGCGAGGGCGACGAATCCGAGCTCGGCCGCGCCCGAGCGGACGAACTGGAGGACCTGGCTCACGCTCTCCCCCCGGACAAGCCGGGGCGTGAGGAGAGGCGTGAGCCCCAGACGGTCGAGAACCGCCGCCGCGGCGGCTCCGTACGGCGCCGAGCGGGGGTTTGCGAGTGCGACGTTCACGACGCGCGGATCCCTCAGGTCGAGGCCGTCCGCGCGGACCGGGTCGAGTCCCGGACCGAAGAGAGCGAGCCGGCCGGTCGCGTAGGTGAACCGCGTGCCCGGAAGGATCAGCTCCGCCTCCTCGAGAAGCCGGGGCCGGAGACGGTCGGCGGCGAGAAAGACGTCGAAGGGGGCGCCGTTCGCGATCTGGGCGTAGAGCTGGCCGGTTGAGCCCACGCTCACCTCGACCCGGACGCCCGTCCTCGCCTCGAACCGGCGCGAGAGCTCCGCGTGGGTCCGGCTGAAGTTCGCCGCGACCGCCACGAGAACGCGCGCCCCGCCCCCGGCGTCCTCATCCGGCACGCCGCATCCGGCGAGACCATGGAGGGCCGCGAGCGCAAGGGGAAGCCACCCTCCAGCCCTCACCTACGCCTCCCCATTCCTTCCGCGTCGTAGCCGCCGAGCGCCTCCACCTGCCGCCGCACGGCGGGCGAGCGGAGGAGTCCGAGGAGGGCACCGACGGCGGGAAGGCCGAAGAAGTGATCCGGGATCACGAGATCGTAGCTCTCCTCCTCGAGAGGGAGGGTGTCGAGTCCCCAGGCGAGGGCGGCCGCGCGGATCCCGACGCCCGCATCCGCCAGGCCGGCGGCGATGGCCTCGGCCACCGCCAGGTGTCCCGACGCCGCACGCTCGCGAAACCCGCGAACCCGGTCCCCCGCGATCCCCTCGGTATGGAGCCGCGCCTCGACGAGCGCGCGGCTTCCCGATCCCTTCTCCCGGTTCACGAACCGGAGCTCAGGGCGGGCGAGGTCACCGATCCCCCCGACGCCGAGGGGATTGCCCCTCGCCACAATCAGGCACTGCTCCCAGACGGAGAAGCGGACGACGGTCACCGGGAAGGGGAGGCCCGCCTTCGCGAGTGCGGGCTCGCCGTGCACCCCCGCGATATGGGCATCCCCACGGGCCAGAGCCTCGAGCGCACTGCGGGCGCTGCAGGCGAGCCATGTGGCCTCGAGCCCCGTCCGCCGCCGGAGTTCCTGCGAGACGAGCGCGAAGGCCGGGTCGCACCCGAGCACGAGAAGCGCGCTCTCGGGCGGCGCCTCGTCGAAGAGATCGATGTGGACCCTCCCCCCCGAGAGCGGGCGGGCCATCCCGTCGGCGGGCTCGCCGAACCGGCCGAGCTGCTCTCCGAGAGGGACCGCCATCAGCCTACGGCCTACCCTCACCACCCTGACGCGCCCGAGCCGGCGGTCTCTCCGCAGCGTGACCGGATCGGCCACAACCGCACGCGGCCGGCGCGCGGGGAGCCGGAAGAGGGTCTCGACGGGAAGCCCTAGCGCGCGGGCCAGCCGGAGAGCCACCCCGGTCGAGGGCACCGAGGCGCCCGACTCGATCGCGGCGTAGCTCTGGCGGCTGATCCCTGCGAGGTCGGCGAGGGCCTGCTGCGAGAGCCGCCGCTCAAGCCTCTCCTCGCGAAGCGAGTTGATGAGTCGACCGGACATCGGTCGATATGTAATGTATACCTGTCATTATGGCAAGTTTACATGACTATACGATCACGGAAGCAGCCAGACGTGCCGCTTCACGAGCCGGGGGCGTCTACGCGGCGATCCAGAGGACCCCGGCGACGGCCGGCGGGATGGTCAGGTTGTCGTCGACCCTCCAGGGGGCGATCTCGACGAGGCCGCCCACGATCGCTCCGAGGAGCGCGGCCGGCAGTGGCACCGCGACCGTGAGGATCGCGCCGGCCACGAGGACGAAGGCGGCGAATCCCTCGAGCATCCCGGCTCCGAGCGGCCGCCGTCCCCACCGGCGGCCGACCCAGCTCGCGGCCGGATCGGCGAGGGCCAGGACCCATATCGCCGGCACCGCAGCCTCTGGCGGAAAGAGAACGACGGCAGCCAGGATCCCGGCGACGTACCAGGTGGAGCCGGCGACACGGTGCGCCTCCGGGGGCGTGAGGAGGGGGCGGAGGAGGCGGTGGAACGAGAGGTTCAGGCGCGGGACGGCGAGACGCGCGAGGTCAAGTCCGAGAAAGCCGGCCACCGCGCCGGCCCCGGCGGCCGCCGAGACGGTCCGGGACGGCTCGAGCGCCCAGAGGAGCGAGGCCACGCCGGCGCCGAGACCCGCGTGGACGAGCCGGCGTGCGTGCGTGGGGCCGGCAGTGGAAGCGACGAGGCACTCGAAGTCCTCCCGCACGCTCCCGCCCGGCCCGGTCCACTCCGTACTCCGCCTGCGGATCGGCCCCATGGGCGGACGGCACACGGCGCGTGCACTCTGGCGCCGGCGGTCAGGCCTCCGGGTGGTATTTCTTCAGGCTGGGCGCATCCGTCTCTATCAGCTCCATCACGCGCGCGAGCGCCTCCGTCCCGCCCTCCGTCTCCTCGATCGTCACGAGGGGGAGGTAGAGAGGCGAGTTGAAGAACGCGCCGAGCGGGATCGGGTTCTTCCTGAGGAAGACACCCTCGACGAGGGGAAGCACCGAGTCCTGAAGATCCCGCGCGCGTCCCGCCTCGCCGGCCTCCCACGCCCCGAGGACCCCGAGGAAGGCGGCCGCCACCTCCGGGATGTTCCCCGCCGCCGTGATGATCCCGCTGCCGCCGAGCTCGAGGAGATCCACGAGCGCATCGTCCTCCCCGCTCAGGACCGAGAGGTCTCCCGACGCCTCGCCGATGACGCGGACCGTGTCGTCGCGGTGCTTCCCCGGGGAGCGGAAATCGACCGCCTGCTTGAGGCCGATCACGTCGGGATGGCGTGCCAGCCGGATGAGCGTCTCCGGCTCGAGGTAGCTGCTCGTTCGCCCCGGGATATTGTAGATGATCAGCTTCGCGCCCGTCTCGCGGGCGATCGTCTCGTAGTGCCGGACCAGGCCCTCCTGGGGGGGATTGTTGTAGTACCCGGTCACACAGAGGCAGGCCAGATGCCCGCAGGCCTCCTGGATCGCCTCGATCATCTCGATGGATTCCCGGGTGCAGTTCGAGCCGGCGCCCGCAATGACCGGGACGCGCCCGTCCACGTAGTCGACGGTGAAGCGGATGAAGTCGACGTGTTGGGCGTGGCTGAGAGTCGGGCTCTGCCCGGTCGTCCCGACGGGTACGAGGCCGCTCACGCCGAGGGCGATCAGGTCGTCGATCATCTGCCTGGCCTTGGCGTGGTCCACCCGGTTCCGGAGCCCGAGGGGATCGTTCTCCTCGAGCGGAGTGAAGAGCGCGGGATAGACTCCGCGCAGCTCCTCGGGGGTCGACACGCTCCTCATCATCCTCTCCCTCGCATGACATCCCCCGGCCGGCCGCCGGCGGGACGGGCCCAGGCTCCGGCGCGAAACAGAGCCCCGCGCGGGACGGGCCGGCAAGTCTCTTCCGCGACCGGAGGCAACCGGTCCCGGTGGAAATCCGGGCGCCGGACACGCCTCGCAGCATTCCGTCCCCGCCCGGATACCCCGCAGACGGAGTGAGGAGTCCGGGGCGGGGACCCTGGCCTCTCCGGGGCGACGCGCACGATCAGCCGCACGTGCCCACCCCGTCCCTCACCCGCTCCCGGCGGGCTCGAGCACGTCGGCCCACCCCGCCACGGTGCGCGCCACCCCCTCCAAGACCTCTCCCTCGGTGCGTCCCGACCGTTTGGGGAGGCGGAGCGAGTGGTCCCCGCCCTCCACGAGATGGAGACGGGCCCGGGGACCGAGGGCCCGGACCGCGGGCTCGAGGAGGTCGAGGCCGGCGAGCCTGTCGCGCGTCCCCTGGATGAAGAGCATGGGCACCCGCACCTCCGCCAGGTGATCCGCCCGTTCCCGCGAGGGCCGACCGGCGAGATGGAGAGGGAATCCGAGGAAGACGAGGCCCCGGACCGCAGGGAGGAGGCCCGCCGCCGC
>JAAXGI010000103.1 GCA_012267505.1 Gemmatimonadota bacterium
CCGTGCATCATCTTCATCGACGAGATCGACGCGGTCGGGCGCCACCGGGGTGCGGGGCTCGGCGGCGGGCACGACGAGCGGGAGCAGACCCTGAACCAGCTCCTCGTCGAGATGGATGGGTTCGAGGCGAACGAGGGGGTGATCCTGCTCGCCGCCACGAACCGCCCCGACGTCCTCGATCCGGCGCTCCTGAGGCCCGGGCGGTTCGACCGGCAGGTCGTCGTCGACTCGCCTGACGTGAAGGGCCGCGAGGGGATCCTGGCCGTGCACGCCAAGAAGCTCCCCCTCGAGGAGGATGTCGAGCTCTCGACGATCGCCCGGGGCTCGCCCGGACTCTCCGGGGCGGACCTCGCGAACATCTGCAACGAGGCCGCGCTCCTGGCTGCCCGGCGCGGTGCCGACAGGGTCTCGATGAAGGACTTCGAGGTGGCCAAGGACAAGGTCATGCTCGGCACCGAGCGCCGGAGCATGGTCCTCACTGAGAAGGAGCGCAGGCTCACGGCCTACCACGAGGCCGGCCACGCCGTCCTCGGACTGCGCATCCCCGGCCTCGACCCGATCCACAAGGTCACGATCGTCCCGAGGGGGCGCGCTCTCGGGCTCACCGCGTCGCTCCCCGAGGAGGACCGCCACTCCTACACGAAGGAATGGCTCGAGGGCCAGCTGAGCATGCTCTTCGGAGGCCGGGTCGCCGAGGAGATGGTGTTCGGGCCCGACAAGGTTACGACCGGGGCCGGCAATGACATCGAGCGGGCGACCCAGATGGCGCGGCGGATGGTGGCCCGCTTCGGGATGTCGGACATCGTCGGCCTCATGGCCGTCGGGGACTCCGACCACGAGGTCTTCCTCGGTCGGGAGATCACGCAGAAGCGGGACGTCTCTGAGCACACGGCACAGCTCGTCGACCAGGAGGTCAAGCGCACCCTCGACGAGGCCCACGAGCGGGCGAGGGAGATCCTCGAGGGGGAACGCGAACTGCTTGACGCCCTCGCGCAGGCGCTCCTCGAGCGGGAGACGCTCGACCGCGACCAAGTCGAGCTGCTCGCCCAGGGGAAGGTGCTCCCGCCGCCGCGGGGGCCGGCCCCGGCGCGCGAGGCCCGGGAAGGGGCCGACGCCCGCGATCCGGCAGCAGGTACGGATCCGGAGGAGGAGGCCGCCCCGCCCGGGATCGGGGAGCCGGCGGGCGGAGCCGGCCAGCGCGCGGAGGCCGAGCAGAAACCGGTCCCGACCCCCGCGGCCCGTGTCGCCGGTCGCGAGCCAGATCCGGATCCCTCCCGGGGATGAGGGAGGCGCCGGCCACGGTTCCGCTCCCCGTCCCGGCGCGTCCCGCGCCGGTCTGGGAGATCGCCGGCGGATCCCTCCCGCTCGCTGCGCCCCTCGTCGCGGGAATACTGAACGTGACGCCGGACTCCTTTTCGGACGGAGGCGAGTACGCGACGATCGAGGCCGCGCTCCGGCACGCCGACGAGATGGTCCGTGAGGGGGCGGCCATCGTTGACGTTGGGGGTGAGTCGACGCGGCCCGGCGCCGCCCCAGTCCCGGCGGTCGAAGAGATCCGCCGGGTTGTTCCGGTCGTCGGGGCGCTCGTCCGGCGACTTCCCGTCCCCATCTCCGTGGATACCCGGAAGGCCGCCGTCGCGCGCGCCGCCCTCGAAGCTGGCGCGGCGATCGTCAACGACGTCTCCGGCCTCGCCTTCGATCCCGGGCTCGGCCCCGCGGCGGCGGCGGCCGGGGCCGGGCTCATCCTCATGCACATGCGGGGGACTCCGGCCGACATGCGTCGCCGGGCCCGTTACGCGGACCTCGCCGGGGAGGTCCGTTCCGAGCTCGAGGTCGCCGTGGCGCGGGCCCGCGCCGCCGGGATCCCGGCGGGTTCCATCGTGCTCGATCCCGGGCTCGGGTTCGCGAAGACGGCCGCCCAGAGCGTGGCGCTCCTCGGGGCGCTTCCTCGCCTCCGCGCCTCCGGCTTTCCCCTGATGGTCGGGCCGAGCCGCAAGAGCTTCCTCGGCGAACTTCTCGGCGTGGCGCCGAAGGACCGGGTCGTTGGCACGGCCGCGGCGTGCGTCGTCGCGTACCGGGGCGGGGCCCGGCTCTTCCGGGTCCACGATGTCCGCCCGGTCGTCGAAGCGCTGACGGTCGCACACGCGGTTGCCGGGACGGAGAGCCGTTGAACACGCTCTGGGAGCAGTTCCGGGTGATCCAGCCCGGGTGGGGCGACCTCGTGGAAATCGCGATAGTCGCCGCCCTCGTCTACCGGCTGCTACTCCTCCTCAAGCGCACTCGCGCGATGCAGATGCTCCTCGGCGTGGGCCTGCTCGCCGTCGTCTACTTCCTCGCCCGGCTCCTGAATTTCTCGCTCATCGGGACGATCCTCGAGACGCTCTTCCAGCTCGGCGCCATCGCGCTGCTCGTCGTCTTCCAGCCCGAGCTGCGGGCAGCGCTCGCCCGGCTCGGGGCGACCCGCAGGTTTCGCCTGTTCGCGAAGCTTCGGGGCCGGCGCGCCGTCGACGAGGTCGTCGGCGCCGCCGAACTCCTCTCTAGGCGCAGGATCGGGGCGATCATCGTGCTCGAGAACGACGTTGGGCTCGACGACTACGCGCGCACCGGGTATCCCGTCGAGGCGCAGGTCTCGAAGGAGATGCTCGTGGCTGTCTTCGCGCCGCATTCGCCCCTCCACGACGGTGCCGTCATCATCGGGGGTGACAGGATCCGGGCCGCGGGCGCGATCCTCCCGCTGACGCTGACCCCGCTGCACGACAGGTCGATGGGGACGCGCCATCGGGCGGCGCTCGGACTCTCGGAGGAGTCCGACGCGATCGTCGTGGTTGTGAGCGAGGAGACGTCGCGGATCTCAGTCGCGCACCGAGGGCGCCTCGAGGTCGGGGTCGAGCTGGACTGGCTGCGCGACTTCCTCGCGGGGACGCTTGAGGCTCCCGAGCCGGAGCCCGGACGCCCGCCCCGGCGTGCCCCGGAAACCGCGTTGACACGCGAGGGAATCGCTCCGTAGATTCCCCCGGCTGTCCGGTCTGGTGGGTCCATGCCCGCGTCCCATGGCGCGGGGTGAAGGGGGGTAGAGGCTTGAACGTATCGTACGACCTCATGACGCTCTTTGCCGACGGGGGACCGATGATGTACGCCCTCGTCCTCTGCTCCCTCGTCGCCGTCGGGGTGATCATCGCCAAGGCGTGGGCGCTCACGATCGCGCACAAGGACACGAACCGGATCCTCGCGGACGTGCGGGAGCTGACGTATGCCGGAGAGATCGACCAGGCGATCCAACGCTGCACGGAGACTCCGGGGCCCACCGCTGCCATCCTCCTCGTGGGGCTCAGGAGGCTAAGGGCCGGAGAATACAGGGAGAGTGACCTCACGAAGGCGATTGACACGACAGGCACGATCGAGCTGGGCTTCCTCGAGCGCGGCCTCGTGATCCTCGCCACCGTGGCGAACGTCGCGCCGCTGATGGGATTCCTAGGGACGGTGGCCGGGATGATCATGGCCTTCGCCTCGATCGAGACGGCCGGCGACGTCGATCCGACCCTCGTCGCCGGCGGGATCAAGGTGGCTCTGCTCACGACCGCCACCGGACTCCTCATAGCGATTCCGACGAATATCGGTTACAACTTCTTTGTGACCCGGATCGACAAGCTCATCGTCGACATGGAGCAGGGCACGCAGCAGATCCTCAACCTGGTCTGGGATCTCGAGAAGCAAGGGAAAGTACAGCGGATCAGGAGCGGGACGGCCGGATAGGGGGAAGCGCGCCAGGATCGGCGGGCGCGCGGACGTACAGCGAAAGGAGAGTGCTTCGTGGCTATCATGAAAAAGAAGTCGAGGGTGAGCGACGAGATTCCCAGTTCGTCGATGGCGGACATCGCCTTCCTACTCCTCATCTTCTTCCTGGTCACCACCGTCTTCCCGAGAGACTCGGGGCTGCGCGTCGTCCTCCCAGAGGAGGCCGAGGAGGTCCAGGTCTCGCAGCGCAACGTGCTGCACCTCCAGGTGCAGCCCAGCGGTGTCGTGGTGGTGCGCTACGGGGATTCCGAAGATGAGCAGCAGATGCCCGCCTCGCAGGTCGAGAGCGTCTGGCGCCAGAACGTGGCGGAGAACCCGAACCTGATCGCGGCCGTCAAGACTCATCCCGATGCGGCCCACGAGCACATGATCGCTGTCCTTGACGCCCTCCAGCTCGCGGGCGCGGAACGCATCTCGCTCCAGCTACTAGAGGAGACCTGAGCTATGGGACTCAAAAGCGGAGGATTCGAGAGGAAGTCGAAGGCGTCGGAGAAGATCCCGTCTTCCTCCCTCGCCGACATCGCCTTTCTGCTCCTGATCTTCTTCATGGTCACGACGGTGTTCCGCACCGAGCGCGAGCGGCCGATCGACTGGCCCGCCGCGATCGCGACCGAACAGATCGACGAAAAGCGCGACAACATCCTGTACGTCTGGCTCGAGCGGAACGGCGATGTCTGGATCAACGACCGGCTCGTCGCTATGGCGGACGTGGCCGCGGTGGTCGGACCGGCGTGGCTCGAATCGGGGCAGCGGCTCATCATCTCGCTCAGGGCCGACTCGCAGGTGCCTTACCGGTTCGTTGACCTCGTGCAGGAACAGCTCAAGCGGTCCGGAGCCGTGTATGTGGTGTTCGCCACCGAACTTGAGCGACGCATGACAGCGGAGAGGAGATAATGGCCGAAGATCAGGGGACGACGGGAGACGCCGGGACGGCGCGCGACGACATCTTTGAGACCGCCAACGACCGCTTCAAGGGGTCGTTCGGCTCGCTCTTCTGGGGCTCGATGATCCTGGCCACGGGGATCCACTTCGGCATCATGGCGTACTGGCCGGAGCTTGAGGCGGAAGACGTCTCCTTCACGATGGACGAGATCGAGGCCGTCGAACTGCCGCCGGAGATCGAGATCCCGCCGCCGCCCGAGGCGATCGCCCGTCCGGCGAACCCCGTGGTCACGAGCGCGGCGATCGACACGAATGTCACGATCGCGCCGACGACCTTCGAGCAAAACCCGATCGAAGAGCTCCCGCCGCCGCCCACCGAGGCGGTCGAGATCGATGTCTCCGCGCAGCCGACCTTCACGCCCTACGAGGTGGCGCCCGAGATTACGAACCGGAGCGCGGTACAGTCCGCCCTCGTCCGCGAGTACCCGGCGGTGCTGCGCGACGCAGGTGTCGGCGGCACGGTCCTCATGCACTTCTTCATCGACAACACGGGCTCTCTCGAGAACGTGCTCGTCGCCCAGACCTCCGGCTTCGAGCAGCTTGACCAGGCGGCCATGCGGGTCGCCGAAGTGTTCGAGTTCAGCCCTGCGCTCAACCGCGATGAACGGGTGGCAGTTTGGATCCAGGTTCCGATCACGTTTACGACGAACTGACGCGGTCGGCGCCCGAAAGGGACAAGCCCCACCGGCCGACCGGGCCGGTGGGGCTCCGTCGTATGGGCTCCGCCCGTCCGGGTGCGGGAACGGGCTAGGCCGCCCCCCGATGTACCGGGCACTCCTGGCCGACACCCTTCCGGAACTCCGCGGCCGGATCGCGGCGGCGGCGGCCCGCGCGGGACGTGACCCCGGAGAGGTCCGGGTCGTGGCCGTCACGAAGGGCCACCCCCTGGCGGCCGTGGACGCAGCGGTCGCCGCCGGTCTTGACCGGCTCGGGGAGAACCGGATCGGCGAGCTCGAGGAGAAGGCGGGCCTGGTCGAAGCCGGGACGGTTGAGTGGCATATGATCGGCCGCCTGCAGCGGCGGGTGGCCCCGAGAGTCCGGGGGCTGGCCTCGCTCGTCCATTCGCTCGATTCGCTCGGTCTGGCCGCGCGGCTCGAGCGGATGGCCCCTCCCGGTGCTCCGCCGCTCCCGGTCCTCGTACAGGTGAACGTCTCGGGGGAAGCGACGAAGAGTGGATTTGCGCCGGGCGAGCTCCCGGCGGCGCTCGAGGTGCTTCTCGACCTCGGGTCGCTCGAGGTCCGGGGTCTCATGACCATGGCTCCGTTCACGCGGGACGAGCGGACGCTCCGGGCCACTTTCCGGAGTCTCAGACGGCTGGCGGAGGAGGCAGCTCTCCGGTTTCCGGGGTACCGGGGGAAGGAGCTCTCGATGGGGATGTCGAACGACTACGAGTGTGCTGTCGAGGAGGGGAGCACGATCTTGCGTGTGGGCTCGGCGATCTTCGGGAGGCGGCCGTGAGTGTTGGGGCGAGACTCGGGTTGCTGCTGGCTGCGGTCCCGGCGCGGGCCGGGGGGATCCCGTGACGGGCGCGGGTGCGGCCGGTCCGGTCGAGAGGCTTCACGCCGCCGTCGAGGCGATCCGTCTCTGCACGGATCTCGAGCCTCGCGTCGCGATCGTGCTCGGCACGGGGCTCGGCGGGCTCGGCGAGGCGATGGAGGTCGACGCCGTGGTCCCCTACGGGGAGATCCCGGGCTTCCCGCTCTCGACCGTCGAGTCACACACCGGCCGGCTCCTCGTGGGAACCCTCGAAGGGGTGCCCGCAGTGGCGATGCAGGGGCGGTTCCACCGCTATGAGGGCTATTCGCTCCAGGAAGTGACCTTCCCCATCCGGGTCATGAGGATGATGGGGGCGGAGACGCTCGTTGTCTCGGGCGCGTGCGGCGGGCTGGATCCGCTCCTCTCGCTCGGCGACCTCGTCCTCCTCGATGACCACATCAACCTCATGGCCGACACGCCGCTCGTGGGCCCGAACCCGGATGAACTCGGCCCCCGCTTTCCCGACATGTCCGAGCCGTACGATCGGGAACTCCAGGAGCGGGCGCAGGAGGTCGCGATGGCGCGCGCCATCCCCCTCAAGCGCGGGGTCTACGTCGCCGTGGTCGGCCCGAACCTCGAGACGCGGGCCGAATACCGGATGCTCAGGACGCTCGGGGCGGACGTCGTCGGGATGTCGACCGTCCCCGAGGTCATCGTTGCCCGGCACATGGGAATGCGCGTGCTCGGCGTGAGCATCGTGACGGATCTCTGCCTCCCGGATGCGCTCGAGGTCGCCGACGTGCAGTCGATCATCCGTACCGCCGCGGCCGCGGAACCGCACTTGACGACCCTGGTCCGCGACGTGGTGGGCCGGCTCTAGGGGCGCCGCCCCCCCGCATGCGCTACCCCGACCGGCCGACGTCGCTCCTCGACCTCGAGGAGGAGGTGCTTCGCCTCTGGCGCGAGGAGGATCTCTTCAGGAAGACGCTCCGCTCGGCGGCCGGTGGGGAGCCCTTCGTATTCTACGAGGGACCGCCGACGGCAAACGGGAGGCCGGGCCTTCATCACATCATCTCCCGCACGATCAAGGACATCGTTTGTCGCCACCGGGCGATGCAGGGCCGCCGCGTCACGCGGATCGCCGGCTGGGACACGCACGGGCTTCCCGTCGAGATCGAGGCGGAGCAGAAGCTTGGGATCTCCGGCAAGCCCGAGATCGAGGAGTTCGGGATCGCCCGGTTCAACGAGGTGTGCCGCGACTCCGTCTTCACCTACAAGGAGGAATGGGAACGCTTCTCGGAGAGGATCGGCTACTGGCTCGACTACGCCCGGCCATACGTGACCTTCCACACCGCGTACATCGAGTCGGTCTGGTGGATCCTCAAGGAGCTGGCCGGGCGCGGGCTCATCTACCGGGGGCACAAGTCGGTGCCCTACTGTCCCCGGTGCGGCACCGCCCTCTCCTCCCACGAGGTGGCGCAGGGCTACGAAGAGGTCGAGGATCCCTCCCTCTACTTCCTCTGCGACGTCATCGATGCGTCGGGCGCGCCCGACCCGGAGCAGCGCGCCTTCCTCGTCTGGACCACAACGCCGTGGACGGTTCCCTCGAATGTGGCGCTCGCCGTCCGGGACGACCTGGAGTACGCCGAAGTCGAGTGGGAGGCCCGCCACCTGATCGTCGCGACCGGCCGGGTTGCCGCACTCTTCGGCGACAGCGCCCGGATCCTCCGAACCTCGCGGGGCGCCGAGCTTGCGGGGATGCGCTACCGCCGCCCCCTCGATCTCGTCCCCGTGGGGGAGGACGAGCAGGCGAAGGGGTGGCGGGTCGTTGCCGAGGACTTCGTCTCCGCGACGGACGGGACGGGGATCGTGCACATCGCGCCCGCCTTCGGGGCCGACGACTACGAGGCGGGGTTGCGCCACGGCCTTCCCTTCCTCCGGCCCGTCGACGACAGCGGGCATTTTCACGCGGACGTCCGGCTTGTCGGCGGGACCTTCGTCAAGGATGCCGATCCCGCGCTCCTCCGGCGGCTGGACGAAGAGGGGAAGCTCTTTCGCGCCGATCCGTTCACCCACGCCTATCCGCACTGCTGGCGGTGCAGTTCGCCCCTCATCTACATGGCCCGGGACTCGTGGTTTGCCGCCACCTCGAAGCTTCGCGAGGAGCTTCTGCAAAACAACGCGACCGTCTCCTGGCATCCGCCAGAGGTCGGGGAGCGGCGCTTCGGGGACTGGCTCGCGAACAATGTGGACTGGGCCCTCTCGCGTGACCGCTTCTGGGGCACGCCGCTTCCGGTGTGGACCTGTTCGAGCGATCCGGACCACGTCGAGTGGATCGGCTCGATGGACGAGCTGGCCGCCCGGGCGGGCCCGCTCCCGGCAGACTTCGATCCGCACCGGCCGTATGTGGACCGGCTGACGTGGAGCTGCCCCGACTGCGGGGGCGTCATGCGCCGCCACCCCTCGGTGCTCGACGTCTGGTTCGACTCCGGCGCGATGCCGTACGCGCAGTGGCACTGGCCCCACGAGAACGACGAGGCCTTCCGCGAGCACTTTCCGGCCGACTTCATCTGTGAGGCGCTCGACCAGACGCGGGGGTGGTTCTACTCGCTGATCGCGATCAGCACGATGCTCGGAGACGGCTCCTCGTTCAGGAACGTGATCGTCAACGACATGATCTTGGACGCCGAGGGGCAGAAGATGTCCAAGTCCAAGGGGAATATCGTGGATCCCTGGGACGCGATCGGGGAGTTCGGGAGCGACGCGCTGCGCTGGTACCTGATCACCGTCTCCAACCCCTGGACGCCGAAGCGCTACGAACCCGACGGCGTGCGGGAGGCGTCGCGCCGCTTCTTCGACACCGCGATGAACACCTACCGGTTCTTCGCCCTCTACGCGAACGTCGAGGGGTGGACGCCGGGAGAGCGTGGCCCGGATGCCGGCCGGCGCACGCTCCTCGACCGCTGGCTCCTCTCGCGCCTCGGGCGCACCGTCGAACGGGTGGGGCGCGAGCTCGAGCGCTATCAGCTCACCCCGGCCTTCCGGGCGGTCGCCGACTTCGTCAACGAGGATCTCTCGAACTGGTACGTCCGCCGCTCGCGCCCCCGGTTCTGGGAAAATACGGATCCGGCGGATGCGGACGCGGCCTTCCGGACGCTCTGGGAGGCGCTCGTCACCGTGGCCCGGCTCACCGCTCCCGTCACGCCCCTCTTCTCCGACTGGGTCCACCGGGCCCTTGCGGAGGATGCTTCGGTGCACCTCGCGCGCTTCCCGGCGCCGGAGGATGCGGCGCTCGACGACGCCCTCGAGCGGGAGATGGCGTCGGTGCGCGCCCTGGTGAGCCTCGGGCGGGCCGCGAGGGAGGAGGTCCGGATCCGGGTGCGCCAGCCGCTCCGGAGGCTCCACGCCCTCCTCCCGGCGGGCGTCTCCCTCCGAAGCGGGCTCGTGGATCTCCTGAAAGACGAGCTCAACGTGAAAGAGGTCGTCTTCGCCGACTCCGCCGGGGAGCTCGTCGAGCTTCGGGCGCGGCCCGACTACCGGACCCTGGGTCCGCGCTTCAGGGGGGAGAGCGGCGCGGTGGCCGCACGCATCCTCGCCCTCGGCCAGCCGGAGCTCCGGGCACTCGGGCGCGGGGAGGAGGTCCGGATCCGCGCGGGAGGGGAGCGTGTCCCCATCGAAGCCGACTGGCTCGATGTGTCGGAGGTCGCGGCCGGCGACCTCGTGATCCGGTCCGGCGACGGGCATCTCGTCGCCCTCGACCCTGCGCTCGACGACGATCTCCGGACGGAGGGAACGGCGCGCGAGCTCGTCAACCGGATCCAGCGGCTCCGGAGGGAGGCCGGATTCGAGATCACGGACCGGATCCACCTCGCCGTCGGGGGGGCGCCCGCGGTCGAGGTCGCGCTCGCCCGCTTCGAGAGGTTCATCGCCGGGGAGACGCTCGCGCTGGGCGTGTCGACGCTCGACGACGCGGCCGCCTACGAGGCGTCGACGGTCGACGAGATCGACGGAGCCCGGGTCCGGGTGGCGATACGCCGCGCGCGGTGACGGACGCCGGCCGGAGGTGCATCGTCGTCGACGGTGAGGGCGCGGGCTCGCGGCTGGACTCGTGGGTGGCTGCGCGAACCGGGATCTCCCGCTCACGCGCGGCCCGTCTCGTCCTCGAGGGGCGGGTGCTTGTTAACGGCGCCGCCCGCCGGAAGTCGGAGCCGGTCTCCGAGGGGGACACCGTGGAGGTCGGGCTTCCCGAGCCCCGGCCGTCCACGCTCGCGGCCGAGCCGATCCCGCTCAACGTCGTCTATGAGGACGACTACCTCCTCGTCGTGGACAAGGCGGCCGGGATGGTGGTCCACCCGGCGCCGGGCCACCGGTCGGGGACGCTCGTGAACGCCCTCCTCCACCACCTCGGTAGGCTGCCCCCGACCGGGGGGGACGAGAGGCCGGGGATCGTCCACCGGCTGGACCGCGACACCTCGGGGCTCCTCGTCGTGGCGAGGGATGTGGGGACCCATGCCGCACTCTCGGAAGCCTTGCGGGCGCGCCGGATCCGCCGGATCTACCTTGCGGCGTCGTGGGGCCACCTGCCGATGCGCCATATGCGGGTGGACGCGCCGGTCGGGAGGGACGCGAAGGACCGGAAGCGGATGGCGGTCCGCGCGTCGGGGCGCCGGGCGGTGACCCGGATCCGGGTCAGGGAGTCGTGGACCGCGGCCGAACTCCTCGATGTCGCGCTTGAGACGGGTCGCACGCACCAGATCCGGGTCCACCTCTTGCATATCGGTCACCCCGTCGTCGGAGACGCCGTCTACGGACCCGGCCGGGAGCGCGGGATGGACGGGCCGGCCCGCGGGTGGGCGCGGGAGCTGGCGGGGCGGTGCCCCCGGCAGTTCCTCCACGCCGCGAGGCTCGGCTTCGATCACCCGGCGACCGGGGAGCCGATGAGGTTCCGCTCTCCCCTCCCGCCGGATCTCCGTGCGGTGGCCGCGTGGGCGCGCGGGGAGCCGTCCGGCGAGCCGACGCCGGGAAGCGGTCGGGCCGCCCGGGCGGCGGAAGGAGTGTGAGGGCGTGTCCCGGGTTCCGCTCGGCCTCCCGACCCGCCGCCTAGGGGCGCTCTGGGGGCGGCTCCTCCTTCTCGTCCTGACGTTCCTGGTTTCCCCGGTCCCACCGGCGCTGGGTCAGGCCGGAGACGGGCCCGCCGACGTGGTGCCGCCGGGCGTTCCCCGGCGGGAGGAAGCCAGAATCGTCACGCCGGGAAAGGGGACCCTCGCGGGCCGGGTGCAGGTGGTGCACTGGAGGGAGGGGGAAGCCGCGGCGCGCCGGCTCCTCGAGCTCCTCGAGCACCGTCCTGGGCTTTCCGGCCTCCCCCCGGGCTATCCGAGCCGGGCGCACGTCTACCTGGCTCCGGATCGGGATGTCTGGGATGCCCTCACGGGGAGCCGTGCACCCGAGTGGAGCGCCGGCATCGCGATCCCGGCGCTCCAGAGGGCCGTCATCCCCCTCTTCGCGCCGGCCGCCGGGGGCATCGGGGAGCGGGACCGGACGGTGCTCCACGAATGGGCCCACCTAGGGCTCCACGAGTACCTGGCGGGGCTCCGCATCCCCCGCTGGTTCGATGAGGGTTACGCCCAGCGTGCCTCGGGAGGATGGCGGATCTCCGAGGCGTGGCGTCTCCGGCTCGTGCTCGCCGGGAGTGCCGCTCCCCCCCTCGATTCCCTCTCCCTCGACTGGCCGCGGGGCCGGGGGGAGGCGGGACTCGCCTATCTCCTCGCCGGCTCTGCAGTCGCCTACCTCGTTGACCGTTCCGGTGACCGCGGGCTCCCGGTCTTCCTGGCACGGTGGAGGGCGATGGGGGATTTCGAGGAGGCCTTCCGCCAGACGTTCGGCTACTCCACGGGGACGTTCGAGACCCGCTGGGCGGAGCATGTGCGGCGGCGCTACAGCTGGATCGCTCTCGCCTCGGAGAGCGCCGTGTTCTGGGTCATCGTCGGCGCGGCGCTCATCGTTCTGGCCCGGGCGCGTGCGCGTCGGCGGATCCTCGGGCTCGCGAGGCTCCGGGCCTCCCAGCCGCCGCCCCGCCCGGCCTACTGGGCGGATGCGGGACGGACTCCTCACCCCGGGCGTCGGCCGGGATCCGTTGAGGGTCGTGCCGCAGCGAAACCTCTCCCGCCCCGGGGGCAGGAGTGACCACGGCGGTGGGTGGTCATTGGTCATGTCTCTCCCAGCCCCGCCGCGCTGCAGCCAGCCTTGATCAATCCTGTCCTGATCGGGTAGCTTGCCGGTCTGTCGCACGCAGAGGGACGGAGGAGCATCGATGGAAGAGGTGGTCGCGCTGCCCCGCGTCCTCCCGGGTCCCCACTTCGACAGATGGGAGGAGGCGCCCGAAGAGGCAGGTCACCGGAGTCGTCCGGCGGCATTCAGGTTATGGTAGGCCATGAGTCGGCGGCGTAGGGGACGGGGACGGCGGAGGCGGCAGACCACCGCTTCCGGAGGGCGGGGTCGGAGCCCCGGGGGCGAGCGCGGACTCCGCTTCACGCGGAAGACGGCGCTCTACGGTGCGGCCGGCGTGATCTTCGCCGCTGCCGGATTCCTCCTCCTGGCACAGGGTTCGATCAATCTGGCACCCGTCCTCCTCCTGATCGGTTTCCTGGGCTTTCTCCCCCTTGCTCTCGTGAGGTAGCCCGCCGAGCGAGCGAATTCCGGAAGTTTTCGAGAGACGACTCCCCGCATCCCGCCCTGATGGAAGAAGCGCCCTCCCTCCTCGCCGTCCTCCTCGGCCTCGTTGCCGGTGCCGCCGGCGTCGTCTACGCCGGCATCGTCCTCGCGAAGAGCGCGGACGTGATCGCCACGAAAACGGGCCTCGGCGGCCTCTGGCTCGGGATGGTTCTCCTCGCGTTCGCGACCTCGCTTCCCGAGCTCGCCACGGCCGCCGTGACCGTGCTGATCGATGCGCCCGACCTTGCCGCGGGCAATCTCTTCGGGAGCAACATGGCGAACATGCTGATCCTGGCCGCCCTGAATCTGGTTCCCGGCAGCGCGGTCTTCCGGCGGGCGAGCCTCGACCAGGCGCTGAGCGCCACCCTGGCGATTTCGCTGACGGCGATGGCTGCGGGATTCGTCCTCCTGGCGCCGCCGCTGGCCATCGGCCGCTTCGGGCCCGGCTCGTTCCTTCTCATCACGACCTACCTCGTGGGGAGCCGCGCGATCCTGAGACACACGACGGCGGGGGACGGTGGAGGGGAAGAAGCTGCGCCGGACGACGACGGGGGGCCGGCGTGGAGCCTGAGAAAGGCTGCCGGGATCTTCCTCGTCGGAACGGTGGTCGTGACCGTTTCGGCTCCGGTCTTCGGGCTGGCGGCGGAGGGCGCGGTCGAGCTCACGGGGCTCACGGAGAGTTTCGTCGGCGTCATCGTGCTCGGGGTGGCGACCTCGCTTCCGGAGGTCGTCACCTCGCTCGCCGCACTCCGGATCGGGGCGCTCGACCTCGCCGTGGGCAACCTCTTCGGCTCGAACGCGATCAACATGGTCATGTTCGTTCCCCTCGATCTCCTCACGCCGGGTTCGATCCTCGCCGCCGTGGATCCGGTTCACGCCTTCGTGGGACTCGCGTCCATCCTGATGATGGGCTTGGCTCTCGGGGCGATCGCGCTCCGCAGCCGGCGGCCGCTCTCCCTCCTCGAGCCGAGTAGCGGGCTCATCATCCTCACCTACATCGTCGCGGTCGTGATCGTGATGGGCTGGGGCGGGTGAGGGTCGCGCATCCGGCCCCGGCCTGACTGAAACGCCCCGCCGGAGCCCCCGTCCGTGCCATTTGGCGGCGCTCCCGGCGAGGCGTTATCATGGGCTCCGGAGGGGGATGAGCCCCCGGTCCGGAAACGCTGGTCCGATCTTGTAAGGAGGCTTTGATGCCGTTCACTCGTCGCGGATTCGTGAAGGCGATGGGGCTTGGGACCGCCGGTGCGCTCTCGAGCTCGCTCATCATCGGGAGGGGGCGCGAGGCTGCGGCTTTCGAGCCAGAGCCCAGGCAGGAGCCGTACGACGACGGGCTGATCCGGATCAGCTCGAACGAGAATGCCCGGGGCCCCGGGGACAGCGTGTACCGCGCGATCGAGGAGGCGATGTCGGCGCGGATGGGGCGCGGCTATCCCCCCGACTACACGAACGACCTGATCGACGCGATCGCGGAGAACTACGGCGTCGACAGGAGCAACGTGATCGTCGGAACCGGCTCCGGGCCGATCCTGACGGCGGCGACGCGCGCCTTCACGACGCCTGAACGGCACCTGGTCACCGCCGGACCGTCGTACGGAAACCCCGAGAGCGCTGCCCGCGCGACGGGCGTGCGGGCCGAGGTGATTCGCCTAGACAGCGCGCTCCGGCTCGACATCGAGCCTATGGCGGAAGCCGCCGTGGGTGCCGGGATGGTCTTCTTCTGCAACCCGAACAATCCCACCGGAACCGTCCACTCCGCCGCCGTGGTCCAGGAGTTCGTGCGCCGGGTGAAGCGGGCCTCCCCGGAGACGCGGATCCTGATCGACGAAGCCTACATCGACTATTCGGACGACCGCACGGTCGAGACGGCCGCGCCGATCACCCAGGAGTATCCCGGGGTCTTCATCACGCGCTCCTTCTCGAAGGCGCACGGGATGGCGGGGCTCAGGGTCGGCTACGCGATAGGGCAGGAGGAGACCGTCCAGGAGATCAGCTCGGCCTGGCATCTGGGCAGCATGAACACCCTCTCGGCGGCCGCGGCGATTGCCTCGATCCAGGACAAGGAGCACATCGAGGCGGAGCGGCGGGAGAACGCGCGGGTCCGCGAGTTCACCCTCCAGGCCTTCCGGGAGATGGGGATCGACGCCCAGGACTCCCACGCGAACTTCCTCTTCCTCCCGCTCGGGATGACGGCGCAGGAGTTCCGCGAGAGGTGCCTCGAGCTCGGCGTCCGGGTGGGACGTGACTTCCCGCCGATGCAGGAGACCCACTCCAGGATCTCGCTCGGAACCATGGAGGAGATGGAGGCCGCGGTACGCGTCTTCCGGCAGGTTCTGATCGGGTGAGTCCGGCGGAGGGGGATCCCGCCGGGGCCGCTCGGTCCCGGCGGGCCTTCATAAAGCGCGCCCTTCTCGCCGGAGGCGCGTTCGGGGCGCGGGGTGCTCTCGCCCCCCTTCACGCGGAAGCTCTCACCCCGCAACCTCCCCGCATCCGGAGTTTCGATCACGTCGCGATCCCGGGCCGGCGGATGGAGGAGATGGTCGCCTTCTACCGCGCGCTCGGGATGACGGTGCGCGAGCGGGGGAGCGGGTACTCGATCCACTTCGGCGACCAGAAGATCAACCTCCACGCGCCCTCGGCGTGGGAACGGGATTCCTTCACCCTCCGGGCGCCGTCCGCCGTCCCCCCGTGTGGGGACTTCTGCTGGGTCTTCGAGGGAGCGAGGGATGAGCTCGTGGCCCTCCTCCACCGCGCGGACGCCCCGATCGAGGCCGAGGGCGAGCGCGACGGGGGGCGGGGCGGAGGAGGGCTCCGAGGCCAGAGCATCTACACGCGCGACCCGGACGGAAACCTGCTCGAGTTCATCCGCTACACCTGAAGGGCCGCACCCGGGAACGCCGGTCGGGTACCGACGTCTGTGCCTCCCTGAAAGTTCAATCTGACCGGCTCGGCCGCTCCGGTGGACGACATTACGCGTCACGCCGGGGCCGGGCGCCTTACGCCTCTGCGCCTGTGTCGGAGTCGCTCTCCGAGGCGAAGCATTCGTCGGGAGAACCCTGTACTTGCGGCGACGAAAGATGACTGTCGAGGGCACAGAAACGAGTATCCTGCCCGTCTCAGTGTGAGGGTTTCCTTGATGGCACAAGCCCGCGTTCGAGCAGTCGATGCCTTACGGGAGTCCTTCGCTCGTGTGAATGGGCAAGATGCCCTCGGTCCGGACAGATACGCGGCCGCCGCGTCTGCCAACCTCCTCTACGCGATGTCGAAGGAGACCCAGGACAACTTCGACGCAGGCTCGGGGCAGGAATCAGATGGCAAGATGCGGGCGCCCCACTCGTCGTCGGCGTTGGCTGTGAACGTTTTCGAGCCGTGGCGGGCTCGCCCTGGGAAGTTGGAACTCGCCGGGGTCGGCTCCTTCGAGACGATCGTCTTCGAGAAGAAATGTCCTACCGGGCTTTCCGGGACGCCCCCTCACCTGGATCTTGTCGCTGAGGCTGCCGACGATGTCGTCGCCGTGGAATCGAAGTGCCTCGAGTACCTGACACCGAAGGTCCCGCACTTCGCGCCCTCATACCAAACGCTCGCGGACAACTACGGAACCCGCAGCTGGTTCCGCCACGTGGAAAAGAAAACCGCGAGTCGCTCACATCTTGACATCGCGCAGTTGGTGAAGCACTGGCTGGGACTCTGCCAGGCATATTCGGACCGACGCGTGACGCTGCTGTACGCGTACTGGGAGCCTCAGAACTGGCGACAGGTAGCCGAGTGTCGCAGACACCGAAGCGAGATACAGGAATTTGCCGATCGGGTTGCGGGGGACGCAGTTCGCTTCGCCGCGATCAGCTATCGCGAACTCTGGGCAGAGTGGGAGCGGCATCCTGGCGCGCCATGGGTCACAGGCCACGTTGCTCGTCTACGGCAGCGATACGCAGTCGTAATCTGATGCGAGGTCGGCAGCAGGTGGCTCGTCATCGACGCCTCGGTGTGTCAGAGGCCTCTCAGGCGCACCGACCCTGTTGGAGAGCCGGCGGCTGTCCGGAGGTGGGTTCCGGACCGGTGAGGGTGCGGGGGCCGTAGCCGTGAGGAGTGGTCGCCGCCAGCGGACCGCCGGAGAAGCGCATTCGAACCGGTGAGGCGGGAGTCGGCGTCCGGTCCGGGACGCCGACCGACGGCACGGCGTCGCCGACCTTGGCCGACGTGGTTCATCTCCGGACGCCAAGCGTCCGCCTGCCT
>JAAXGI010000308.1 GCA_012267505.1 Gemmatimonadota bacterium
CACCTCGTGGTTGCCGCGGCGGGCGCCGAAGGTGTTGAATTCCCAGGGGCGCACCCCGTGTTCGGTCAGGTAGCGTCCTGCCGGCTCGTCTCTCGGGATCGCGCCCGCGGGCGAGATGTGGTCGGTCGTCACGGTTTCGCCCAGGAGGGCCAGGACCCGCGCACCGACGATGTCCGCGGGCGCGGCGCCCTCCAGGCTCATCCCCTCGAAGAACGGCGGGTTCCGGATGTAGGTCGAGTCGTCGTCCCACTCGTAGAGCGACACGTCGCCCTCCGGGAGCGGGAGCGCCCGCCAGAGCTCGTCTCCCTCGAACACCTCCGCGTAGCGGTCCCGGTACATTTCGGGCCTGAGCGCGTCGCGGATCGTGCTCTGGATCTCCGCCTGCGAGGGCCAGATGTCCCGCAGGTACACCGGCTCGCCGCTCATGTCCTCGCCGAGCGGGTCCTCATCGAGGTTGATGTCGACCCGTCCGGCCAGTGCGAAGGCGACGACCAGCATCGGGGACGCCAGGTAGTTGGCGCGGACGAGCGAGTGGATCCGGGCCTCGAAATTCCGGTTGCCGGAGAGGACGGAGGAGACAACGAGCCCTTGGGACTCGACCGCCTCGGCGATCGGCTCCGGGAGGGGCCCCGAATTCCCGATGCAGGTCGTGCACCCGTAGCCCACCACGTCGAAGCCGAGCTCGGCCAGATGTGGGAGGAGACCGGCGCCCTCCAGGTAGTCCGTCACGACCTTCGAGCCGGGCGCCATCGAGGTCTTGACCCCGGGCCGTGTGCGAAGACCCCGTTCTACGGCGTTTCTCGCAAGGAGTCCCGCCCCGACCATCACCGAGGGATTCGAGGTGTTCGTGCACGAGGTGATCGCCGCGATCACGATGCTCCCGTCGGTGAGCTCCACCGTCTGGCCGTCGTCAAGCGCGAGACGCGCGATCCGGGCCTCGTCTTCCGCCTCCGCGACTGCCACGGCGACGCCGCCCTCGGCGAGCTGGCCCGCCACCTCATCCGTCCACCCGGGAGCGCCAGCGGGCGCCGTTTGCGCCGGTACGCTGAAGCCTTGCGGCAGGAGGCCGGGCAGGTCGCGGCGGAATGCGCCGGTGAGATCGCCGAGCGCGATCCGGTCCTGGGGCCGCCTCGGTCCGGCCACCGACGGCACGACGCTTCCCAGGTCGAGCCTGAGCGTCACCGTGTACTCCGGGTCGGGCGTCTCGTCCGTCCGGAAGAGCGCCATCGCCTTCGACGCGCGCTCGACGCGCTCCACGACGGCGGGACTCCTGCCGGAGCCCTCGAGATAACGGATAGCCTCATCGTCAACCGGGAAGAACCCGATCGTCGCTCCGTACTCGGGGGACATGTTCGCCAGGGTGGCCCGGTCCGGGAGTGTGAGCGCCGAGAGCCCCGGACCGCAGAACTCGACGAACCGTCCGACCACTCCCTCGGACCGGAGCATCTCCGTCACGCGGAGCACGAGGTCGGTGGCCGTGGCGCCCTCCGGAAGGGTGCCGGTCATGCGCACGCCCACCACCTCGGGGAGAAGCATGTGGTAGGGCTGGCCGAGGAGCACGGCCTCCGCCTCGATCCCGCCCACGCCCCAGCCGACGACGCCGAGGCCGTTGATCATCGTCGTGTGGGAGTCCGTACCGACGACAGTGTCCGGGAAGGCGAGCGGGACGCCGTCCTCCTCCCGGCGGTGCATCACGCACGCGAGGTACTCGAGGTTGATCTGGTGGACGATCCCGGTGCCCGGGGGCACGACCTGGAAGTTCGCGAAGGCGTTCTGCGCCCAGCGGAGGAGCTGGTAGCGCTCGCCGTTCCTCTCGTACTCGCGCTCCACGTTCCGGCGGTACGACTCCCGTGTCCCGGAGAAGTCGACCTGGACGGAGTGGTCGATGACGAGATCGGCGGGCACCTGCGGGTTGATGCGCTCCGCCGGTCCACCGAGCCGCGCGAGTGCGTCGCGCATCGCGGCAAGGTCCACCACGGCGGGAACGCCGGTGAAGTCCTGGAGGACCACGCGCGACGGCATGAACGGGATGCTCGCGCCGGCGCTGGTCGGGCTCCACGCCGCCACCGCCTCGACGTCCTCCTCGGACACGTATCCCTTCCCGGCCTTCCGGAGGACGTTCTCGAGTAGGACCCGTATCGAGAAGGGAAGCCGGTCGACGGACGCAAGTCCGAGCTCCTCGAGACGGCCCACCCGGTAGAAGGAGGTCGCGCCCTCCGAGAGCGCGAGCGGTGTCAGTGCGCCGAACGGGTCCGTTGGTTGGCCACGCACAATCACTCCTTTTCCTGCATTCGTCCGATTAGCTTTGCGGGGCGGAATCGCCGGGGTGGGGATAGCCCCGAGGCGGGCGAAAGTTCACCGGGCCGCCCCCGGACACGCCGCGCCGGTCGGCGCGCGGACCCTGCCGGTCGCGTGAGGGGAAGGGGAGGGAAGTGGTGGCGTACGTGGAGGCATACGAGTCGGGGGTGAGCTTCCGGCGGTTCCTCGAGGAGGTCCGGGCCACCCCCGAGCTCTGGCGGGCCCTCGCCCGGCGGACCACCGTCGGGGAGGAGTACCTCGACCGGGTCCGCCGGAGCGAGGGACCCTGGCGGCTCCTCGTCCTTGCCGACGACTGGTGCGGCGACGCCGTGAATTCGCTTCCTGTGATCGCGCGCCTCGTCGAGGCGCACCCGGAGGCGGAGCTCCGGATCGTTCCGAGGGACGCCTTCCCGGAGATACGGGACCGCCACCTGACGAACGGCGCCCGGTCGATCCCGATCGCGATCCTCCTCGACAGCGAGGGGAAGGTCCGTGGGAGCTGGGGGCCGAGGCCGGCCGAACTCCAGGCGTGGTTCGAGCGGGAACTCCGCGGCCTTCCGGGTAGGGAGCGCTACCCCGCGCTCCGGCGCTGGTATGCCCGGGACCGGGGTGCCACGACGGCCCGCGAGGTCGCCGAGCTCTTCGAGCGGGGGGCCCGCCCGCCAGACGCGGGCACCTCCCCTTCCTGAAACGGGAAGCGGCCCGCGGGGAGATCCCCCCGCGGGCCGCCCTCTCGCCGCCGTCGGCCGGGAGGCGCGGGCGCCTCCGCCCGGGCTACCGCCCCGGCCAGGGCGCGCCCTGGTTTCCGGATGGGGCCGGGCCCATGCCCATGTAGACGAACTTCTGGATCCGCTTCCCTTCGTAGGTCTCGGTCACGTAGAGGTTGCCTTCGGAGTCCTCGGCGATGCTGTGGGCTCCGAAGAACTGTCCGGGGTAGCGCCCGCCCTGCCCGAAGGTGTAGAGGGGCTCGAGCGTCTCCCGCACCCCGACGTGGATCCGCTGGTTCACCCCGTCTGCGATGTAGATGTAGGTCTGGTCCTCGTCGGCCGAGAACGCGATATCCCAGGTGGCGCCGGAACCGAGCGTGAACGGTGCGAAGAACCCTTCGTTCAGGTACTCGCCCTGGGGGGTGAAGACCTGGATCCGGTTGGCCCCGCGGTCACAGACGTAAACGAGACGGTCGTTCGAAAGCTTGGCGCAGTGGACCGGGCCGCGGAACTGCTCTGGAGGCGGCTCGTTCTCGCCACGCGGGCCGAAGACGTAGTCGTCGTCCGGGGCATTCCCGTAGGCTCCCCAGTAGCGCTGCATCTCGCCGGTCTCCCCATCGATCACGGCGATGCGCCGGTTGAAGTAGCCGTCCGAGAGGTACGCCTCGTTCTCCTGCGCGTCGACGAAGATCTCCGCGATGCGCCCGAAGTTCTCCGGATCGTGGCTGTCCCTGATGAAGCCCTGGCCGTCGGGCGCCTGCCGCGCATTCGCGGAGCCGAACTGCGCGACTACGTCCCCGTCCTGCGTGAGCTTCAGGGCGTGCGAGTCGCCGCCGCCGTTGCCGCCGACCCAGACGTAGCCCTCGTGGTCCACGAAGATCCCGTGGTTCGACTCCGGCCACTCGTAGCCCTGGTAGTTCTCACCGGGATCGCCGCCCCACGCCTTCACCACATGGCCGTCGAGGTCGAACGCGAGGATCGGCGGCGCGCCGACGCAGCAATCCCCCGTCGGAGGATCCTGCTCGGCCCCGGACTCGCCCCCGGTGAGCGTGGCCGAACTCCGGTGGACCATCCAGATGACGTCCTGATCGTCCACCCAGACGCCGATCGCGTTCCCGAGAAGCCAGTTCTCGGGGAGTGGCTGCGGCCAGAAGGGATCCACCTCGAACAGCGGTGCCTGCATCTGCGCGGCCACCGTTCCCTCGAGACGGGACTGTCCCAGCCATAGGGCGCCGACGAGAAGGACCAGACTCGCGCCGAGCACTACCTTCTTCGTGGAAGTCATCTGTGGTCTCCCTTCATCTGTGGGGGCGGATGGCCCGCAGGCCTAGGGATGGCAGGGTAGCCGGCCCGGGGATGCGGGGCAAGAACTGGACGCGGTCCGACGGACCGGCTGGCGACGGTCACGCATCCCCGCGGGGAGCCCCCGAGGAGGGCACCGGTCACCGGGCCGGCGACGTAGGGTCCTTGGACGTGTCGTCGGCCCCCTCCACAGGGGGCGGACGATGCCATAACTTGTCGGAGTTCGGCATGACGGGATGTGTGCCCTGGGACCCGAGACTGGGCCCATTGCCGTCTCCCGAGTGGCGACACCGTGCCGGGGTGGCGGAACAGGTAGACGCGGAGGTCTCAAAAACCTCTGGGCTTACGCCCTTGCGGGTTCGAGTCCCGCCCCCGGCATCCAACCCGCAGTGTGATGTACTCATACGGAATCCGGCTTCGGGCGGAGACGCAGTGGCTGTAGTGGACCGTCGACCGGTCTGCGAACTCCAGGAGTAGCTCCAATCCCGGGGAGTCGATCCCCTCTCCGCCAGTTCGTCCGCTCCCGCCACGCTCCAGGTGTTCGCCGGCCGCATCCAGGTCGTGACGGATCACGGATCACGGCACACAGCCGATCGACCGGTGACCGGTCTTCCGCTTTCCCGATCCGTTCGCGACTCACGGCGGATGCGCACCGCACGGCCCGAATCTCCGGGCTTGAGATGATACCCCGCTGCTGGCGTCTCAAGCGTTTCCGATGCGTCTTTCGGAATGCTGTCCACTGGCCGCGAGCAGTACCTGCTGCCCTACGCCGTCCTCACACATCAGTTTGGCTGGACCAAGCTTACAGTAGGCCGTGTGCCGGTCGCCTCGGCGTAGCGTCTCAACGTAGCCAACGATGGGGACACACCGCTGAACGACTACCACCCCGATCCCGGTGTCAGCCTGGGCCCGCTACCCGGTCTGGCTCCGGCCCGGATCCTCGCCGAAGAGGAAGCCGGAAGCGACCGGCGCGGCTTTGCGCTGCCGGGCCTGGTGCGGGGGCGGAATCGCCTGATCGAAGCGGTGGACGAGGCGTTGCTGGTCGGCGGTTCGCTCAAAGAGGAGCTGGGTCGGTAGTTTTGCGGCCGCCCGACGGGACCCGCCCGGCAAGTTCCGGGAAGTAGGTGCGATAGAATCCGCGGTCGCGGGTGAGGAATCGCTCGGCGGCCGCGACGGCGTGCGCGCCGATCAGGAAGTCGGCCAGGATGCGCTCGCGCGGGCCGCCCGCCCGCCGGTAGCGCAGCCAGCGTCGGCCCGCATCGTAGGCGATGGAAGCGTCAAGAGGAGAAACGGTCACGTTGATCCGGCTCAGGGCATCGTCCAGCGCGGCCCGGTCCGGGAATGCGGGGGCGAGTTCCGCGTACACGATGTCGCAGATCACGATCGCGCCCGCGTCGTACGCGGCACGGAGCCATTCCGCCGACCTCGGGCCGAAGGTCTCGTCCGGCAGAAAGATGTCCAGGAGCACGCTGGTGTCCACGGCGGTGATCATCTGCCGCGGATCTCCTCGAGATATTCGTCGGTGCCGCGCGTGGGCCTGTCGGCGTGTTCCCCCCGTCCGAGAATCGCGTAGACACGGTCCACGGGATGGTCGGCCGCCGACCGCTTCCGGATGAGCAGGCCGCCATCGGCAGGTACAATCTCGACTTCGACGTTGTGCCGCATCCCAAAGCGGTCCCTCAGGCGCTTGGGGATCGTAACCTGGCCGCGCTCCGACACCCGCATGATTGACTCCATATGAAAATACGATACAAACAATCATACTGCATTGACATGTGGATCACCAGTCCGGTCGGTTGCCCCGTCCCGGCTCGACGCACTATCGGTGCAGGTGTGATCACACTCACTGCAATGCCGCGAACCATATCGTAGACGAAGCTGCCCCGGGTCCACCCCGGCCTGCTTCAGGTTTTCGTACTGGCGGCACGGGGCCGGCGCCTGTACGTCGCCCGATGCCCCTTCCCACGGAGCCGGCGACTGGCCCGCGTACGGACGGGACGCGGGCGGCACCAAGTTCTCGCCGCTCGACCCTCCGGGGCCCCGCCGACCTCGGCAAGCGCGTCGATCTCGCCGAGCAATCCGCAAGGCACGGTGCGGGCGATCCCGGCCGCGGCGACGCCCTCAAGAAGGATGCCGAGGGCAAGTGGGAATAACCTCCAGGATCAGGCGATGCGCCTCGAGCCCGCACCGCCGGGCACGCGCATGAGTGACCGGACACCCGTCGACGGCCTCCCCAACACCTGGCGCAAGCAGGCGAAGGCGCTGCGCGAGTACGGCGGCGAGTCGCCCGCCGTCGCCATCGAGTCCTTCGCGGCACAGCTCGAGGAAGCGCTCCGCGACAGCCAAGAGGCCACCCTCAACCTGGCCGGCGCCGCCAGCGAGAGCGGCTACTCGACCGACCACCCCGGCCGCCTCGTGCGCGAAGGCAAGTTTCCCAACGCCGGACGGCCCGGCGCGTCGCGCATCATCCGTCTCGCCGGCCGCTCTCACCTCTACCCGTCATATGAATTGAGCTGCACCCTCTCAGGGTCCTGCGCCGATCATTCGGTTGCCTGCGTGCCCGGTTCGGCGGTGGGGCAGCATCCGTCGTGGCTCGATGTATTGGGCCGTGTTCGTCCGGACGCGGGCGCCGCGTGCCGCGGTGCGGCACGGGCGTGATCCGGTCCGGTCTCTCCCGGCCGTCGGCCGTGGACCCCGTCCACGGCCCGCCCCGCGTTCACCGCGTGGTCGGTTCCGGGGGGTCGGCCGCGGTCTGACGCCGTGTCCTTGCTTCACGGCAGCCGGTGTTCCGGCCGTATCGTCGGAGTGGGGCGCAGCGTGCCGCTGCGATCAAGAGCCCGGGGCGGAGCCCTCTCGCGGCTCCCCGTTCTGCCCGCCTGTCCGCAGCGGCCGGAACGCACCGTGCGGTCCCGGCAACGGCATCTCCGGGTCGCGTACAGGCGATGTCGACGCGGGCGACGGCGTCAGGAGACCCGCGGACCGTGACGCGGGTTCCTCCGTTTCGCCACCTACTCGCCCGGACCCCGATGGTACCTGTCCCGACGCCGCCGGACGAAGTCGAGCACGCGGCTCCGGGCCGTGTGGAACGCCTCCGATATCGCCGTGGCCGCGTGATCCTCGCCCCCGGAGGAGGGCGGCCGGCTGACGACGATCTCGGTGCCGGGGATCGTCACGTCGACCCGGACCAGGTAGGTGTTGCCGGAGCGGCGCCGGTGGTCCAGCTCGACCATCACGCGGCAGGCCACGATCCTGTCCTCGACCTTCTCGAGTTCGGCGATCCCTTCGCGGATCGCCTGCTCCATCGCGGGTGTTCGGGTGACGTTCCGGAATGCGATCTCGGGGTTGACTTGCATGCCTCTCTCCGCCTTCGGCCCGGCCGTGCCCTCAGGCTTCCGACCGGCCTCCCTCCACGAGCTTCTTCTCGTACCAGCTCCGAATGTAATCGATCGGCTCTGACGTCGGCGTTCCCGGCCCGAAGAGCCGGCCGACTCCGATCGCTCGCAGCCTCCCGGCGTCCTCCTCGGGGATCACCCCCCCGCCGGTGACGAGCTTCTCTCCGGCGCCCGCCTCGACGAGGAGTTCGCGCACCCTGGGGATGAGGGTCATGTGCGCGCCCGAGAGGACCGAGAGCGCAACGACGTCCACATCCTTCTCGAGCGCGGTCCGGACGACCGTCTCCGGCGTCTGGTGGAGGCCCGTGTAGAGCACCTCGAACCCCGCTTCCCGGAACGCGGCCGTGATGATCCGCGCCCCGCGGTCGTGGCCGTCGAGCCCGACCTTCGCCACTAGTACGCGGACGGGCCTTGTCATGTTGTTCCCTCTCCCATGGTCACCTCGATCCTGACCGCCTGCTCACCGGCGCCGCTGGCCGCCGCACCCGGCCCCGCCCCGGGGATGGGGATCCGCCGGGGATCCGCGGGCAGGCCCTCGACGCGGCAGCTTCGCACACCCGCCGATACCCCGTCGGGATTCCGCACGTCGATCTGCGCCCGCACGCCGTCGACCACGATCTCGACGCGGAACCTCTGCCAGTCCGGGGGGATGCACGGCCGGACCGCGAGCATGGGCCCTTCCCGCCGGATCCCGAGCACGTCCTCGAGCGCCACGCGCCATACCCATCCGGCCGACCCCGTGTACCAGCTCCACCCTCCCCGCCCGAGGTGGGGCTCGGCGCCGTAGATGTCGGCCGCCATCACGTACGGCTCGCTCCGGTAGCGCGCCGTCCCCTCCGCGCCCCTGGCGTGTCGCGTCGGGAGGATCGCGCGAAGGAGCGCGCCCGCCCGCTCCCCCTCTCCGAGCCCGGCGAGTGCGCGGATCAGCCAGGCCGCGGCGTGCGTGTACTGTCCCCCATTCTCCCGTACCCCAGGAGGGTACGCCGCGATGTACCCCGGATCCGGTCCCCGTCCGGTGAACGGGGGCGAGAGGAGGAGGGCGATCCCCCGATCGGTCCGGACCAGCTCCCGCCAAGCGGCGTCCACCGCGATTCGGGCGCGGACCGGATCTCCCTCCCCCGATATCACGCTCCACGACTGCGCGATCGAGTCGATCCGCGCCTCGGGGGAGTCGCGCGATCCGAGCGGCTCGCCGCTGTCGAAGTAGGCGCGGCGGTACCACTCCCCGTCCCACCCGTGCGTCTCGACCGCTTCGCGCACTGTCGCGCTCCAGTCCTCGAGCCGGAGGACGGTCCGCTCCTCCCCCCTCTCGCGGGCGAGCGGGATCAGGAGCCGGCAGACGTCGAGGAAGAACCAACCGAGCCAGATGCTCTCGCCCTCTCCGCCGGCGCCCACGCGGTCCATCCCGTCGTTCCAGTCCCCGCTGCCGATCAGCGGGAGCCCCCGCGGCGAGAGGCGGCCGGCGGCCTGCTCGACGGCCCGGAGCGCGTGCTCCCAGAGCGAGGCCTCCCCTGCTGCCGGGGCGAACGCGTCGTAGCGGTCGCCCGCGTCGCCGGCGGGAAGCTCCCCTTCGAGGAAGGGGACGGCTCTCTCCAGAAGCGAGCCGTCCCCGGTCCACCGCACGGTCCGGGCGAGCACCCAGGGGAGCCAGAGCAGGTCGTCGGAGCAGCGCGTGCGCACGCCCCGCGTCGTGCCCGGGTGCCACCAGTGGAGCACGTCCCCCTCCCGGAACTGCCGCCGCGCCGCCGCCTCGAGCCGGTCGACCGCAAGGGAAGGATCGAGGGGCAGAAGCGTGTAGGCGTCCTGGAGCTGGTCGCGGAACCCGAAGGCGCCGCCCGCCTGGTAGAATCCGGCCCGGCCTCGGATGCGGGAGGCGATCGCCTGGTAGGGGAGCCACCCGTTCATGAGGGCGTCGAGGTCCGGGTCGGGCGTCTCGACCCGCACGCGGCCCAGGTACTCCCGCCACCGCCGGTGCTCGCCCTCCGCCGCGGCCGCCATCCCGGGCCCAGTGCGGAGCCGTGCGAGGAGCGGGTCGAGGTCCGCCGGCGTGCCAGCCGCCCCGAGGATGAAGGTGGCCTCGCCCGTCTCCCCAGGAGCGAGCGTGATCTTCCGCTTGAGGACGCCGCATCCGGCTCCCCGCGGGGATGTCCGCTCGCCGGGGACCTCGCGCCTGAGCCCGTCGGGGACGCGGTCGAGCGGCCCGGCCGCCCCGAGAAACTCCCGCCGGTCTGTTGCCATCCCGTCGGGGATCCGGTCGAGGCCGAGGAAGGCCACCATCCCGGAGTGCTCGGGGTGGTAGGGGTTCCGGGCCGTCACGACGGACCGGTCCGGGTCGTGGCGGACGAGGAGCCGGCCCGCCGTCCGGGCCGGCGACGGGCCGAGGACCCAGTCGGCGAGGAAGGTGGCCGAGAGGTAGCGGGCCGTCGCGCCCCGGTTCTCGACGCGGACCCGGACGAGCTTGACCGGAAGCTCCGGGTGGAGCGACCAGGTCACCTCCTCGGCGAGTCCCCCGCCCGACGCCCGCAGCACCGTGCGACCCCACCCGTGGCGAATCCGGTGCCTCCGCCTCCGGCCGAGCGGTCCGGGTGACGGTGTCCACACCTCCCCGTTTTCCTCGTCGGCGAGGTAGACCGCCTCTCCGCGGAGTCCGCGGACCGGGTCGTTCTCCCACGGCGTCAGGCGGAACTCTCCGGCGTCCCTCGCCCAGGTGCAGCTTCCCCCGGATTCCGTGACGAGGAATCCGATCCCGTCCCGGGCCACGACGTTCGACCAGGGAGCCGGCGTCGTCTCCCCTGGGCCCAGTTCGATCACATAGTCGCCGTTCTCCGGGTCGAACCCCCCGAGCGCCGAGGGCGCCGTCCACTCTACGACAGCCACGACATCGGCACCGTCCGCGGCCTCCCGGCCGATGCCGTCGCCCGCACTTGCCGGCCGTGCCGGGGGCGCGGGGCGGGCCGCCTTGACCTGCTCGGCCAGTGGCCCTCCGGCCGCGTCGACCCGGAATGCGGCGAGGGTCCTGAGCCGCACCCGCTCCTCCTCGTCCAACTCGGCCTCGGGGATGATGTGGACTCCGCCCGGGGCGCCGAGGGCGGGCCCCGCCCCGCTTCCCGAGAGAAGCGCCGTGACCCTCTCCCGGAGGGGGCTCGTGTATTCGCCCTCCTCGTGGCCCGCGATCACGAGGTCCACCAGCTGTCCCCGGCTCCGCCACCACCGCTGCGCCCGGATGAGGTCGCCGATGAGCGGAGATCCGCTTCCCGCCGGGCCCTCGAGGAGGATGAACGGATGGTCGCCCGAGATCCCCCACCGCCAGAGGGTGGACTGCCGGAGGTCGAGGATCGCCGCGGTCGCGACGCCGGCGCGCTCCATCCCCCTCGGATGGAGGACGTGCGAGAGGAGCTCCGACCAGGCGGGGAGGTCGCGCCCGGCCGTGCCGAGTCGCGCGAGCTCGCCCTCGGCCCGGGCGCGCGCCTGCACCCGGGCCCACTGGCGCCGCCCCGGGAAGCGGTATTCCGAGGCGACCCGGATCGCCCCGTCGCGGTCAGCGGCGACGGCGACGGCGAGGGTGAGCGCGGTGTCGGTCCACGGGTCGAGATCCACCTCGAGGACGGCGGCGGCGATGGGGTCGAGCGGGTGGTGGGCGCCAGGGAGGGGGCGGGCGCGCTCCGGGTCGTCGAGCGCCGCCGGTCGGCCCCTGGAGCCGCCGCGCCCGAGGAAGCGTTCCCGGTCCGTCGACCACCGCACACCCCGTACGGGCTCTCCGCCGGCGCCCCAGAGGGAGACGAGAACCACCGGCGGCGAGTCCTCGCGGTCCCCGCGCCTCCGCTCGAAGAGGAGGCCCTCGCCGCCGGGCAGCGCCTCGGCCCTCACGAAGAGCTTCTGGAAGGCGGGGTGGCGGAGATCGTCCTCGGGCGGGGCGAGAGCCAGCTCCGATGCGAGCGCGAGCCGGAGCCGCCGCCGTTCGCCCGACTCGTTCGCGAGGGCGATCCTGCGGAGCTCCACGCTGTCCACCGGGGGGACGAGCACGCTCATCCGCATCCGGATCCCCCGGCTCCTCCGCATGAACTCGGCCCTGTGGGCCTGGAAGGAGATTTCCTGGTCCTCGCCAGCGGGGGCCTCCGGGTCGGGAAGCGGGCTCCACGCCTCCCCCGAGTCCCTGTCGAGGAGGAACACCTCCGGACCGCCCGCGGCCATCCCGGCCCCGACGCCGCCCCGGACGATCGACCACGCGCCCCACCGGCTTCCGCCCCGCCCGTCGGGCCCGATCCCGACGGTGTACTCCCCGCCGCCCAGGTGGTGGACCGGTGGGGGGAGTCGTCCCGGATCGGGAGACCAGGCGCGGGCGGTGGGAGCCCCCCCTGCGGTGCGGACCGGGACGCTCCGGTCGACCCAATCACGCTCGATCGAGCGCCGCCAGGGGATCCGCTCGTGGAGGTACGGCTCGATCGTCCCGATACGCGGGTTCCTGTGATAGCGCTCGACGAGCCGGTGGCCGGTCAGGTGGTTGCCGAGCGCGGCGAGGATCATTCCCTGGTGGTGCGCCATGTAGGACCGGACGATGCGCGGCGTCTTCGCCCGTCCCCTCGCGGAGCCGTAGTCGAGAGCTTCGTAGGGACCCCAGGTCCCGATCGCCCCGAGCGCCTCGAGCTCGGCGAGGTTCCCGTGGACGTCGCCCGGCTCGAAGGAGATGGCCATGAGCGAGGCGTAGGGCGCGATGACGAGCCGGTTCGGCTGCGTCCGGCTGAGCCCTAGCGCGGGGACGCCGAAGGCGCGGTACTGGTAGTGGCCCTCCCTGCTGAGAAGGTGGTAGCCCGACTCGGAGATGCCCCAGGGGATCCCCTCCCGTCGTCCGTGGTCGCGCTGGACGCGTACGGCGCGCCGGCATCCCTCCTCGAGGACCGACTCGGGGGGGAGGCGGAGGAAGAGGGCCGGCATCAGGTACTCGAACATCGTCCCGGCCCACGAGAGGAGGACGGGCCCCCGGTCCGTCCAGGCGAAGGGACGTCCGAGGTGGAGCCAGTGGGCGGGCGGCGCCTCGTCCTTCGCCATCGCCACCGTGCTTGCGATCCGCGACTCCGAGGCCAGGAGGTCGTAGTGGTTCGGGTCGAGCTCGCCGGTGGCCACCGAGAAGCCGATCCGGAAGAGCCGCCTCCGGTGGTCGTAGAGGAAGCGGAAGTCCATCCCGTCGAACCACTCCCCGAGCCGGGCCGCGAGGGCCGAGGCGTCCTCGACGAGCCGGTCTGCCGCCCGGGCGGCTGCCCGGACCTCGGGCTCGAGTCCGTCGGGCCACGCGCTTCCTTCCGTATTGGCCGCGGAGCGGAGCTCCTCCTCGAGGAAGGCCCGGAGCCGGCGGGGCGCGGGTGGCTCGGATCCGCTCCCGAGGAGTCGCCGATGAAGGTCCCGTGCGGCGGGGTGCTCCCGGTACCGGGGCGCGAGCCAGGGGAGGAAGAGGAGGATCTCGGCGAGTGTCTCGTCGACATCGGCCCGGAACCGCTCGAGCCAAGTGGCCACCGGGGGCGGCAAGGCGGCCTCGTCCACCTCGGGAGCGGTCTCTCCTATCCGCCGGAACCGCCTGTCGAGCTCGGGAAGCTTCCGGTCGCGGAGTTCCTCGAGGATCCTGACGAAGGTGCCGGGGCCGCCTGCCCAGGCGTCGCCGAGGTTCCGCTCCGTCCACATCTCGAGTGCGCGGAGCTCGACCCGGAGGGCCCGTGCGGTCCCCGTCCGGCCGGACGAGTCGAGCGTCTCCCCCGCCACGCGGAGCGTGTCCGTCACCCCGCGGGGGCGGTCGGAGGTCCAGAGCGCGCGCGCCGGCGCCTCCCGGAGCGCTTCCCCCGCCACCACGAGGGCGGCCGCCAGGTTCCCCGAGTCGACCGTCGAGATGTAGCGGGGCCGGAGCGGCTCGCGCGTCGTCGTGTCGTACCAGTTGAGGAAGTGTCCCCGGACGCGCTCGAGCCCGTCCATCCCGTCGACGCTCCGCCCCAGCCGGGCGATGAAGCCGGGCGTCCCGGCGAACCCGAGGTCCCACGCCGTGACCGCGCCGAGGAGCGCCATCCCGAGGTTCGTCGGCGAGGTCCGGGTGGCGACCTCCCCGCCGGGATCCTCCTGGAAGTGGTCCGGGACGAGCCAGTGCTCTGCGGGGACCTGGAAGCGCTCGTAGTAGCCCCAGACGCGGCGCGCGAGGCTCCTCACCCTCTCCTCCGGGAACTCGCCGGCGGACTCGCGGAGACGCCGGCGGCCCCGGCTCACCCCGTAGGCGACCGCGGGGGAGAGGGCCCAGAGGATGAGGAGCGGCGCGGCCGCAGCCACGGCCCCCGTGCCGGGGAGGGTTGCGAGCACGGCGCCGATAGCCGCCGCGACCGCGGGGCCCACCCACATCCGGCGCACCATGAACGCGAGGGTGTCCGTCCGCCGGACCGATCTGGCCGTGACGGCGGCCGTCGTCCATTCAAGGAGCCGCCGCCGCGATCCGTAGACGCGGCCGAGGGTGCGGACGACCGCGTCCAGATGGTTCCACGAGTCGGTGGGGAGGAACGCGAGCTCCATCCCCCAGCGGGCGAGCGCCCGGCGGAGCGCCCGGAACTCCGCCTCGAAGTCCGCCTTGCGGGGGAGCTCCGCGAGCGCCCGGAGCGCCGCGTCGAGAGATCCGGTGAGGAAGGGGAGCCCGACGGCGGCGGCGAGGACGATCGTCCAGATCCACTGCGCGCCGGGGAGCCAGAGCCAGCCGGCAACGAGCATCGCGAGGATCGAGGGCGCCTGGAGGGAGCGGCGGAGGTTGTCGGCGATCATCCACTGAGCGAGTGGCGGGAGGCGGTTCCGCCTCCGCCCCCCCTCGGCCGGGACGCGCCGGCCGAGCCAGGGGAGGAGTTGCCAGTCGCCGCGGATCCACCGGTGCGCGCGGAGCGCGTGGGCGACCGGGTGGGTCGGAAAGTCCTCGAGGAGGATCACGTCGGCGACGAGCCCGGCCCTCCCGTGGGCCCCCTCGAAGAGGTCGTGGCTGAGGAGCGTGTTCTCGGGCGTCCGGCCGGCGAGGCTCTGCTCGAATGCCGCGACGTCGTAGATCCCCTTCCCGGCGAAGATCCCCACGTCGAAAAGGTCCTGGTAGACGTCGAAGGCGGCGTGGGCGTAGAGGTCGAGGCCCTCGACGCCTCCGTAGATCCGGCTGAACGCGGTGCCGCCGCGCGCGTCCGGGAGGATCTCGAGCCGTGGCTGGAGGACCGAGTAGCCCCGCCGGATACGGCCCCCGGGCCCCACCTCGGGACGGTTCAGCGGATGCGCCAGGGTGCCGATGAGGCGCGCGGCGGAGTTCCTCGGGAGCCGTGTGTCGGCGTCGAGGGTGAGGACGAAGGGGGTGCGGGCGAGGCGGCCGGGGTCGCCCTCGGCGAGCCATATCCCCGTCGGCCCGCCGAGGAGGAGCCGGTTCAGCTCGGCGAGCTTCCCGCGCTTCCTCTCCCACCCCATCCAGCAGCCCTCGGCCGGATTCCAGCGGCGCGGGCGGTGAAGGAGAAGAAAAGGCCCGCTCCCGGCCGTTCCCGCCCGGCGGTTGAGCCGGCGGATCCCCGCGGTCACGGCCTCGAGTAGCGGCCCGTCGGAGTCGGTCCGCTCCGTCCGGGCGTCCGGGAAGTCGGTCAGGAGCGCGAAGGAGAGCGCGGGGTCGGGGTTCGCGTGGTAGTTCCGCTCGAGGTTGTGGAGGACCCTCCCGATCTCCTCCCGTGAGCCGAGCAGTACGGGGACGGCGACGATGGTGCGGAACGCTTCGGGGATCCCCTCGCGGACGTCGAGCCGGGGGAGCGTCCGCGGGCCGGAGAGCTGGCCCATGAGCCGGTTGGCGAGCCCGACGGCCGTTCCGAGCGCGGGCGCGAGCGCGAGGAGAAGAAGGGGGATCCGGGCCGCCGTCGCCGGGACCGCTGTGTAGAGGAGGAGAAGGAGCCCGAGGGTGAAGGCGGCGATCGTCCCGAAGTACGCTCCGCCCCGGAGGAGGCGGCGCCGGGAGGGGCGGAGGGTGAGCCGGAGGGCGGCTCCGGCGAGGCGCAGCCCGCCGCCGGATGCCAGCGCCGAGAGGCCCTCGTCGATCAGGTAGTAGCCGACGTGGCCTTCCCGCGCATCCTCCGCGCGGGCGTGGGCCAGTTCGAGCGCCCGGGCCGCGACCCGGTCCTCCGGCTGGCCGGCGCCCCGGGCGACCCGCTCGACCATGCCCCGGTACCGGTCGCGCGTCCGGAAATCCATCTTGGCGTAGACGCCGGCGGGGTCCGCCCGGAGGATCTGGTCGACGATGCTGAGCGACTCGACCACGCCGCGCCAGTCCTCGGCGGCGAGGGTGCGGAGCGAGAGGATGTGGGGTCCGTATTCGGCGTCGGGATCGGCTGATTCGGCGCGTCCCGCGAGCTCCTCGAGGAGCACGATCCGGATGAAGGCGGGGAGGGCCCAGAGCTCCGCGAGGCGGAGGGGCCGGAGCTCCTGGTAGCCCTTGAGGAAGAGGACTAGCTCGCCGATCTCGATCGTCGCGCGCCCGCGCCGCACGAGCTCGTGGGCGATCGCCTCCACCCGGGGAAGACCCGGCTCACCCTCGGGCCCGGAGACCCCGGGGAGGTTCCTGAGGAACCGGGCGGGGAGCGCGCCGTCGAGCGTCTCGACCGCCTCGGAGACCACGAAGTCGTTCTCGTGAAGCCACTCGCTTCCGGCGCCTGCCCCATCGGGGGCGCGGAAGATCCGCGCGAACCGCCGGTCGAGGGCCCGCACCCGCCGGCGTCCGCGCCACGCCGTGAGTTCGGGCGGGCCGGGGCGGTGGAGGGCCGCGAGCTGCCGGCCGTCCCGTCGGGTCGCGCTCTGGAGGGTGGGTGGCATCTACCGTGCGGGCCGGGCAGGGGCTCGCCGCGGGCCGGCGGAGGCGCGTGGCGCGGGTCGGTGCCCGGCTCCCGCGCGTGGTCCGGGCTCCCGGCGGACGTCGGGGAGAAGTGGTGGTGCCGGGCGGCCGCGCGTCTCCGCCCCCCGAATATCGGCCCGAGGCATGCTCCCTCCAAGGGGACCGGGGGCGTCGTCCGGCCGGGGCGCCGCCCGGCTCCCGCGGAGCTCCCGTCTCCGTGTCGGCCGGATCAGGGGGGGCGGATCCCGCGTGCGTGCCGGAGTGGGTTCTCGAGGAGGTGGGTGGGAATGAAGAGGACGAGGACGAACATCACGAGCGCGACGGCGAGGCCGAGAACTAGGAGGAGCGGGCTTCCGATCGCCACGTAGACGACCGCGGAGATGACCGCGATCGCCGTGGCGAAGACGGAGAGGAGGAAGCGCCGGGCCTGGAGGTGCATGAACCGCTCCTGCGCCTGCTGGTCGCGTGGGTGGAGCCGCACGCGGAGCTCCTCCCGCTCCGCGCGCTGGAGGAGGTCTCTCACCGAGCGGAGCACGTGCCCGACCTCCTCCATGAAATCGAGGGCGAGCGCCACGGGCTCGCGCCCCGTCTTCCGGAGGAGCTCTCCCCGGTGCTCCGCGACGACGCGGCGGATCAGGTGTAGGCCGTTGAACTCGGGGTCGTAGCGGAACCCGATCGCCTCGAGGAGCACCGCGGTCCGGAAGAAGTAGACGAGCTCCTGGGGGAGGAGGAGGGGCCAGGTCTGGAAGGTGTCCCATATCTCCTGGACGACCTCCCGGACACGGTCGACCGGGGAGGTGCGGACCCTCTCGATGACCTTCATGATCTCGATCGCGGCCTCCCGGATCTCGCCTCGCGAGACCTCCGGGGAGATCATCCCGAGGCCGTACATCCCGCTGATCACCCCGTCGAGGTCCTCGCGCCCGACGCTGAGGGCGACCGAGAGGATCGTGTCGCGCGTCTGCTTGGGTACGTCGAGGACCATCCCCCAGTCGAGCACGATGATCGTCCCGTCGGGGCCCACGAGGAGGTTCCCCGGGTGGGGATCGGCGTGGAGGAAGCCGTCGAGCATCATCATGCGGAGGTAGAGTCCGGTGAGCCGGCGCATGACGGGCTCGAACTCGAGCTCGCCGGAGGCGAACCGCTCGTCCAGCCGGTCCACCTTCGTCCCCTCGAGGTGCTCCATCACGAGCACTTCCTTCCTCGTCAGCTCGCCGATGACCTCCGGGGCGCGCACGCCCTCGACATCCGCCATCAGGCGGTGGAAGCGCTCGATGTTCGCGGCCTCCGAGCGGAAGTCCATCTCCTCGCGGACCCGGACGGAGAACTCGCGGACGACGTTCGTGATCCCCCTGACGTGGTGGTTGGGGAAGAGGATGTTGAGCCAGAAGAGGAGCCGGAAGGAGAGGTCCAGGTCGATGGCGACGACGGACTCGACATCCGGGCGGAGGACCTTGACGGCCACCTCGCGGCCGCGGAGGGCGGCGCGGTGGACCTGGCCGAGCGAGGCGGCCGCGATCGGCCGGGGCTCGAAGGAGTCGAAGACCTCGCCGGCGGGCCTTCCGAGCGCGGCCTCGACCACCTCGAGCGCGCCGTCCCCGGAGATCGGCGGAACCTGGTCCTGGAGGGTGCCGATCGCCGAGAAGTAGGGTTCGCGGATGAGGTCCGCGCGGGCGCTCAGCACCTGCGCCAGCTTGATGAAGGTGGGGCCGAGGTCCGCGACCGCCGCGACAAGCCGCTCCGCGCGGCCCTCGTGATGCCCCGGCGGCCGGCTCGCGGGGCGGCCGATGATGAGGAACCGGCGCCGGTCGCGGAGGAAGCCGACGAGGAAGGGGGCGAGGGCGGCGAAGATCTGAAGCCCCCGCAGAGTTCGCTTCATCCGTTTCGCCTCCGAGGTGGGCCCGGCCCGTCGTCCGGTCGCGGCGCCCGGCCCGCGAGCGGAGGGGCCGCTCCGGGAAGGCGCGGGAGCGCGCCGCCGCCGCGTGCGCACTCCGTCCGCACCAAGTGGAGCCGGCGGGGAGGGAGCCGCAAGCCTTCGCGCGTCCGCCCCCTGTACCCTTGCGAGTGTGG
>JAAXGI010000109.1 GCA_012267505.1 Gemmatimonadota bacterium
GGCGGCGGCGGGAACGAGTCGCTGGAGATGCCGCGGCAGGTCGAGGTGGCTGGCGAGGATGATCTGGACGTGCCGGTGGAGGTGCCGGAGGAAGTAGATGCGCCGCCGCCCGAGGTCGAGTCGGAGCCCGAGCCGCTCGAGTCTCAGAACATGCAGCTCTCCGCCGTGCCGATGGCCGCCTCGCTCCGAACCCGGACGGGCCTGCTGGAGGAGCTGTTGTCTGTCGCTCTCGACTCGACCGGCAGCGGGACCGACCGCGGCGCCGGTGAAGGATCCGGCGGCGGTATCGGGCCCGGTCAGGGAGACGGCCTCGGGCGTGGCGAGGGCGGCGGCGCCGGGGGCGGCGTCTATCAGCCGGGCAACGGCGTCGAGCCACCCCGTCTGCTGCGCGAGGTCACGCCGGGCTACACCGCCGAGGCGATGCGGGCCAAGATCGCAGGGGATGTCCTGGTTGAAGCCGTGGTGCTGCCGGACGGCTCCGTCGGCGGCGTCACCGTGATCCGGTCGCTCGACCCGGTCTTCGGGCTGGACGAGGAGGCGCTCAGGGCCGCCCGGCAGTGGCGCTTCCTTCCCGGGACGCGGTTCGGTGAGCCGGTCGCGGTGCTCGTGACCATCGTGCTGGAGTTCAGACTGCTGTAGCCGCAAGGCCACGCTCCCAGGTCGCCGCGTGCTGGAGTTCAGACTGCTGTAGCCGCAAGGCCACGCTCCCAGGTCGCCGGGTCGGGCCGGGCGACGAAACCGGCCTATTCTGGACGTGACATGCGCAACAAATCCTCCACGACAGTCCGGGTGGCTGCAATGTCGCTCATGGTGTTCGGCGCGGTTCTGGGCGCACAGGCGCAACCGCAAGAGCGCCAGCCGACCATCCAACCGGCGGATCCCGAGACCCCGGCCGCGATGTTCCGCTCGGGCATCACGCTGATGACGACGGTAGTCATTCCGCGTGACCGGAACGGCGCCTTTCTGGCCAATCTGACCGCGGAGGACTTCCTCGTGTTCGAGGACGATCGGCTGAGGCAGGTCGTTTCCCTGGTGCCGGTTCTCGCGGGGCGCGCCGGAAACCAGTTGGCGCCTCCGGTGCAATTGCGGGGTGGGATCGTCCTTCCGCCCCCAGCCGCGCCCCGCGCGGCCGGCTCGGCGGGAGGGCGGCTCGTCGTCATCCTGGTCGACGATCTGAACATCGACAAGGGCCTGACGCTGCGCACGCGCCAGGTGTTCGAGCAGTTGGCGCGGAACGTCATCCACGAAGGCGATCTCTTCGGTGTCGTGTCGACTGGACCGTCGTCGATTGCGATCGACGTGACCGCCGACCGGAGTCTGCTCGAGGCGGCAGCCGCTCGCATCACCGGCGACGGGTTCAATCCCAACGATCTCATCGAGAACTTTCCGCCGGACACCCAGGGGGTCCCGGAGTTGATGGTCCGCGCCCGCTTGGCGTTCGACACGATGCGCAACATCGTCCGGAGCCTCGAGCAGGTCCAGCAACTCCGGAAGGTCGTCATCTACTTGAGTGGCGGCTATGACTTCAACCCGTTCCTCGCGGAGCGCGCCGGGTATTTTCGCCGTGCCCCCTCCATCTCCCCCATCGGGGCCGCCGCATTCCGGCCGGATAGATCGTTCCCGTCCCTCGGCGATGCGAGCCATAGCGAACTCGCGAGGGAGATCCTGGAACTCGCCACGGCGGCGAACCGCGCGAACGCGTCGTTCTACACCGTCGATCCGCGCGGGCTGGTCGCCGGACCCGAGGCCGCCCACTACCGGTTGAACGACAGCAGGTCGTTCAACCACTGGATCTTCGCGACCCAGAACAGCCTGCGATCGATCGCCGAGCAGACCGGCGGGCGGGCTTTCGTGAACCGCAACGATTTCGACGATGTGTTTCGGGAAATCGACGCCGAGACGAGTGACTATTATATTCTCGGATTCACAGTGGGCGACTCCGATTCGACCCTCCGGAGGCTGCGAGTTGAAGTGCGCGATCGCGACGACGTTCACGTGCAGCACCGCTCTCACTATACGTTGAGTGGAAATGGAGAGAACCGGCGGCCGTGAACAGTTGCCCGTTTGCCGCAACGTCGGAAGGAAGCGCGCTACATCGAGAGGTACGCCGCAGCACGCGGGTGGCATCTGGCCCACCTCACCACGTCCACTATCGGCGTGCGGGTGGCCAGGAGCCTCATGGACGCCCACGGTCCCGTGACCGTTTCCGACGTTTGTCAACCCGGGTGCTGAGTGACCAATGCGGTCTGCCGGTAACAAGGGAGGCAGCGGGTTCCCGGCAGCCGATCAGGCGATGAATGACGGCTTCGGGAGAGGGCGGGCCGATACGACTGGAGGTGGATTGATGAGTGAGCGGCGCACGAGCAGTTGGCTTGTCGTATGCGCGGTCCTGGCTGTGGCGATTCCGGCAGGCGGGCAGGCCCCGGGCGAGGCGTTTCGGGACTGCGATGTCTGCCCCGAAATGGTGCCCCTGCCCGACGGCGATGTGGCCCTCGGGCGGTACGAGGTGACCTTGGAGGAGTACCGCGCCTTTGCCCAGGAGTCGACCGATCCGAGAGAGAGAAGGTGCTTCGCCCACGACAACGGAGGCCGCGAGAGCTGGCGGGCTCCGGGCTACGTGCAGACCGGGCGACATCCGGTGGCGTGCGTGAGCTGGAACGAAGCACGGGTGTATGCGGAATGGCTGTCGCTGGAGACGGGCCACCACTACCGTTTGCCGACCGAGGCGGAGTGGGAGCGAGGCGCGGCCGGCAGTCCGAGGGGGTGCTACATGCGCTTCCCCGGCGATGGTGGAACCTGTGCGGTCGGCGCCTACGGGCCGAGCGACGCGGGCCTCTTCGACATGGTGGGCAATCTCCAGGAGTGGACGGACAGCTGCTGGGACGGGGACTGCGGTCGAAAGGTGCTGCGCGGTGCCGACTGGGGGCGCGAAGTACGGTTTCAGCGCGCGAATACGCGAGGGTGGTCCGGTCCCGGCCGCCAGGACTATACGATCGGCTTCCGGGTCGCCAGG
>JAAXGI010000314.1 GCA_012267505.1 Gemmatimonadota bacterium
ACGACGGAGGGCGCGGGACCACCCGCACTTTCCCGGCTTCCCTGCGCTTCTCCTCCCGGCCCCACAGCACGCGCATTGATCCGGTCCGCGAGCGCCCGGAGCCGCGCGGCACGCCTGGCAGTAAGCGCAACCCGAAACCCCGCCGCGGCCAGGGCGAGCGCCGCGGCCTCACCGATGCCACTTGAGGCGCCGGTGACGATCGCCACCGGGCGCGCCTCACCGACCGGCGGATCCGGCCCGGCGTTAACCATCCGGTGAGCTATCCGGATGCCCGGAGTTCAGACACGCCCGGACTTCAGTGCCCGAAGTAGCCTGTCAGCGTCGCCGTGGCGAGAACGTGACCCGCCATGGTTTCCGTGAGCGCCGCGTGGTCGCTGTCCGGCGTCAGCCCGGACAGTCGGGGCGTGTCGAGGGCATAGAGCGTGAACTTGTATGCGTGGGCCCGCAGCTTGGGCGGAGGCGCCGGACCTCCGTACCGGTTCGCCTCGACCCCGAAGAGCGCGAAGCTCGTCTTGAGCTCCCGGGTCTCCGGCGGCATACGGCCGGGGCTGGCCGCGTCATCGAGCGCAGACGCACCCGCAGGTATATCGACAACAAGCCAGTGGACAAAAAGATCTCCGGATACGGTACCGGGTTGCGGCAATTCCCCGTATAGGGGGACAGTCGCCCCGAAGGGCACGTCCGGATCCACCATCGTCAAGACGAAGCTCTCCGTACCCCGGGGCGCGCCGCGCCACGCGAGGGGGGGAGAGACGTTGGCCCCGTCGCCCGTATAGCGCGTGGGGATCACTGCATTCTCGACGAAGGCCGGGGATGTGAGCGCAAAGGGACCGCCAGATGCGGGCGGGGTCCCCGCCGGAGTCTCGTCCGCCTGAACCATGAAGCTCTCCACAAAGGGGGTGAACAACGGTACCGGCACACCGAACTGATCGGTTCACGGCCCGTACCGCCTAGCTGGGGTGCAACGTCGTGGTCAAGTATCGCGTCCCGCACTCCAGCCGGCTACGGGTGGGGTAGGCAGCGCTTTCGCCGCGGATCCTCAGACGTCTGGCGCGATGCACGGAGGCAGACACAGACGTCGGACCAGCCGTCAGCTCCCCCGCGCATCAGGACGGCGGATACCGCGAAGAAAGGGCACGTCCCACATCCGCTCTCGCCAGCACCTCCGCTGCACCGGACTGGCAGGCCGCCACCGCGGCGGCCTGTCTACCGGTTGCTACCACCCCGGCACGAAGTTCACGCCCCAGTGCATTCCCTTCCCGGGACGCTGGAAGGGCTTGGCGTAGTAGACCTCCAGCACCAGCGCCCCAAACAGGCTCATCCGGGCGCTCACTCCGGCGCTGAAGACGGGAACGCGATCCACGGTGGCGCTGTCCCAAACGAGGGAAGGGCCGCCCTCGAATCCCGGGAACCCTTCGTTCCATGCCAAGCCCCCGTCGAGGAAGCCGACGAGTTCCGTCGGGAGATAGGGGAAGTCGAAGAGCCCGAACCGCTCCGTCCCGAGGAGCGGTACCCGGACCTCCAGGTTCATCACGCCGAGCCTCTGGCCGAGGAGACGGTCGATCTCGGCGCAGGTCGCCGCTCCCGTCCGGGTGCATTCCTGCACGGAGAAGGACCCGTAGGAGTATCCGCGGATGAAGTACTCGTTTCCGATGAAGAGGTCACCGAGAACGACGGATGTCGACGGGTCCGTTCCGTAGCGGCCGAAATGCATTGTACGGATCGCGAAGGTGAGCTCCTGGAGTGGCGAGTAGTACCGACGCACGTCGCCTAGGACCGTCGTGAAGTTCTCGGTCCCCGTGGTCTGCCCGACCTCGATCCGGGTCCTGAAGCCACGGATCGGGCTCGTGAAGCCGCTGAAGCTGTTGTCCTCAACGAAGGCGACGCTGGCTTCCGCAAGATTCAGGGGATCGCCGGCCGGTCGGCTGGTGCGGTCGAACGCGATCGGCTGGTTGAAGAGGTTGTAAGAGTAGATGTCCGACTCGATGTCGAAGCCGTACCGGCGGATGCCCGCGGCAAATTCGACCCGGCGGTTTGCGGAGAAGGGGTAGGCCAGCTGCCCCTCGGCCGAGCTGACGAAGATCCGGTAGTCCGTCAATTCGACCGCGTAGCTCGCACCGCTCACTGTCGGTTCCACGTACTGGTAGAAGCCGTATCGGATCGGGATGTGGCCGATCCCGAGGCCCCAGTTCCACCGGCTGCCGATGTTCTGGTAGAACACCTGGCCGCCGACATCCTTCAGCTCGCCCTGGGCCTGCGCAGCGGCATAGAGGTTCCGGTCTCCGAGTATGTCGGAGAAGAGGGCGGAGACGGATCCGCCGAGATAGGTGCCGAAGATGTCGTTGCCGACGCCAACAACAGGCTGGCCCAGCGCCACGAGGCGAAGCCCCCCGTCGAAGGGGGCAGCATTCTCGGCGGAATACGTCCCCTCCGCCACAAGCCCCGCGTCCGAGTTGCCCAGGAGGGGGGAGACGAGGTTCGCCGCTCCGCCTGGGCTCGGGGCCAGCTGCGCGCCGGATTCCCCGGCGGTCAGAGATACGCCGACGAGTGATCCCTCCGACTCGACGGCGGTAAGGGCGTAGACGTGGTACTCCGCGTCGTCGAAGACGGTGAACGCTACCGTTCCCGTCTCGGTGGCGACGCTGAGTGCCGGCGTCGCCTCGGTGATCCCGCTGACTCCCGTCACGATCCGGGTCACCTGCCAGACCTGGCCCGTGTCGAGTCCCACCCTGTAGATGTCCCGGAAGCCGTCCTGGTCGGCGAGGAAGTAGAGGCCCGCGCCATCCGGCGTGAACTGCGGATTCCAGTGGGCCGTCTCGCCGAGCGGCGTGATTCTCTCGATCTCGCCCGTCTCGAGATCCATGAACGCGATCACCATCGGTCCGAATGTCAGCCGCTCGAAATCCGTGCCGGGACCGAGGTCCGTTACGAAGGCTAGTCGCGTCCCGTCGGGGGAGAAGGTGGGCTGAAGCTGCGCATAACGGTCATCTGTGAGCCTGACGGGCTCACCGCCCTGCACATCGATCATGAAGAGGTCTGTGACCCCACCGGCCTGTCCGGAGAAGACGATCCGGGTTCCGTCCGGCGAGAACGCGGGGTTGCGGATCTCACCGATCGTCGCGGGCACCCGGATGACCCGGTCGCGCGAGCCGTCCTGGGGATCGTAGAGCTGGATCTCGTTTCGCCCCTCGGAATAGACGACGACGGCCACGGCCGATCCGTCGGGCGCCCAGGCACCCGAGGAATCGAGGAAGCGCATGGCATCGTAGTGCGCGTCTCTCGTCGAACTGGTGATCGAGCGCAGGACCTCGCCGGTACGTGCATCCGCCAGATACAGCTCGATCGTGAAGAGATCCTGCTCCGAAAGGTAGGCCACGTACCGACCGTCCGGACTCAGCGACGGCGCGAGGTTCTGCGTCCCGGCACCCGTCGCCGGGGAAAGCAGCAGCGTCCCCGCTTCCTCGGGAGGCGTGCGCCCCTCCATCAGCGGAGAGTACCTCGTCTCCATCGCCTCGCGCCATGCCGAGGAGAGGGTATCTGGATCGATGCGGAGAACCGATGCGACAGCGGGCCGCCACTGCGAGCGGGCGGCCGTGCGCATCATCAGTGTGACAGCCGGATCTCCGTACTCGCCGCCTACGTAGGCCCAGAAGGCGTGCCCGAAGCGGTAGGGAAAATAGCGGCGGGGGTTGCTGCCCAGGTCGTCAAGCGTGGGGAAGGCTCCGTGCAGGAGCGCGTCACGCATCCACATCGCGGTGAGCGGCGATTCGCGCCCCACTGATATGTACTCCGCCATCCCTTCGATGAACCAGAGGGGGAGCTGCATCAGACCCCTGAGGCCTGCCCCCTGGCTTCCGCTCGCAAGGTCGAACTGGAAGGAGTGGACGATCTCGTGTCCCAGCACGTGATGGGTGTCGCCGTAGGAGCTTCCGAGCGGCATGATGATGCGGTCCTGGAGCCCCTCGGTCACACCCCCCGTCCCCTCCCCCACCGTCCCGGAGAGAATGTTCGTCTGCTGGAAATCGGGGTGATCGGCGTAGAGAACCAGGGGACGCGGCTCCCGGATATCGTGCTGGAAGATCCGGGCGATGCGCTCATACCACCGCTCGGCCATCCGGGCGCCGTCCTCGACCGCCACCGCTGCTTCCGGATAGAAGTGGATCTCGTAGTGCGGCGTCGGCAGAACATGAAAGTCGAGCGATTCGTACTGGACCTTGTTCCGCCCGAAGTACTGGGCGGACGCACCGGACGGCACACAGAGCGACGCAACAAGAAGAAACGCAGGAATCCGAACGAGGGAGCTTGTCACAGGTCCTCCAGCAACGCTCAAAGGATGTGTGCGGCCTATGCAGGCAGGAGTACGCCCCGCGCCCGGTAGAAGCCGGATCTACTGTATGATGTTATATCCCCCGGAGGTCAAATCGTTCGGGCGGCCGACACGGGACCGGGGCGCTCACGCTGCCCGGTTCGGGAACGGGAGGAGGCCGGCGTGACTCCGGACCCGATCTCGACGGCATGCGTTCGGGCAGGAGCCCGGGCACATCGGTCGGCGTGGGGCAGCAACGTGGCAGTATCCCGATATCGCGGCCGGGGCGACACGCGCCAGTCCGCCGGCAGGTTTGATTCAGCGGCCCTACGCATAGATTTTGGACCGGACCGGACTCCGATGAGACCGCGATCACCAAGTCAGGAAACGCGCATGGGCAAGAGTTCGATCAGTGGCATCGTGTACATTGTCGGGGCGGGCCCGGGAGACCCGGACCTCATCACGCTACGCGGAGCCCGGATCCTGGAATCTGCGGAGGTCGTCCTCTACGACCGCCTCGTAGATCCCGCCCTCCTCGAGCGCACTCCACCTTTCGCGCTGCGCATCTTCGTCGGGAAGCGGTGCGGGCGCGCATCGGTGACGCAGGAGGAAATCAACGCGACGATGATCGCGCACGCACGCGGAGGGCGCCGAGTTGTCCGGCTTAAGGGGGGTGACCCCTTCGTCTTCGGACGGGGCGCCGAAGAGTGCCTGGCGCTTTCGGGAGCAGGGATTCCCTTTGAAGTGGTGCCGGGGGTCTCGAGCGCACTCGCAGCTCCCGCCTATGCCGGCATCCCGCTCACGCATCGGAATCTCGCCGGTTCCTTCACGGTCATCAGCGGGCACCTCCACGGAGGAAGCGACCCGCACGACTGGACGGCCCTCGCATCCGCGCCGACCCTCGTCGTGCTGATGGGCCTCGGTAGCCTCGCGACGATCTCGGCCAGGCTGACCGCAGCCGGGCGTTCACCGGAGACGCCGGCCGCCGTCGTTCATTCCGGAGCGACCGCATTGCAGGAGACGGTTCTCGCGAACCTCGCGACGATTCCCCGCGCTGCTCTCGGGATCGAGCCTCCCGCCGTCGTCGTCATCGGCGAGGTCGCCGCCTTGGCGAGCCGGCTCAACTGGTTCGAACCGGCGAACGTCGCAGGCGATCCAGCGGGCGCGCTCCGGTGAAGCGTCCGGCTTCTGAGGTCCCGGCACATGGCCAGGGCAACGACAAAATGCCGGGCCAACTCTCGGTGAGCGCCCTGTACATCTCTCCTGGCCACAACTACTTCGGACACCACGGGAAGCCGGCGGGAGACCATCCGCTGCGCCGGGTGGAACGGGTCCGTTGCCGGGCCGGTCGGGGCCTCGAGGGAGACCGGTTCCTGGACCACCGGGAGGACTATCGCGGCCAGATTACATTCTTTTCCCTCGAGGTGTACGAGGAGCTTTGCGAGAGGCTCGGCGTGCACGACCGCCACCCGGGGGTTTTTCGCCGGAACGTGATCACCCGGGGTGACAACCTGAACCGCTATGTCGGGCGTGACTTCGAGCTTCAAGGTGTTCGCTTCCGGGGCATAGCGGAGTGCTCCCCATGCTACTGGATGGATCAGGCATTCGGAGCAGGTGCCAAGGCCCTGCTTGCGGGCAGAGGCGGACTTAGGGCGAAGATCCTCTCGGACGGAATACTCCGGGCCATGGCGGGCGGGTGATTCCGCCTACCTTGAGAATCGAGTGACGGAATCGCCGAAGTGAACGGTGTCGTCCTTGCCGGCGGCGCCTCATTGCGCATGGGAATGGACAAGGCGCTCCTTCCGTATGCGACAGGCGATCCGCGCACGCTTGCCGAGCGGCAGGTCGCGCTGCTTCGCCGGTCCGGGGCCGACCGCGTCTTCGTCTCCCTCCGCCGCGACGGGCCGGTGCCATCCTCGGCGCTCGTGCCGAGTTACCGTGGGGACGCGCCGGAAGTCGTCTATGACGAACGCCCGGGCATGGGGCCGCTCGGCGGGATTGTGGCCGCGATGACGCGGGACCCACACCTCCACCTCATCGTGCTGGCTGTCGACATGGCGGGCGTCGGGGCCGACATCATCGGAGCACTCGTCGCGGCCTCCACGGCCGAGGCGGGAGCGGCGCCGTCGGTTTCCGGCCGGCTCGAGGCGCTGTGCGCGGTCTATCCCCCCCATGCAGCTGCGACCGCTGAAACCGAGATCCGTGGCCCCCGCCGCTCTCCCTCGGCACTCCTCGCCCGGCTTGCCGGCGAGGGGCGCGTGCGATCCGTACGGTTCCCGGCCCAGGAGACGGACCGTTTCCGGAGCTGGAACCGACCGCGAGACCTTCCGCCGGAACTTCTCGGCCGGATTGCGCAGCGGCCTCCGGAAGGGCGGAACGCGACACCTGGCACCGGCAGTCGCAGCAGCATAGCCTGAGGCCGATACGGGCCGCGCGGGGCTGGCACCGGCTCCGTGCACTCGGGTAGATAGGGCTCCACGTTGGAAAATCCCCGTCCCCCTGCCCTGCCCCCTGTCGACCACCGAGCGGAGATTCAGAATGTCTCGAGCGCCCTCCCGCCCACTCGGGCTCGCCTTCTCACTTCAACTCCTCGCAGCGACCGCGGCCGTACAGCCGGGCATGGCCCAGACGGTGCGATCGCAGGAAGCGGACTTCCGGGTTGTTACGGTTGCCGAGGGGCTCGACACGCCATGGTCGATGGCGTGGCTTCCGAATGGCGACATGTTGGTAACAGAACGCCCCGGACGACTCCGGGTCGTCCGAAGCGGGGTTCTCGATCCCGATCCCGTGCCCGGCGTGCCGCCCGTTCACGCCCGGGGCCAGGGCGGACTTCTCGATGTCGTGCTCCACCCCTCCTTTGAGTCCAACCGGCTGATCTACCTCAGCTATTCGAAGGCGGGAGCGGAACCGGACCAGTCAACCACCGCCGTCGTCCGGGGCCACTTCGATGGCCGGTCGCTCACCGATGTCGAGGAGATCTTCGAGGCGGAGGCGTGGGGAGAGAGGAACGGACACTACGGCTCGCGGCTCGCCTTCGACGCCGCCGGCTACCTCTTCATCACGGTTGGGGACAGGCAGGCGCCGTCAAGCGGCGACCTGGAAGCCCATCCCTCCCAGGATCTGGCCGTCCACCGGGGCACGGTCGTCCGGCTGCATGATGACGGGAGTGTACCTGCCGACAACCCCTTCGCAAGCCACCCGCAGGCTCTTCCGGAAATCTGGAGCTACGGGCACCGAAGCCCCCAAGGGCTCGCGATCGATCCGGAAACCGGCGCGATCTGGCAAGGGGAGCATGGGCCCCAAGGGGGCGACGAGGTGAACCTCGTGCTTAGGGGCCGCAACTACGGTTGGCCCGTTGTCGGATACGGGGTGAACTACGGCCCCGGGATCCCGATCCACGGCACACAGCAGCGCGACGGAATGGAGCAGCCGTACTACTTCTGGGTGCCCTCGATCGCCACGTCGGGTCTCATGGTGTATCGGGGAGACGCCTTCCCCGGTTGGAAGGGGGACATCTTCGTAGGCGGCCTAGCGGGGGAGCAGCTGGCACGGCTGGACATGGACGGCAAGACCGTCATCGGTGAGGAAACAATCGTTCGGGGCTCCCGCGTCCGTGACGTACGGGAGGGCCCGGACGGCTACATCTACCTGGCGACGGAGAATCGGGACGACGTCTCACCGATACTGCGGCTCGAACCTGCGATGTAGCATCCCGGGGTAGGATGCCGGACACAGGATCCGCCGCAACGGGCGGCTCCGCCCCCGTCTGCCGGGGACACCCGGCCATCGGACGTCCCGCGCGCTCGCAGGCCCGATGTGTGGACCTGCATGGCATTGGGCCCGACAAGGCCGGTCCAGGGGGGCGCGCGTGTAGCCCGGCCCAAGGCCCAGCCTCCGACCGGAAGCCGGAGCCGCCCGCCTACCTCCCGGCCGAACCGGAGCGCCTCCCCTCGGCCGCGTTCCGGCTGCGGTACCACACGTAGAGAATGGCCGCGCCAAGTGCCAGTGCGGCGATGAGGAGGACGCGGTTCAGCTCGCTGAGCCAAGCGACGATGCCCTCAACGTTCCGCCCTGCTCTCGTACCCAGCCATGTCAGGAGCCCATACCAGATCGCCGAGGCGCTGGCCAGTGGGAGGGCTACGGGAAGAAAGCGCTGGCCCGTCACTCCGGCGAAGACGGGAACGACAGCACGGAACCCCGGGAGAAACCGGGTTGCGAAAATGGTCACCCGGCCCCAGCGCTGGTAGTAGGCGCCGAGGCGATGGAGCTGATGCGGCCGTAGAAGGAGGCGACCGCACGCCGTATCAAAGAACAGCGGACCGTAGCGCGCCCCGGCAAAGTAGACCGCGAGCGCCGTTGTTACATTCCCGGCCCATGTCGCAAGGAAGATCGCCCCCGGATCCGCCGCCCCCGCTCCCGCGATGAATCCTCCGAGCACGACAAACGTATCGGCGGGAACCGGAGGCACGATATTCTCGACGCCCGCTCCGATCCCGAGCAGCACATAGATCCAGGCCGGAGAAAGACCTTGGAGAAAGGCAAGGGCCTCGCTCAGCATCCTGCCACGCCCCAGGAAGACACGTCCTTACGGCGTGCTGCGCCACCGCCGTGGCCAGCGGGGCCAACGTGGCATGGCGGGACGTGCGCATCGGGACTCTCGGGCCGCCACAATGTGCCTTCAAGTACCCGAACGCTGGAAACGAGCGCGTCGGCACGGGGAGGCCATAGGGACCGCATCGGCCGGGTCTCCGGCAAGGGGCGCCCGATGCCGGTGCGCCGACGCCCGCTCCTGTTGGGTGTCAGTAACCTGCGGCGTGCCCATCCTTGCGCACGTCGGACGAGGCCGCCCAGCCCCGCTCCAGCCGCACCACCATCTGCGAGCCGCCGAAGGCAGCGGTCCGGCTGCTCGACACCTCGTGGCCCATCGAGGCGAGCTCGTCGAGCACCTCCGTCGGCACAGGTGCCTCGAACCCGACACGCCGCCCGCTCGAGTGCTGGAAACGGGCCGCATCGTTCGCCTCCTGCGGATCCATCCCGAAGAGGATCTGGTTGAGCAGCACCTGAACGTGTCCCTGTGGCTGCATCCCTCCGCCCATGACCCCGAAGGCCATCCACGGCTCCTCGCCGCCTGGAGTGAGGCGTGTGGCAAATGCGGGAACCAGCGTATGGAACGGTCGTTTGCCGGGGGCCACCGTGTTCGGGTGATCCGCATCCAGTGTGAATCCGGCGCCGCGGTTCTGGAGGGCGAATCCGAGACCCGGGATGCTCACGCCGGATCCGAAGTATCCGAAGATGCTGTTGATGAAGGAGACCATGTTCCCGTCCGCATCGGCCACGGCCAGATAGATGGTCTCGCTCTCCGTAAAAGCCTCGCCGGGGTCCACCCGCTCGGCCGCCGTGCGCGGGTCGAGCAGGACGCGGCGCGCCTCGATGTAGTCGTCGGCAAGAAGATCCTCGACGGCGACGCGCATGTAGTTGGGGTCGGCCACATGGCCCGCCAGATCGGCGTAGGCGATCTTCTTGGCCTCGATCAGGTGGTG
>JAAXGI010000257.1 GCA_012267505.1 Gemmatimonadota bacterium
CTTCGCGCACTTCCCGACCACCAGAGGGTCCCGATCGTCCTCTTTCACTTCGAGGGGCGAAGCTACCAGGAGATCGCGTCTGCCTTGCGTGTCTCGCTCGGCAAGGTGAAGACCGACATGCACAGGGGGAGAAAGGCGCTCAGGGATCGATTGGAGAGTGGCGATGCACGCTGACGACCTCGAAGAGCTGATCGGGCGGAGGCTGCGCTCGCTCCCCGAGCCTCTGGCGCCTCCGACCCTTTGGCCGCGCGTCCGGGCGGCCGTCGAGGAGCACCTCGCTCGGCCATGGTACCGGCGCGCATGGCGGGAGTGGCCGGCTGCGCTACGGGCTGCCTCGCTGGCGCTCGTTACGGGCGCGTTGCTTGGTTGGCCGCTCTCGGGGGACGTGGCCCCGGGGCTCTGGAGCGTGGTTCTCGGGCTTGTCCGGAGCGTAAGGGCCTCTGCGACCGGGGGCGCGGGCGCGCTGGTAACTGTCGCCGACGCGCTTCGCCAGGCGTTCGTCGAGCCGCTCGCCCTGTACATCGTCGTCTTCGGGCTCGTCGCGGGCACGGCAGCCGCCGCGCTCGGCATCACCATCAAACAGGCACTCACACTCGGAGGACTCTCGCGATCATGATACGCTTCTCAACGCTCGTGGCAGGCGTCTTCCTCACGGCCGGAGGCGCTCTCGCCCAGGAACCGGACCCGCCCGTTGACTCGCCGCCGGAAGTGTTCGAGTTCGGCTCGGACTACACGCTGCCAGCGGGGCGGAGCGTGGAGGATCTGGTGATCGTCGGAGGCTCGGCCGCCATACGCGGGCAGGTGGACGGCGACGCCGTCGTGATCGGCGGATCGGTCGAACTCGCCGGAACGGGGAGCGTTCGCGGCGATCTGGTGATCGTCGGTGGCGGCGTCGCAGTCGCCGCGGGAGCGACGGTCGGCGGTGACATGGTCGTCGTCGGTGGCGGGGCCGACACCCCGCCCGGCTTCACGCCCGGGGGCGAACTCGTCAGGATCGGCCCCCCGATCGAGGGCCTGATGCCCTTCCTCACCCGTGGCCTGCTGATGGGAAGGCCGATCGTGCCGGACCTGCCGTGGGTATGGGGCATCGTCGCGGTGCTGCTGGCCGTCTTCCTGGGCTTCAACCTCGTCTTCGAAAACCCTGTCCGCTCCTGCATCGAGGCTCTCAAGCGCAAGCCGCTGACGACGTTCCTCATCGGACTCCTCGTCGTGGTGCTCGCCGGACCGGCATCGGTCCTGCTCGCGGTCTCGGTAGTGGGACTGGCTGTCGTGCCCTTCCTGTGGGCCGCGCTTGTGGTCTCGGCCGTCATGGGAGGCGTCGCGGTCTCGCGCTGGGTCGGCGGCGCGGCCCTCCGTTCGACGGACACGGACGGCCGGGGCCGTCAGGCACTCGCGCTTCTGGTCGGGTTCGCGCTGATTTGCCTGCCCCTGATGGTCCCGGTGCTCGGCGCGGTGTCCTTGGCCAGCCTGGGAGTACTGGCGCTCGGCGCCTCCGCCGTCACCGTCGTGGCCGGGTTCCGCAAGGAACAACCGGCGCCCGTGCCGGCTTCGGGGCCGGTCGAGGCCGCGCCCGCGACCGAGGCGCCCGCGGAGGCTTCCCCGCCGAGCCCGCTGCCGCAGGATCCGCCTCCCTCGGCCTCACAGGCCCCGCCACTCGGCGACCTGGCTTCGTCCCCCAGGGCCACGTTCCTCGCCCGCACCGGAGCCTTCCTTCTGGACGTCCTGCTGGTCGGGCTGATCTTCGGTTTCATGGACCTGGACGAGGGCCGGTGGTTCGTCGCGCTGCTGATCGCCTACCACGTCGCGCTCTGGACCTGGAAGGGAACGACCGTGGGCGGTGTCGTCGCCAAGCTGCAGGTCGTCCGCACCGACGGGCTGCAGCTCGCGTTCAGCGATGCCGTGGTCCGTGGCCTCGCGAGCATCCTCTCGGCCGTCGCGCTGGGTCTCGGCTTCTTCTGGATCCTCAAGGAGCCCGAACGGGAGTCGTGGCACGACAAGATCGCCGGAACATGCGTCGTGTCCGTCCCGAAGGGGTAGCGGGTCCGGCGCGGCGTGACGCGGCGAACGGGACCCCTGAGCGGCCGCGGACTGGAACCGCCGCACGAGAGTCGTCGGCCGCGAGAGTCCGCACGCTGGTGACGCAGGGCTCCCGAGATCCGGGCCGGGTCCCGTGTCGGGCTGGACACGTGGCTCGCGACCGCCGCCGTCGAGGGCACCCAGCGCGCGCAGGAGAGCATGTCGCGAACCCGCCCACCGCGGAGCTCCCCTGTCGGCAAATCGACCGGCCTCGCCCCGGCGGGCGGAATGGTGCACCGACACCCCGCTGTGTCACAACACGGGCAACACCCGTCACGAAGTGGGCACGCGAAGCCTCGCGGCCGTACATTGTCCGCCGGAACGGAGATCACTGAAGCCCGGAGACTTCAGCCCGGGGGAGGATTCTCGATGATCGGGACCCGCGAGACCGCCAGAGGGCTTGGACGTTGCGGAGTTCCGGCCGCCCTGCCGTTGGCTTTCTCCCTCTGCCTCGCCTTCCCGGGTTCAGTTACGGGGCAAGGCCGCTGGTATGTCGCGATGGACCTGGGACCGTCCCTCGTTCCCGAAGCGGCCCTGGCCGCCCAGGACAACGACTGGAGCACGAAGTGCGACCTCATCAGCAACCCGGGGCGGGTTGAGACGGACAACGCGTGCTCGGTGCAGCCTCCGCCCGCGATGTGGGAGAACGAGGTCGCGGGAGGTACGGGCGTGTCGGCCGCCCTGGCCTTCGGCTACGGCTGGCGGGCGCTGCGCTTCGAGGGCGAGTACCTGCACCGGACCGCGACGTACGGCGAAGGCACGCCGGTCCGGATCGGCGACGTCGTCACGCTGGCGAAGGCAAACCAAGAGCTCGAGGCGGTCGACAGCCGGATCGACGGCCTGATCGGCCACCACTTCTTCGCCAATGCCTACGTCGACCTCTCGCCCGGCTCGAACTACGCACCCTATCTGGGGCTGGGCGCCGGACTGGCCGCCGTCTCGCTGGACTACTTCAACCGGTGGAAGCGCAACGACGATCCGGACCTGATCGCCACGTTCGACGATCCTGCCATGAAAGCGCGGATCGCCGGCACGACTTCGATCGCCGCCGGCCGCAAGTCGGACGTGGTCTTCGGCTATCAGGCCCTGGCCGGTGTGGACCGTCGGTTGGGTGAGGCCGTGACCCTCGGGATCAAGCTCCGCTGGACCATGCTGGCCGAGTTCGGGGACGAGGACGAGTACATACAGCTCCGGAGCCACGAGTCGAGCGTCGGGCGAGGTGAAACGATAGTCTACCGGCTGGCCGCCGCCGACCTGTCGGCGTTCGGAGCCGCGTTCAGCCTGAGGTACGAACTCTGACGTCCGGGCATGAGACGGGGGCGCCTGACGTCCGACGGCCCGGGTCTCGACCCCGGCAGGGCTCGCGGCGTGGCGACGGCGAGCGGCGAGCGGTCCGGGACTCCGTAGTTTCCGGTCGTTCGCACGAGTAACGGAGAGAGGTCATGCGTGGGACGAATTCGCTCGACGTGGCGACAATACCGGTCACGGCAACCATAATGCGGGTCTTGCGGTCGCCAATGACGTTCGCATCCAAAGGAGAGTTCCGATGAACGAGGTCAGCACGCGGTGGAAGCAGCGTCTCCCCTGGATGTTCGTCGCGCTGGGCATCCTGTTGAGCGGCCCCGCCGCCGCGCAGCAGGGGACCCTCTCCGCGCGGGTCACGGACGCGGAGGAAGGGACACCGGTCTCGGACGCCACGATCGAGGTCGTCGGGCGGATGCTCGGCGTAACCGGGACCGACGGCGAGTTCTCCACGGGGGTTCCGCCCGGGACCTACTCGGTGATCGTGACCCTGATCGGCTACGAGACCACCCGCCGGGACGGGATTTCGGTGGACGCCGGTTCGACCACCGCCGTGGACATCCCGATCCGGTCGCGGGCCCTGATCCTCAACCCGATCGTGGTGACGGCGTCGCGTCGCCAGGAAAAGGCGCTCGACGCGCCGGCTTCGGTCTCCTCGGTCTCCTCGCCCGAGATCCAGCGTGCGATCGCGACGACGCTCGCGGACCACGTTCAGGTGCAGCCCGGGCTGGACATCTTCCAGACCAGCCTGACGGGCAAGAGCGTCGTCTCGCGCGGCTTCAACAACGTCTTTTCGGGGACCCTGCTGACGATCGTCGACAATCGCTACGCGCGCATCCCCTACCAGCGCTTCAACTCCTTCGACCTGATCTCCACGACCGACCTCGACATCGAC
>JAAXGI010000151.1 GCA_012267505.1 Gemmatimonadota bacterium
TCCACGACCGACCTGGACATCGACCGCATCGAGGTCTCGCTCGGGCCCGGCTCCGCCCTCTACGGACCCAACGCCGCCGCCGGGGTGATGCACATCATCACCGCGTCGCCCATCGACCGCCCCGGAAACTCCATCTCGCTCTCCGGAGGCGAGAGGTCGATCTTCTCCACCCAGTTCCGGTCCGCCCACGCCTTCTCGGACCGCTTCGGGCTCAAGGTGTCGGGGCAGTACATGCAGGGGAACGACTTCGAATTCGAGGACCCGATCGAGCTGGCGGCCGCGATGGAGCCGGGGGCGAATCCGAAGATCGCCGCCCGCGATTTCGGCTACGAGCGCTACGCCTTCGACGCCCGGGCCGACATCCGCACCGACGCCGGGGCCGCCCTCGTCCTGAACGGCGGGATGACCGAGCTCGGGAGTGCCATCGTGCTCACCGGGATCGGCGCCGCGCAGGCTTCGAACTGGCGGTATCCCTACGCCCAGGCCCGCTTCTCCGCGGGCAGGCTCTTCGCCCAGGCCTTCTATAACACGAGCGACGCGGGCGATACCTACCTGCTGCGCACCGGCCAGGACATCGTGGACAAGTCGTTCGTCGCGTCCACGCAGCTTCAGCACGGCTTCGATCTGGGAGAGCGGCAGAGCTTCACCTACGGGCTCGACCTGATCCGCACGAACCCGCGCACGGACGGCACCGTGCTGGGCCGGAACGAGGACGACGACGACTCGACGGAGATCGGCGCCTACCTCCACTCCGAGACCGCGCTCACCAGCATGGTGGACCTCGTCGCCGCACTCCGCGTGGACGATCACAGCCGCCTGACGACGACCAGCATCTCGCCGCGCGTGGCGCTCGTGCTCACGCCGGCCGAGGGCCAGAACATCCGCTTCACATACAACCGGGCCTTCTCGACGCCCTCGACCAACAACCTCTTCCTCGACATCGAGGCCGCCCGGATCCCGATCGTCCCCGGGATCAGCTACGGGATCCGCTCACAGGGTGTCCCGCTCGGCGGCTACACCTTCGAAAACGAGTGCGCGGGCGGGGTGGAGTCCCGGTGCATGTACTCGCCGCTCGCGCCGGGCCAGGCGCTGCCGGCCAACGCGGCCCTCTTCTGGGACTCGGTCGTCCAGCAGTTCCTCCCGGAGTTCCTGGCCCCGCTCCTGCTCGGCCCGACGCCGGGGGAGCCCGCGATCGGCACGACCTTCCGGCGCTTCGACCTGGCGGCGGCGAGCGCTGGGTCTGCGAACCCCTTCGTCACCCTCGCCGGTCCGGAGGTGCTCGCCGTTCCCGACCTCGTCCCCACGATCCACAACAGCCTCGAGGCCGGCTACAAGGGACTGATCCGGAACCGGGTCCTGCTGGCCGTCGACATCTACCGCACGCGCATCGAGAACTTCGTGGGCCCGCTCCGGGTCGAGACCCCCAGCGTCTTCTTCGACCCGCAGTCGGTCGCGGCCTTCGCCACGGGGCGGCTGGCCCCGCTCATCCAGGCCGGGATCATCACCGAGGCCCAGATCGCGGAGGTCATCGCCCAGGTGGCCGCGGCGCCGCTCGGGACCCTCGTTCCCGACCAGATCGGTTCCCACGACCTCCTTCTCAGCTACCGGAACTTCGGGGAAGTCACCTACTGGGGGTCGGACCTCGCGCTCGAGGTGCTCCTGACCGACCAGCTGAGCCTCACCGGGAACATCTCCTTCAAGAGCGCCGAGTGCTTCAACAGCGACGACGACGACTGCAGCGACATCGGGGACGTCGCGCTGAACGCGCCGAGCCACAACGGGTCCTTCGGCGCCACCTACGCCGACCAGGCGACCGGGTTCTCGGCGCAGGGGCGCCTCCGGATGACGGCAGGATTCCCGGTCAATTCGGGGACCTACATCGGGGAGATCGACGCCTACCAGGTCGTCGACGCCTCGGTGAGCTACCGGCTGCCGTTCCAGACCGACACCACCCTCTCGGTCACCGCCAACAACCTCTTCGACAGCCACCATCAGGAGTTCGTCGGCGCCGCGCCCCTCGGGAGGTTCGTGATGTTCCGGCTGCGCCGCGAGTTCTAGCCGGGAGCGGAGGGGGACCGGACCTGAAGACGGACCGGACGTCTGAGGTCCGTCACGCCGGATGCCGGTTTTCCGGACAAGGGCATCCTCTCGAGCGCGATCCCCATGTAGCGCCACCGATTTCTCCGGCTACCTACCAGATACTACCGCTGACAATTAGGAATCGGCATCAAGTTTGGCAGCGACATTTCTGAGAAAACGCTCGGATACCAAGAAGATCTTTTCGGTGTCACCAATCATCTGCTGTTTCCGCCGGGGACGGCGGTTGCGGTTCGGCTGATTGAAGTCCACATCCATCTCGTGAATGATCTCGTTCCGTGCAGAGAATATTCGCCGGAATTCCTGCAGTTCGGATTTCGAAAACAGCTTCTCAGAAGGGATGTCGAAATGCGCTGCCACTCTCATGATTTCCTCGACTGACTGGAGGCTTCCAGAAATCAGTTCCGAAACGAGATTCTGGACTAGCCGGTCACGCGGTTGCTTGTCTGCTAGGAGTTCTCCAAGGAGAGACCGATCAATGTCCCCACTCCTATCTAGCCTCCGTGCTACGAATTGTTGGAACATCTTTTCCGATCCGACATCCACATTGATCAAGCTTGGGAGGGCGTCCCTTACCAACTGCTTTACCACCGAGTCCAGTCCGGAGCTTGCGAATATCAGCATCGCACGTAGGAGGTCTTGCTCCTCATCAGTCGGTGTTCCTCTCGCCTTTCTCTTCCGTCGAGTGTCCTCAAAAATATGCAGGAATGAAGACGCCGTGTCCTGTGTGTTGCAGAGGATCAGATAGGCCTTGTCATACAACTCGCCGGAAGGTGGGTCCGCAATGTGTTTGAAACGATTCATCGATTAGCCAACTTCCGAATGTCCTCCG
>JAAXGI010000129.1 GCA_012267505.1 Gemmatimonadota bacterium
CCCCTGCCCGTGCCCGCCCCAAGTGGACGCTGCGAGAACTCCATGAATAGGTTGCTCCTGATATTGGCCTGTACGGTCCTCCTCCCGGCGTCCGGCGCATCCCAGACGAATCCCTACCGCCAAGTCGATGCGCCCGTCCCACCGCCCCACATGAACGGAGGGAGGTGGGGGGAGCTGATCCAGGTCCGCACGGGACCGGACGGGGCCGTCTACGTCCTGCACCGCTGTTTCAAGGCGGTGCTGGGGGATCCCGGCGTGGCACCGGGTCACTCCGACGGCCTGAGCGCGGACTGTTTCGGTCGCTGGGCCGGCTACCCGCCGGTTCTCAAGTTCTCGCCGGCCGGAGAGTTCCTGGACGCCTACGGCGCGGGGCTCGTGGGCCGGCCCCACGGTTTCGCCGTGGACGATCGGGGGAACATGTGGGTCACGGATGTCGGCCTCGTCCCGGGAGAGATGGGAGCGGTGGTCCTGAAGCTCGGGCCGGACGGCGATGTCCTGATGACGCTTGGTACGCCGGGTGTCACTGGCGAGGGGGAGAACACCTTCAACCGGCCGAGCGCAGTGGCCGTCGCCGCGAACGGAGAGATCTACGTGACCGACGGGGAGGGCCCGAACAACCGCGTGGTCCGTTTCTCGCCGGAGGGCCGTTTCATCGGGGCGTGGGGGACCACCGGGCCTGAGCCCGGCAACTTCCGGACGCCCCACGACATCGCCATCGATTCCCGGGGCCGGGTCTTCGTCGGCGACCGGGGGAACAGCCGGGTGCAGATCTTCACCCCGGACGGGCGCTTTCTCGAGGAGTGGCGCGACTTCGGCCGCCCGAGCGGGATCTTCATCAACCGGGAAACGGACACGCTCTACGTGACCGACTCCACCTCCACTTCGATCGGCAATCCCGGTGTTCGGCGGGGAGTCTACATCGGGAGCGCCGAAACGGGCGAGGTCCGGTATTTCATCCCGGATCCCGACCTCGAGCTGGCGGATGTGACCCGGATTTCGGGCGCCTCGGGAGTCGCCTCCGACGCCACCGACTCGGTGGTGTACGCGGCGGACGTGGCTCCGCACCGCCTCCGGATGTATGTGATGCCCTAGTTGGGGTGGCAGGCCGGCGGGTCGCCGGACGTGGGCGCAGGTACCCGGTGGATGTCGCTCGCACGGCCCGGCCCAGCGCGATATGAATGGGGGACGAGGGACGTCGGCGGTGGGGTCCGTCGACGGCAGACCGGCGGGGCGTGCGCCCCGCCCTGGCCAGTCGAAGGAGGAAGGATGCCGAAGAATCTGATCCGGACCGCAGCCGCTCTTGGCCTGCTTCTCGCCCTTCCCGGCCTCGCGGCCGGCGGGCAGGCCCTCCCCCAGGTCTCGCCGGAAGAGGTGGGGATGTCGGAGGCCCTGCTCGACAGGGCTACCGAACGTCTCGAGCGGGCTGTCTCGGAGATGGAGATCGCAGGGGCCGTGGGGGCCGTCGCCCGGGAGGGCAGGCTCGCCTACCTCGAGGCGGTCGGGTACCAAGACATCGAGACCCGGACGCCGATGGATCCGGCCTCGATCTTCCGCATCTACTCGATGAGCAAGACGGTGACGGCCGTCGCCGTCATGATGCTCCACGAGGAGGGAGCCTTCGAGCTGGATGAGCCGGTCTCGCGGTACCTGCCCGCGTTCTCCCGAGTGAGGGTCACCTCCTCATCGGAAGGGCCGGCCCGCCCGCCCTCGAGGCCGATTACGATCCGGGATCTCCTCCTTCACACCTCCGGGCTCAGCCACCGGACCGACGAGCTGTACCGCGAGGCGCGCGTGCGGTCGCGCGCGATCCCGCTTGCCCGCTTCGTCGAGAATGTCGTGGACACCCCCCTCATGGAGGATCCGGGGACCCGCTACCGGTACGGCGCCTCGCCCACCGTGCTCGGCGCTCTCGTCGAAGTATGGTCCGGAAAGGGATTCGACGAATTCCTCGAGGAGAGGGTCTTCCGTCCGCTGGGAATGTCCGACACCGGGTTCTGGGTGGAGGCTGACCGGGCTCACCGGCTCACGACCGTCTACCGGGCGACCGCCGACGGCCTCCGGCCGCACCGGATCGAGGAAGTGCCGTTTACCGAGAGGCCTGCGCTCCTCGAGGGCGCGGTTGGGCTCGTGTCGACGGTTCCAGACTACCTCCGGTTCGCCCAGATGCTCCTGAATGGCGGAGAGCTCGACGGGATCCGGATCCTCGAGGCGGAGACCGTCGCGACGATGACCTCGAACGGGCTCCCGGACGCGATCCTGGAGCAGCTCGGGGGCGCGACCGGATGGGGATTCGCCAACGTAAATGTCGTTCTCGACGCCGATGCCTCACCACTCCCCGCCTCCGTCGGCGAGTATTCGCGCGGGGGGAGCGCCGGGACGATGTCTTGGATGGATCCGGAGGAGGATCTCCTGATCGTCATCATGTGGCAGAACAACCCCTCGAATCCCGGAACAGTGAGGGCCGACTTCAAGACGCTCGTCCGCGAATCGATCCTGCGCTGACGGGCCGCGCTCCGGCTAGCGGTCGAAGACGGTGAGTCCGTAGGGACCGTTTCCCACCCCCGTCACCGTCCCGGCGACCTCGTATGATTCGAGGTCGATGACGTAGACGTACCCGTGTTCCTCGGCGAAGGGCGGCGTCGCTGGTCCGCCGCTGACCACCGCGTATCGGCCGTCCGCGGTGACTGCTGATCCCTTCGGACGGGCCGGCAGTCCGTCGCGCCGGCTGAGCGGGATCCGGCGGATCTCCGCGCCCGGATCGCCGGCGACGGCCGCTTCGAGATCCACGATCGAGACGTTTCCGGCGCGGAAGTTGGGCACGACGACGTGCCTCCCGTCCGGCGTGACCGAGGGAATGAAGGGCCGGGTCGGTGTGCCGGGATCGTCCGTGCCGACGAGAACGCGGGCCACCTCCGCATCCGCCGCGCCAACGCGCGCTCTCTCGACATCGATGATCGAGACCGTGTTGCCCTCGACACCACTCTGCTGGCTCTCGCGGTTCGCGGCGATCACGTATCGGCCGTCCGGGGTCTGCGTGATGCCCCAGGGCCCGACCTGTGTCGGGACGCGGTGGAGTTCCGCCAGGCGTTCTCCCCCGAGCGCACGCTCGAGATCGATGACGGAGACGTCTTCGGTTCCCCCGTTCGCGGTGAAGAGGTAGGGACGGCCATCGCTCCCGCGACCGAGTGCGAGGCCGTTGTTGTCGGGGAAGCAACCCCAGCCCGGATCGGGGGAGAGCACCGGCAGTGGGGACGGCGGCCCGTGGGGAGAGGTGAAGGGCACGGGGAATTCCGGACAGTCGAACCCGGGGGTCCCGAGAGGGAGCTCGACGCTGCCGCGGAGGCTGCCGGTCACCCGGTCGACGAAGGTGATGCGGTTTCCGCCGTCCTCGGTGAGGTGGCCCTCGGCGTTGGAGACGATGAACATCCCGTCGTGCAGGAGGATCCCGACGGCGCCGAAGCCTCCCGTGTCGATGTGGCGCCGGAGCGCGTTGGCCGTCCGGTCGTTTTCGGGCGTGAGCATCTCGGCGATCTCGAGCACGGCGATCTGTCCGCGTCCGCCGTGCTGGGTGAATTCCGCGTTGTCGATGCCTCCGTGGTGGTTGACGATGTAGGCCGTGGACCCGTCGGCGCTCACCGTGAGATTCGCGGGGTCGCCGAGCGGGCGTCCGTCCAGGCGGTCGAGCGCGACCTTGCTCCGTGCGACGATCGCGTTCGGCGTCCCGTCGTTGGCGGGGTCGAGCGCGCGCTCGACCGAGATCGCATAGACGTACGGGATCCGGCGTCCGGTGGCGAGGATGTAGCTTCCCGGTTCGTCCCGAGAGATGAGTGAGCACCCGGTCGCAAGCACTACCGCTGCCGCCGGGAGGATCCAATGCCACGGTCTCGGAGTTCGCACATGCACCTCCCTCAGGTTGCCGGTCTCGATGCCGGGATCCGCCCGTTGAGAGCCCGCGGCCCGACGGCAGCCGGTGGCACCCGGTAAACGGGACGGGACTGCGGCGTCGGCCACGGTTGCCCGCCCGTGTTCCCGCTTCGCATGTTGAAAATATCCCTTACGTCACCTGGCCGCTCCACGTCTTCCGCGTGGCGCGCGGGTGCCCGGAGAGGAGGTCGGTCATGGAGCCATTCGGCAGCGGTACCCCGGAAGGAGGAGGCCGGATGTCGCGTCGGGAACTCCTCCTCGCCCTCCTTGCGGCGGCGATGTGGCGGCCGCGCTCGCTCGAGGGCCTTTCCCACTCACTGGATGGGGTGCTCCAGGACCTTCTCCCTGTCCGAGTGCTCACGCTGAACCACGTGAGTTTCGGATGCGCAGACGTCTCGGAGACTGCCGCTTGGTACGAACGCGTGCTCGGGATCCCGCGCTACGCCTTCCAGGACTATGGGGGGGGTGGCCTCGGCCAGACGGTGCTCCGCGTCGGCATCGATCCGCCGGCCTACATGGCGCTCTCGCAGCGCTTCCAGACGGTAGGGCCAGAGCTGCCCGGTCGCCGGCCCCACTTCTGCTGGGGGATCGAGGACTTCGACGTTCACAGGATTCTCGGGGCCCTCGCCGAGATGCGGGCCCTCGCGCGCTCCGTCCTGCGCGAGGGAACCACGATCAACGGGGTCAACTTCGACGGTCCGGACGGTGCCCCGCTCCAGTTCAATCCGGTGATCGCCTGCGGGGGCGTGGGCTTTCTCGGGGAGGTGTGCGACACGTCGGCCGCCGCCGTCCGGCGGCCCGGTGATCCGCCGCCGATCCAGGTCCTGACCATGAACCACGTCAAGTACTACGTGTCGGAGATGGAGACGGCCCTCGCGTGGTACCTGAAACTCACGGACATGGAGATCGTGTCCTACCAGGAGCCGGAAGGAGGTCCCCGCACGGAGGGATACCGGGGAGACCCGCTCCCCGTCCTCCGGGTCGGCCCCGGTCCGCAGCACATGGTGCTCGTCGAGGGATCGGGCCCCGAGGCGTTCCGCCTCCACGTGGGCCTTGGCGTCGAGGATTTCGAGCCGGACCGGGTCATGGACCTGCTGGGCGAGCACGGAGTGTCCGCGCGGGTCAGGCTCCGGGAGGGAATCACGCCGGAGATCCTCGTGGATGCGCCCGACGGTGTTCGGCTGCAGTTGCAGGATGTCCGCTACTGCGGGGGTACGGGTCCCCTGGGAGACATCTGCACACTCGGCTGAGAGGGGGGTGCCGCGAGGACCGTTGCCGGGCTTGCCCCGGAACCCGGATGGGGGAGGCGAGGGTGTCCTTACACCGTTGCCGGGCGCGGGCTAGATTACTCGTGGGGGGACCGCGCCTGCCTTCCGGCGGAGCCACAGGCTACCCCGGAGCGGTGGCGAGAAGGACTCCCCCCGCAGATACGCATCCTCGGCTGCACGCCGACCTGCGCTCGTAGCTCAATTGGATAGAGCATCGGACTTCGGATCCGAGGGTTGGGGGTTCGAGTCCTCCCGGGCGCATCGACTCACACCTGTTCCGCCTTGCCGTGGTGGCGCAAACGTACGCGCCGCGGAAGGGCCGCGCCCGACTGCCGCCCCGTGGTCCGGGTACCCCGCCTTGCCGCATTCCCCGTCCTGGTGGCGCGCCGCGTTCGAGGCTCGTACTCTGGAACGGACGGAGTTTTCGGAGTGGACCGCCAACGGGGAGGTGGCGACGATGAGGCGCTATGGTGCTGGACTCATATTGCTGGTGCTGGGTCTCTCGGGGACCGTGGGGGTCGGTGCGATCGAGAAGCGGCGCGCCGTGGCTGCCATGGCCGAGGCGGCCGACAGCTTCCTGGGGTCGCTTTCAGCGACCCAGCGCGCGGAGGCGACCTTCGCCTTCGACTCGGACGAGCGGGAGCGCCATCACTTCATTCCGCCCGAGACGTTCGAGAGAAACGGGACGCTCTACAAGGACATGAACTTCGAGCAGAAGGTCCTGGCACTCGACCTGCTCAGGTCCGGACTGAGCCTCCGGGGATACGAGATGGCTCAGAAGATCATGGAGGTCGAGGGGATCCTGGGAGTGCTCGTCGAGGGTGAGGGCCGCAATTTCGCCAGGGACCAGGAGGAGTACTTCGTCTCCGTGTTCGGGACGCCGTCGACGACCGGCACCTGGGGCTGGCGTTGGGAGGGGCACCACCTCTCGCTCCACTACACGGTGGTGGAGGGCGAGGCGACCGTGAGCACTCCGACCTTCCTCGGCGCGAATCCGGCATACGTGCCGACCGGCCCGAGGAAGGGGCTGCGCGCCATGGCCGAGCAGGAGGACACGGCCCGCGAACTGCTCGCGAGCCTGGACGGGGACCAGCGTCGGGTGGTGATCTTCGACGATGTCGCCCCCGGCAACATCCTGACCGGCGCCGATGCGATCGTCGAACCGTTCGACCCGATCGGTATCCGCGGCGCGGACCTGAGCTCCTCCCAGCGCGACGGTCTCATGGCGATCATCGAGTCCTACATCGCCGTGATGGCCTACGAGATCGCCGAACTCCGGCGGGCCGAGATACGGGCAGACGGGCTCGACGACGTGACCTTCGCCTGGGCGGGAGGCACGGAGCGCGGTGAGGTGGCCTACTACCGTGTCCAGGGCCCGAGCTTCCTGATCGAGTACGACAACACGCAGGAGGACCCGAACCACATCCACGCCGCGTTCCGGGACTTTGACGGCGACCTGGGCCGCGACGTGCTCCGCGAGCACCTGGAGCAGGACCACTAGACCGCCTTACTTCCCGAGGCTGTCCGCAGGCTCAGCGGGGGTGGGCGCCGGCCGGCGCCCACCCCCGTGTCGTTGTGTGCCAGGCATGCCCTGTGTCTGGAGTGGGAGTCTCTAACGGACGGAGGTAGCGCCGAACCGTATAGCCGAGGGCAAGGGTGCCTGTCGCGAGGCGGGATCTGAAGGAAGCCGGAGGCGAAACGCGGCCCTGACGAACAGGAATCGGATAGAAGGCCCACGACCGTGGGGTGAGCCGGCAACGCACGGTGACGCCCGAAAGCTACCCGGACGCGGCGGGGGTAAATCCGGCGGGGACTGCGGGAAAGAGACGGGGCTTACCCTGGGAGGCCTCTGGGCCTGTTCGGTTGATCCGGACTACAGCGTCAGCGATGGCGCTGGATAGGCACGGAGGAGTCAGCAGACGCCATAGTACCGGGCCGGGATGTGCCGGGAAGGGCGGAACTTCTTGGTGCGGGGAGACAGACCGGATGACTCGGTGGTCGCGGAGCCGCGGAAAGGCATGACGGACCAGCTCTGGCTGGCGTTGTGTGCCCCTTGGGAGGGCGGAGAGGCCGGAAGCCGATCTGCGTCCAGAGAGGAGCGGCAAGCGTCGTCGGCGTCGGAGGGGAATCGGGCCCCGGTGACGGACACCCTGATGGAGAGGATATGTGAGCCGAAGAATCTGAACCGGGCCTACAGGCGAGTGAAGGCGAATCGGGGCAGCCCGGGCGTCGATGGGATGACGGTCGGCGAACTGAGAGCCTGGCTCGTGGCCCAGAGGGAGGAGTTTATCGCGAGCTTGCTGGACGGGAGCTACCGGCCGCAGGAGGTACGGGGGGTCGAGATCCCGAAGCCGGGCGGTGGGGTGCGGCAGTTGGGCATCCCGACGGTAGTGGACCGGCTGGTGCAGCAGGCGATACTCCAAGTGCTGGACCCGATGTTGGACCCGACCTTTTCGGAGTCGAGCTACGGCTTCCGGCCCGGGCGCAGCGCCCACCAGGCACTGCTGAAGGCGTCGGAGTATGTGGCTGAAGGACACACCATCGTCGTGGACATGGATCTGGAGAAGTTCTTCGACCGGGTCAACCACGATGTGCTGATGGGACGTCTGGCCCGAAGGATCGACGACAAGCGACTGCTGAGGATCATCCGCCGGTTCCTGGAGGCGGGGATCATGAGGCAGGGCGTGGCAGTGAAGCGATCCGAGGGGACTCCACAGGGCGGACCGCTGTCTCCCTTGCTTGCGAACCTCTTGCTGGACGAGGTGGACAAGGAGCTGGAGCGGCGGGGCCATCGGTTCTGCCGGTACGCCGACGACCTGAACGTGTATGTGCGCTCAGCGGCAGCCGGGCACCGGGTGATGGCCTCGCTCACGCGCTTCGTGGAGAAGCGGCTCCGGCTGCGCGTGAACCGGACGAAGAGTGCGGTAGCCCATGTGCAGGAACGCAAGTTCCTGGGCTACCGACTGCTTACGGGCGGGAGGCTGGCGATTGCACCGCAGAGCCTGACACGTGCCAAGGAGAGGATCCGGGAGATCACACGCCGCAACCGGGGCATCAGGTTGGAACGGATGATCTCGGAGTTGAACCGGTTCCTGCGCGGGTGGGTGACGTACTTCCGCCATGCCAGTGCGAAGAAGCACCTCGAGCGTATGGACAAGTGGATCCGACGGAAGCTGCGCTGTGTGCGGCTGAAGCAACGGAAACGGGGCCGATCACTGACTACGTTTCCGGTCAGCTTGGGGGTGCCGCCTTGGCGAGCCCGCAGGCTGGGCGGGAGCCGTCGTGGTTGGTGGCGCATGGCCGGGAGCCCGCAGGCAACCGAAGCCATGAGCAACCAGTGGTTCAGAGAGCAGGGGCTCGTCAGCCTCGCCGGACAGTATCTGGAGCTACAACACTAAGAAGAACCGCCGGATACGGACCCGTATGTCCGGTGGTGTGGGGGGACGGGGGGCGTGAGCCCCCCTCCCACCCGATTGCCCGGCAGTGACGTCGATTCCGACCCCGGGCATCCCCTCCGGTCCCGCCCCTGCCGGGGCGGCGCGCCTCAGCGCGGACTTCCCCCGATGGGATCGCCAGCCGGCAGCGCGATCGCGTCCCCGGGTACGGTGTTCTCGATCCTCGCCTGCCAGCGCCGGATGTCGGCCGCGACGAGCCGCGCGTGGGGAGAGGCGGGGTCGCCGACCTCGATCCGGGTTGCGAGCTGCTCGAGCCGGTCGGTGAGCACGGCCCTGACGCTGGCCGGATTGTCCGCCGAGTTCCCCTGGCGCATCAGGGCGTCGATGGCCGCGCGCTGGATGATCTCGAGCACGCGCTGCTCATACTCCGACGGCCTCTCGTCGGCACCCCAGGTGACCTCGATCAGCCGGTCGACGACCTCTCCGAGATCCGGGTAGTCGCCCATGCTCCCGTAGACCACGAGCCGCGCCATCCGCTCGGGGTGGAGGACCTCCCCGATCGTGAAGGCGGCCGAGGCCTCCGCGACTGCGAGCGGATCAAAGAGGAGCTCCGTGTGGCCGGCAAAGACCTCCCCGTCCCCGTGGCGGTACGCCGGTGGGGGAATCATCCGCACCACCGACTCGGGGAGCGCGACGAAGTCCACATCGAGGGTCGAGAGCACCGTTTCGAGCGTGTCCCGCTGTTCCGCGCCGTCGATGATCGCAAGGGGGACCTGACCGTCTCCCTTCGCGGCGTACCGGTAGTCCGCGCCGCCCAGGCTCTGCACCGCGGCCCGCAGCTGGAAGCGGTGGTGCATGTAGAGCGGGAGGAGGACGAGTTCGAGCGTCGAGTACGGCTCGCCCGCCGGGATCACGTCCGTGCCGAAACGCGCGAGGCCGATTTCGCGCACGCGGATCTCGTGCTTGAGGTGATCGACCAGGTTCGAGCCGTTGTCCCAGACGCTCGCGTACTGGTGTCCGGCGCCGATGAAGTTGTTGTTCGTGTGGCCCATGTAGATCAGGCCGTCGGCGACTCCCTGCTCGGCAATCGCGTCCAGCGCCGCGGCCTCGTCGGTCCCGGGAGGAAATTCGCGGTACAGCCAGTTCGTCGAGAGCCTGTCGTACTCGCCGATCCGTTGCAGGTACGCGTTCGAGAGGTCGAGGTTGCCGTCCCGGTCGATCTCCACGAGCGGCGCCGGATAGTCCATGACGCTCTCGCGGCCGTAGGCGCTCGCCATGTAGTTGTGGGGGAAGCCGAGTGTGTGGCCGACCTCGTGGGCGGAGAGCTGGCGGACCCGGGCGAGCGCCATCTCCACCGCGTCTGAGCCCTGCACGAGGCGGCTCAGGTACTCGGTGTCCGGCGTGCCCGAGAGGATCCCGCCCGGGAAGGGCGAGACGAGCCCCTGTCCGAGGAGGTAGTCCTGTCTGAGCCGGAGGCTGCCGAGGTTCACGACCCCGCGGATGATCTCTCCGGTCCGGGGGTCGATGACCGTGTTGCCATACGAGTAGCCGCGCGTCCGCCGGTGGGTCCAGTGGATCACGTTGTAGCGGATGTCCTGGGGGTCGACGCCGTCGGGCAGCACCTCCACGCGGTACGCGTCGATGAACCCGGCGGCCTCGAATGCGTCCGCCCACCAGCTTGCCCCCTCGATGAGTGCGCTCCGGATCGGCTCCGGGGTGCCCGGGTCGACGTAGTAAACGATCGGCTCGACGGCCTCGCTCGATTCGGCTCCGGGGTCGCGCTTCTCGAGCCGGTGCCGGGCCGCCCAGCGGATCCGCATGTCCTGATCGATCGGCGTGGCGTAGTCGTAGACGGTCGGGCCGTTCACCCCGACCCTCGGATCCGCGATCCGCGTGCGGTATCCGTCGTCGGGGAGGCGGATGAAGGAGTGGTGCTCGCGGAGCGTGACGGCGCTTCCCGTTGATGCGACACCGCTGACGAGCGGGCCGGGATTGCTGCTCGTGAAGGTGAGCGTCGCCTCGACCTCGGTATTGTCGGGAAACGAGCGGGTGTTCGGGAGGTAGATGGCGCTGCGCGAGATGTCGAGCTCGAAGCTGCCCTGCCCCCGTCCTGCGATCTGCTCGATGACGCCGCGCGCATCGCGAAGGAAGAATGCCGTGGCGTCGACAAGGACGGCCCCGCCCGTCTCGGCGACCACATCGAAGCCCCAGTGCACGGAGGGGGCGAAGGCGTCGCGCACGGCCTGCACCTCGGTCGGGTTCTCGCTCCGAGCCTGGAACCGGTAGTTGGGCTCCATGAGTAGGACGCGTGGCCCCACCCTCGTCGCCTCGAGGACGTACGTGCCCCGCAGCTGGCCGCGGTCGATCCCCACGGGGTTGCTGCCGAGTCCCGACCCCATCGAGACCTGGTAGAGGAACTCGCTTCCGGGCTCGTCGATTTCCCACATCAGGGAGCCGGTGGCGTCGTCCCAGTAGAGGTTGAAGAAGCCTGTCATGGCCTGGAGCCCGGCGGTCGCTTCCTCGATGGTCGGAAGCCCACTCGCCTGCTCCCGCGCGTGCGCCGGTCCGGCGAGGACGGCCAGCGCGGCGGCGAGCCCGAGAGCGCGTGCGCGCCGTGGAATCGGGGATGGCTGGTTCAGTTGCGGCATGGTTTCCTCACTCGGGTTGGTAGGGGGCGCGGCGGGGGCGCACCGCGGTGCGCAGTGCGAGGATCCGGGGCGTGTGCCGGGCGGGGTGCCTGACAGCCCTAGGCTATGGCGTGCCGGAACGCTTCGGCCCCCCGGATCCCAAGCAGTGCGGCGGAGCGCTGCCCGGCTTTCCCGGCGGCCTCGCCAAGCTACCACGGGCGGCTCGCGACTGCATCCGTCCACCCGCGCCGCGCAGGTTGCTCCGGCGGGTGGAGACGGCGGACCACGGCCGTGCCGGGACCACCGGCCCGGCGTCGGTCGGACAGGCTTCGGTCCGGCGTTCTTGCGCGCGGCGTTGCGGTTGGGCACACTGCCCCGTTCGCACCGAGACCCGGACCTTTCTGCGGAGGTGTTCCCATGCGCTCCATGCTCGTTTTGTTGGTCACGACCACTCTTCTCGCGGGAGCCGCCGCGACCGTCCCCGCTTCCGCGTCGGCGCAGCAGATGGGATGGACGACACTCTTCGACGGCTCGAGTCTCGACGGGTGGCGGGTCCTCGGGAACGCGAACTGGGAACTCGGCGACGGCGCCGTATCCGCGGACGAGGGAAGCGGGTTTCTCCTGACGGAGGAATCGTACGGTGACTTCGAGTTCAGTGTCGAATTCTGGGTGGACGAGCCGGCCAACAGCGGGATCTTCATCCGCTGCCAGGATCCCGAGGCGGTCCGGGACACGAACTGCTACGAGGTCAACATCTACGACACGCGGGCCGACCAGACGTACCGGACGGGCGGGATCGTGCACATCGCCGCGCCGAGTCAGGTCATCGATGCGGGCGGGCAGTGGAACTCCTACCTGATTCGCGCGGAGGGATCACAGCTCGTCGTGACGCTCAACGGAACGCAGCTCGTGGACGTGGACGACGGCCAGTTCCAGGCCGGCCCGATCGCGCTCCAGTACGGCGCGGGGGTGGTCCGGTTCAGGAACGTACAGATCCGCGGACTCTGAGCCGGCGCTGAGGGTTCTCGTCGCACCCGACAGCTTCAAGGGCACGCTTACAGCCGGGGAAGCCGCCCGCTGGATCGCCAGCGGCTGGAGCGGAGTCCGTCCGCGCGACGCGACGGACCTTCTCCCCATGAGCGACGGGGGGGAGGGCTTCGGCCGGATCGTGGGTGCCCTCATCGGCGCGCGGACCAAGCGTGCGTCCACCCGCGATGCGGCCGGCCGGCCGGTGCGCGCGCGCTGGTGGTGGGAGCCTGAGTCGCGCACGGCCGTCGTGGAATCCGCGGAGGTGGTGGGGCTCGCGAGGCTTCCGGCCGGCCGGTTCCACCCCTTCGATCTCGACACGGCCGGTCTCGCCGGCGTGCTTGCGGCGGTCGCGCGGGTGGCGCCGCGCCGCACCTTCATCGGGGTGGGCGGGAGCGCGACCAACGACGGCGGATTCGGGCTTGCACGCGCGCTCGGCTGGCGGTTTCTCTCCCGGTCCGGCTCCGGGATCCGGCGGTGGATCGAACTCGGGGACTGCTCCCGTGTCGAGCCCCCGGGCAGAAGCCCTGAGCTCGGCCGGCTCTCGGTTGCCGTGGATGTCCGGAACCCCCTTCTCGGCCCCCTGGGATGCACACGGGTCTTCGGACCGCAGAAGGGAATCCGGCCGGAGGAGTTCGCCGGCGCGGAAACGGCCCTGCGCCGCCTCTCCCAGGTGGTGGGCGAACGGGACGGCCGGACGCTCGCCGCGGTCCCGGGTGCGGGGGCCGCGGGCGGCCTCGGATTCGGCCTTATGGCCTTTCTCGGCGCCGAGCCCGAGACGGGGTTCGCGCTCTTTTCCCGTGCTGCGCGGCTGCCGGAACGCGTCCGGCGGGCCGATCTCGTCATTACCGGCGAGGGCCGGCTCGACGATCAGTCGCTCATGGGGAAGGGGATCGGCGAGCTGGCCCGCCTCTCACGGGAGGCGGGCGTCCCGGTCGTCGCGATCTGTGGATCGACCGGCCGTGCGCGCGGCGGGCGGGAGATCTTCACGCGCACCTATTCGCTCTCCGCGGTGACGAGCCGGGAGAACGCCATGGCGCGGCCGAGGTACTGGCTGGCGCGCACGGCTGAACGCGCGGGACGCGAATTCGGGCAGACCTAGCCGTCCGTCGCCGTCCCTCCCCACGGCCCCGAAGAAGCCGGCCCGGCTGCGCGGGCGCGGGCCCGCTTACCGCCGGACGAACTTCTCGACCTCCCCGCTCACGGGATCTGCGACAAAGATCTCCCCGTCGGGATCGATCGCCAGGTAGTGAGCCTCTCCGAAGGCGCCCCACCCGTCGCCGCTCCGGCCGGTGGCGGCGGCCACGCTTCCGTCCGGGGCGAGCCGGAGGAGCTGGCCGGAAAACCCGCTCACCATGTAGATCGTGCCCTCGTGCATCGCGAGACCACAGGGGAGGCCGGCGTACCGCCGCTGGCGGATGAAGTTGCCGTCCAGGTCGAACACCTGGATCCGCTGGTTCTGGCGGTCCGCCACATGCACGTGGCCCTCGTCGTCGACGATGATAGAGTGGGCGATGTCGAATTCGCCGATTCCGCTTCCCTCCGATCCCCACGACGCCAGGAATGCCCCGTTCCGGTCCAGCTTGACGACGCCCGGCACCGCGTTTCCGTGTCCCTGTGCGATGAAGATCTCGCCGTCGGGCCCGAAAGCGATGTCATTGGGCTCGTTGAGCAGACGCTCGCCCGGCGCGCCGGCCTGCCCGGGCACACCGATCGTCATCAGGACCTCGCCACCGGGGCTCAGCTTCAAGACGAAGTGGCTTCGTACGTCCGTGACCCAGAGGTTGCCGTCCGCATCGATGCGCAGGCCGTGCGGACGCTCGAAGCCGTGGTCGTCCCCGAATGAGCGGAGGTGGTGGCCGTCCGCATCGAACTCGGCAATCGGGTTCGCCCCCCGGTGGAAGACGTACAGGTGGCCGTCCGCATCGGCGGCGACCGATGAGGACGGGCCGAGTTCCACGCCCGCAGGCACGGTGAGGGGGGCCTCGACGGCGGTGTAGCCGAGTGCCGGGGCCTCTTCGTACGCTCCCTGCGACTGCGCCGCGAGGGCGGGAGCTGCGAGGAGAAGGGCGGTGAGGGCGGTTCCGGCTGCGGGGGCGTGTCGTGTCATGGTGTGGTTTCCTGGTCGTGAGCGCCTCTTCAAGGCATCGCACGGCGGGAGGCGCGCGCGCCGGCGCTTCGGGTTCGGTCCTCTGGCGGTGTCGTCAGACGCGCAGCTCTCCGCCGTTCACATGGAAGGTCTGCCCCGTGATGTAGCTCGACTCGTCCGACGCCAGGAAGGCGTACATGTGGGCGAGCTCTTCGGCGAGACCGATCCTCTCGAGGGCGATCCGGGAAGGATCGGGGTGGCCGACATATGCGCCGGGCACGACGTGGTTCACGAGGATCCCGTAGGGGGCAAGCTCGACGGCGAGTGCGCGCGTCATCCCGATGGCTCCCATCTTGGATGCGCAGATATGCGCCCATCCGGACCGTCCGTGAAACGAGTTGAGGCCCGATACGGTAATGATGCGTCCTCCGCCGTTGGCCATCATCCCCGGGACGACGGCGCGCGCGCAGAAGAACGGACCGTCGAAGTTCACCGCCGCGGCCGCGCGCCACTCGTCCGTCGTCATCGCGCTGAGCTGCGTGGAGCCGCGGTATCCGGCGTTGGCGATGAGCACGTCGATCCGGCCGAGCTGATCGATCGCCTGATCGACCATCCGGTTCACCTGGGTCTCATCGCCCACGTCGGCCAGGATCGCGGCGGCACGTACCCCCAGTGCCTCGGCCTCGTCACGGACGGCCTCGGCCTCGTCGCGGCTCGTCCGCGCGTTGACGATCACATCCGCACCCCTTCTCGCCAGCTCGAGCACGGTCGCCCGTCCGAGGTTGCGGCTCGAACCGGTGACGAGCGCCACCTTCCCCTCGACACTGGGCTGCCGCCTGCGCAGGGCAGGGCCGACTACCGGGAGGGCTGCGGCTGCGCCGAGCCCCTTGAGCGCGGATCTCCGGGAGACCGGGGCCGCGGGAACGGTCTTCATCGAAAGGCGTCTCCGGTCAGAGTCGGGGGTGGGAGCCGAGGGAACGGGGGAGCGGGGAACGCGCGGTTGCCAAGCGTCCGGAAACCACGATAATCGGGCACCGCGCTCGGCGCACTTCCGCCCCCCGGTGCCCGCTGCGTCCTGCCCTCCAGCCTGCCGCCCAGGGGGAGGGCGGAAGCGGAGCTACCGCCCGATCTCGAGGCGGGCGAGAACGGGGTAGTGGTCGGAGGGAAAGCGTCCCTCCCTGCTGTGGACGATCGTCTCGGCCGCGAGCACCGATACCCGGCCCCCGACCAGGATCCAGTCGATCCGGCCGTCCCATCCTTCCGGGGGCGGCCCGAACCCGTTCGCGGTGATCGCTGGGCCCCGGCGCTCCTTGGCGACCACCCAGGCGTCCCGGAGCCCGTGGGCGGTCGCGGCCGTCCACGTTTCGCTCCGCTCGGCGACCGCGTTGAAATCGCCCATTGCGACGACGGCGCTTCCTTCCGGAAGCTCGGCGATGCGCTCATTGATGAGCTCCGTCCCGCGCAGGTGCCCGGCGCCCTGCCTGAGGCTGAAGTGGGTGTTGTAGACGACGAGCTGCTGGCCGGTCCCGTGATGGTAGAATCGCGCCCACGTCACGATCCGGGATGACCGGCGCCGTCCCCGCGAGGGCTCCGCCGGTGTCTCGGAGATCCAGAATGTGCCCGATTCGATCGGGGTGAGCTCGCGGTGGCGGTAGAAGATCGGAGTCGCCTCGCTCAGGCCGCGCCCCCCGTTCAGGCCCCGGTCGACCCCGAGCCACCGGTATTCGGGAAGGCGGGAGGCCAGGAACTCGATCTGTTCCTCGAGCGCTTCCTGGAGGCCGACCACATCGGGGCTCGACCGGGCGATCGTCTCGGCGACGAGCGCCTTCCTGTTCGGCCAGACGTTCGCCCCGTCGCGTCCCGCCGCGGTCCGGATATTGAACGTCATCACGTCGAGCCGCACGGGCTCGGGCCCGTCCCGGTCCTGCCCCGCCACCGCAGCGGCGAGAACGAGATGGGCCGAGAGGAGCGCGGCCGCCGCGAGCGCGTCCCTCACGAACCGGATCCCGGGGGCCTCCGGGCCGCCACGCCGGGTCTAGTGCTCCCAGTCGATGGTGACGGCCTTCAGGACCTCGCGCGCCAGACCCCACCTGTCGAAGCCCTGCCGCCCGTAGTCGAGCCCCCTCCGCACGATCACGAGGTCGTGGGTCGGGAGAATGGTGACGGACTGGCCGCGGTTGCCGGACATCGAGTAGGCGCTCGCCGGGACATCGCTCCTCCCTTCGGGGACGAGCCAGAAGTGCCCCCCGTACTGGTTGCCGGTCTCGGCGGTCGACGGGGCCGGCGTGCGCACGAAGTCGACCCACTCGCGCGAGAGGAGCCTCTCACCGTCCCAGACGCCGTCCCTCAGGTAGAGGAGTCCGAGGCGCGCGAGGTCGCGGGCCGTCGTATAGACCTGGCTACTCAGGATGTAGTCGCCGAACCGGTCGACGCCGAGAAGTGTGCTTCGCATCCCGATGCGGTCGAGGAGCGCCTTTCTCGGGAACTCGAGGTAGGTCTGTTCGTCCCCCAGGGCGAGCTTCATTGCGTAGATCGCGAGCAGCGTGTCGTAGTTCTCGTAGTCGAAGTGGGCGCCGGGCTCGCGGATGAGGGCCTTGTTCCGCGCTCCGGTCACCGAGCTTGTGCCCGCCCAGTACGAGAGGCCCGACCCGGTGGCGTACTCGAGCCCCCCGTTGTCGATCGGATAGAGGCCCGAGGACATGTTGAGCGCGTGGCGAAGCGTGATGGCCGAGCGGGGGTCCTTCTCGGGCGCCCTCGCCTCGGGGAGCCAGTCGAAGGGAAGGGGATCGTCCAGCGCCATCCGCCCGGCGTCCACGTTCATCCCGATCAGGGTGGAGGCGATGCTCTTGGCGACGGACCAGGTGCGGGTCTTCGTGGTCGCGTCCACCCCCGGCGCGTAGCGCTCATGGATGATCTGTCCCTTGTGGACGACGACGAGCCCGATCGTCACCTGCTCCGGCGACTCGCGCTCGAAGGCCCAGTCGGAAGCGGCCGCGAGCGCTGCGCCGTCAACGTTCGGGGGGAGATCCCCGTCCTCCACCAGATCCCCGTCCGGCCACGCAATCGCGGCGGGATCGCCGGGGGGCGCCGGGAGGTCCAGGCGCGGAAGGGCGTCGATGTCGTCGAAGGTCTGGTCCGGGGCGAGCACGACGCAGCCCAGTCCCTCGCGGAACGCCGCGCGGATCGTCGGGACCCCGTGGTCCGAGCCGATCGCGACCGCCCTCCGACCGCGGTCGATCACGATGTCGCCGGGCGAGCTCCGGTAGACCGGCTCGGGAATGAATGCGAGTTCCTGGGCCTTCACCTGATCGTAGGTGCGGTTCGAGGCGAAGAGGCCGTTGCACGTCATGACGGCCTCCTGCCCGCGGCGGACCATCTGCCGGTTGAACGACCAGTAGTCGTAGCTCTCCTCCTGCTGGGCGTGGACGCCGGCCGGGAGCTGGATGACGGCGGCGGCAAGAAGAAGGAGCGCGTTGCGCATCGGAGCCTCCTGTGGGGAGCGAGAAGCGGTGCCGGATGGTCATTGTATGAAGGCGGGGCGGAGATTGCGAACGGCGCAAGAACGGCGGGCGCGGCGCTGGCTTCCGCCGCCTCCGGGACCCGACTTGCCCGGGCCGCCGCCGCCCCGCAAAATGGCCAAGTACCGGCGGGCCGCCTTCCGGGAGTCGCGGTTGCGCCCGGTCCGGGAAGCCCTCACGAGACCCCACTGATCCGGAGCGTGCGTGCGATGGCGAGCAAGAGAATGAAGGCGAGTGAGTTCCCCCCCGAGGTCCTCGGGCTCTTCGACAAGTACGTGCACGGGATGATCGACAGGCGGGGTTTCCTCGACGGCGCAGCCAAGTTCGCCACCGGCGGCCTCACGGCGGTCGCCATGTTCGAGGCCCTGAGGCCGCGCTACGCATGGGCCCGGCAGGTGGAACCCGACGACGCCCGCATCCGGCAGGATTATGTGACGTACGATTCTCCGGCCGGGTCCGGCACGATGCGCGGATACATGGCGCGTCCGGCGGGGGGCGGGACGCGGGCCGCGGTGCTCGTGATCCATGAGAATCGCGGCCTCAATCCCTATATCGAGGATGTCGTCCGGCGCTTCGCCGCGGCGGACTTCCTCGCATTCGGTCCCGACGCGCTGACCCCGCTCGGCGGCTATCCCGGCAACGACGATGATGGCCGGGAGATGCAGAGCCGGCTCGAGCGGGACACGATGGTCGAGGACTTCCACGCAGCCGCCGAGTTTCTCATGGGCCATTCGGAGAGCACGGGCCGGGTGGGTGCCGTCGGATTCTGCTTCGGAGGCGGGGTCGTCGGTACCCTGGCCACCCGCCTTCCCGACCTCGGTGCCGGTGTTCCCTTCTACGGCAGCCAGCCTCCGGCCGAGGCGGTGCCGGCGATCCGTGCGCCGCTCATGATCCAGTACGCCGGGCTGGACGAGCGGATCAACCTGGGGTGGCCGGCGTTCGACGCGGCGCTGAGCGCGAACGGAAAGACCTACTCGATGCACATGTACGGCGGCGTGAATCACGGCTTCCACAACGACACGACGCCGCGTTACGACGAGGCCGCCGCGTCGCTCGCGCAGGCGCGCACGATCGACTTCTTCGATCACTACCTGAGGTGACGCCCGCCGGAGGGTGAGACGCCGCGGACCGCCCGGGCCGGGCGCGGGGGGACCGCGCTGTCAGTGCGTCATCATCCACACCGCGACGTTCACCCCCACGGCGTAGGCGTCCGGCGAGAACCGGTAGAAGAACTGCGGATCCTCGGCCTCGCGCTCCCACCCATCGGCGATGTCCGTGTTGTGGGTGATCAGCACCACGATCCGTCCGCCCTCGTCCAGGATCGCCCGGATGTGCGGCTGGCGGCTCTCGAGCCCCCGCTCCGACGTCCCCCCGCCCGACCGCCTCCAGTGCTGGATGGAGGGGATCTGCGGGAGCTCGGGCACCTGGTAGACGATCTCGAAGAGCGGATGGTCGAGTGGGAGATCCACGATCCGGCGCTCGGGAAACACCAGCTCCATCTGGCGTTCCCACTGGCGCCAGGCGGCGTTCCCCCAGAAGTCGTCCACCCAGAGGAAGCCGCCCTTGTCGAAGTACTTCCGCAGCGCCTCGACCTCGTCGGCGTCAAAACCCGTTACGCCCACATGGGACCCGAAGAGGAAGGGGCACTCGAAGAGTTCGGCGTCCGTGGCGCGGACGATGGCATACCCCACCTCGCCGTGCTCCCACCGGCTGATGGGTGTCGGGGTGAGCTGGGAGAGGCGGGTGGTGAGGTTCCTCTCCGCGTTCGGGAAGTCGGTGTCCCAGCTCGAGCCGCCGGGCTCGCGCCGTACCTCGACGAACGCGAGCCTGCAGAAGGTGAACCCGCCGGGCTGGTCGGGAAGGCCGTCTCCGAGCCGGACCCGGCTGGTGCTCCGACGGAACCGCTGTCCCTCGGCCGGCGCGGCTGCCCCGATGCCGAGGCACACCAGCGCAAGGAGCGAGAGCGCCGGGAGCGTGCGGCCCTTCACGTCCGCCTACGGGCGGACCCGCATGTACTTCCTGAGCTGCCGCGGCCGCGGCTCGCCGCCGTACATGTTCCCCTCGCTGTCGACGGCGACGAATTCCGCCCCGTTGCCCGACGGGTCGCGCGGGTCGGCCCAAGGAAAGCGGATGAACTCCGTGACCCACCCGGTCTCGATCTCGCCGATCCGGATCCCCATCTCCCATCCGGGATTCTGCAAATCGTCGGACTCCGAGTCGGCGACGTAGATCCGGCCGTTGCCGTCGAAGGCGATCCCGCTCGGGCGTCCGAACTGCGTCCATGTGGCCAGATGGTTTCCGTCGGGGTCGAAGATCTGGATCCGGCTGTTGCTCCGGTCGCCGACGAAGATCCGCCCGCTCGGGTCGATATCGATCGCGTGCAGGGCGCGGAACTCGCCGGGCGCATACCCGGTGCGGCCCCACTCCATGAGGTAGTTGCCGCGGCTGTCGAACTTGACGACGCGGTTGTTGCCGGTGTTCCCGTGGCCATCCGCGATGAAGACGTCCCCGTTGTCGGCGATGGCCACATCGGCCGGCGCGGTGAAGTGGTCGGGACCGCCGCCCTCCATGCCCGGACTGCCGAGGGTCATGAGCACGTCGCCCTGGCCGCTGAACTTTATCACCTGGTGACCGCGGGTGTCGCCCGCGGGGATGTTCCCCGAGCCCACCGAGTCCGTGACCCAGACGTTGCCGTCCGAGTCCACATCGATTCCGTGCGGCCAGATGAAGAGCCCGCTCCCGAAGCTCTCGACGACGTTGCCCTCCGGGTCGAACTTGATCACGGGGTCGAGATCCGAATCGAGGCATTCGCTCCCGAATCGCTCCGGCCCCGCGTCACAGCGGACGACGGCCCAGATGTGGCGGCCGTCCGGATCGATCGTGACCTTGCCGACGGCACCCATCTCCCTCCCGCCGGGCAGCTTGGCCCAGCCGTCCACGATAGCGTACGCGTTCGACGAGTTCTGGGCGGTGAGCGGGGCTGCGGAGAGGAGCGCAAGAGCGAGGAGCGGGAGCGCCCGTCTGAGCGAGGTGGGTATCGCCATGATCTGGCCTCCTGGATGGGCAGTGCGGCGGATCGGGGTGCGGGAGGCGGGGCCTCCTTTCCACCCAAAACCGTAGGACGCGGGTTTTCACACGGCAAGTACCGCCGAAGGCCGCGGCCGCTCCTCTCTCTCGCCGGTATCCGAGATGCGTGCGCGCGGCCAGCCGGCCGCCGCGACGGCGTCTCCCCGACCTGAAACGACCGGTCCGGCGATGTCCAGGATTCCGACGCAGCCCGGCAGGATCCCGGTGGTCGGCGTCATGGGTTCGGGCAGCGAACCCCACCGCGAACTCGCCCTCCCGCTCGGAGCATGGCTGGCGCGCCGCGGCGTGCACCTCCTGACCGGGGGAGGAGATGGCGTCATGGCATCGGTGAGCGAGGGCTTTGCCCGCGTCGGGGAACGGCGGGGTCTCATTCTCGGCGTCCTTCCGAGCGACGGGCAGAGCGCCCGCCCCGCTCCGGGCTATCCGAATCCGTGGGTCGAGATCGCGATCCTGACCCATCTCCCGCAGAGGGGAGAGGCGGGAGCGGGAGTCCTCTCGCGCAACCACATCAATGTGCTTACGGCGGACATCGTCATCGTCCTCCCGGGCGGGCCCGGCACGGCGAGCGAGGCGCGCCTCTCCGTGCGCTATGGCCGGCCGGTCGTCGCATACGCCCCGGACCCGGGCCGCCTCGGGGAGGTCGGCGACGGGATCCCCTATCGGCGGGACCTCCGGGGCGTCGCCGAGTTCGTGGACCGGGCCCTGGCCCGGCTTCCGCCGTCCGCGGGGCGAGGTTCGGAGCCGGAGAACCGGTAGCCCCGCCGCAGACCCTCCCCCGGCGCGCTCGCCCGGTCAGTCGGGGAGGCTGAAGACATAGAGCGTATTCCCGGTGGGGGGGTGCCGCACATCGGGTGCCACGAGCCGGGGAACGGTCCGCGGGCTCGTTCCCCATGTGGCGGTGGTGACGGCGATGTACTGCTTGCCGTCGATGGCGTAGGAGACCGGGTGTCCCTGCACGGAGGTGCCGAGCCGGCTCTCCCAGAGGATCTCCCCGGTGCTCACGTCGAAGGCGCGGAACCGCCGGTCCAGGTCGCCGGCGAAGGCCACGTTGCCGGCCGTCGAGAGCACCCCGGTGATGAACGACGCCCGCTGCTCGTAGCTCCAGACCTCTTCCAGGGTGTCGACGTGATAGGCGGCGAGCTTGCCGAGGTTGCCGTCCGATCCGGGCATCTCGAAGAAGAGCCGGGCCGACGCGGAGCCGCCGCTTCCCTCCACGAGTTCCACCTCGCGGGCCTGGTTCTCCAGGCACGTCTGGCTGAGCGGCGCGATCAGTACCCCGGTGGGCTCGTGGTAGCTCATCGAGTGCCAGTCCTTTCCTCCCGCGCTGCTGGGGCACCCCGGTGTCCATTCGCCGATCCGGGCATTGATGATGTCGTCGCGGTACGTGATGGCCCCGGTCTCGGGATCGATGTCCGTGAAGGCGTTCTGGTAGACGGTCTCGGCGTAGCCCAGGAACTCTCCCGTGACGCGGTCGTTCTTCCAGAGGATCCCGTGCTTTCCGATGGACAACACGAGGCGCTCGTCGCCGCGGTCCACGAGCACCCGCTCGAACACCTCGTCGAGATCGAGTGCCTCGCCGGGGACGTGCTGGAAGAACCAGTCGAGTTCACCGGTATCAACATCGATCGCGACGGTCGCGTTCGTGTAGAGCCCCTCGTCGAAGATCGACATGTGGCGGCTCGCGGGAACCCAGGGCTTCGCCTGCGCCGTGCCCCAGTAGGTGCGGTTGAGCTCCGGGTCGTAGCTCCCCGTGATCCAGGTGTCGCCGCCCTGGCGGAAGATGTTGTCCAGGTCGGCCCAGGTATCCCCGCCGGGCTCGCCGGCGTGGGCGATCGTGTTGAACCGCCAGACCAGCTCTCCGGTGGTCGCGTCGTGCGCGCTGATGAAGCAGCGGGTCTCGCGGTACCGGGAGCAGCGGCCGAGTCCGTTCAGGACCTTCCCGTCCGCGACGATCGGGCCGCTCGAGTTCGCGTGCTCCTCCTGGATCACGGTCTCCCAGACCTGTTCTCCCGTGCGCGCATCGAGGGCCACGATGCGCGCGTCCGTCGTGGCCTGGATGATGTTCGTCCCGTAGATCGCGATGTTGCGCATGTCCTGGCCGTCGTCCGGTCCGGTCGCCGTCTCCCAGATCAGGTCGCCGGTCCGCGCGTCCAGCGCCTGCACGACGTTGCTCGGGTTGATCAGGTAGATCACGCCGTCATAGACGATGGGGGCGGGTTCGGAGGCCCCGTCGTTCATCTGCCAGACCCATTCGAGGCGAAGCCCGCCCACGTTGTCCCGCGTGATCTCGTCGAGGGGGCTGTAGCTGTGCGCGTGGTAGTCGCGCCGGATCATCAGCCAGTCGGCGGGATCGGGGTCTTCGAGCATCTCGTCGGTGACGGGCACGAAGTCTCTCAGGAGGTCCGCCGCCGTCAGCGTCGCTGACCCGGTGTTCGCCGCCTCCGGACCGATCGTCTCCAGGTCGTAGATCCATCCGCGAAGCTCGCCCTCGGGGTTTCCCTCGGTATTGACCTGCACATAGAGGGCATGGCCGAGGAGGAGTCCGACCTCCGCGTCGGAGAGGGTCGCCGATCCTGTCACGGTGCCCGCCCCGGCCGCCGTGGCCTCGAGCGCGGCGACTACCGGCCCGCGGAGTCCGGGCTGTGCGGTCCGGAGCTCGGCGCCGGTGGCGGGCGAGCTCAGGCCCCGGAAGTCGCCCTCGAGGGTGAGCTCGCTCCCGGCGAGCGTCGCGCGGACGCCGCCGACGCCGGTGATGGTCGAGACGGTGGCCCCGTTGACCGGAAGCGGGGAGAGGCGGGCCCTGAACAGTTCCTGCGCTGCCGCTCCGCGATCCGGGATGAGCAGGGGGAGCGCGGCAAGCAAGACCGCGAGCGTCGCGCGGACGGGGGCCGAACCGGGGCCGGTCTGGTGGTTCATGGGATCTGTTCCGGGCGTTGTAGGGCCGATGCGGGCGGGTGCGGAAAGACTATAGAAGCCCCGTCCTTCCCGGCGCAAAGGGATCCGCGCGCATCTCACCGCCCGTCCGCCGCCCCGGTTCTCCAGCTGCCGTGGTCCGGCGTCACCCGGGTCCGGAACGTCTCATCCCGCCGCGTACGGCGGCCGGGCTGCCGCCCGCTTCCGTCCTTCCCGCAGGCCCTCGTGGAGCTGCCGCGGGGCGACCGTCCCCGTGGCGGCGTGGATCATGGGTGTGGAGGCGTGCGCCGCCGGTCGGCCGGTGCAGGGTCCCGCTGGGATTGGGCGGGAGCCCGACCTGCCCGGCCGCCTGTATTGTGAGCGGCCGCGTGGTTAGACTTTTCCCCGCGAAGGCAGGCCTCAAGGCGCCGGCCGCCCTGCCGGGAACGACCCCAAGGCCCCGCAACCCGATTCCGGTCCGGAGCATGGCATGAACGCGGTCCCCAGGGCTCGGTCGTCCGCACAGCCGGGTGGGAGCGCGCCGCGCATCCCGAACGGTGTGATCGCGGTCACGCTGGTCGTCATTGCCGAGACGATGCTGTTCGCGGGACTCATCTCTGCCCACGTGCAGTTCGTCTCGGACCAGGTGGGAGCGTTCTGGCCGCCTCTCGACCAGCCGCCGCTTCCCGTTGCGGAGACGGCAGTGGGTTCCATGGCGCTCCTGCTCAGCGGATGCGCGCTCCTCTGGGCCCGGCTCTCCTTCCGGGCCGCCTCCCCCCGGACCGCCGCCTTCCTTCTGGCCGCGCTCGTCCTCGGCACCGGCTACCTGGGTTTCCAGGGAATCGAATGGGTTGGCCTGATCCGCGACGGTCTCGATCTCTCAACCGCGTACGGCGCCTTCTTCTACCTGATCGTCGGCGTGCATTCCCTCCACACGGCCGGGGCCCTTGTCTGGCTCGCGAAGGTGTGGACGTGGCTTCGTCAGGGAGTGCTCACCCCCGGCCGCTTCATGGCCGCCCAGGTGTTCTGGTACTTCGCGGTCCTCATCTGGCCGGTGATCTACTTCCAGGTCTACCGCTGAGCCTCTCCCCGGCCTCGCGGGGCCGGGAGACCGGGCAGTGGGCCCGGCATTGTCAAGACCAAACGGAAACGTCCTCCTTCGGGTGAACTTCGGGGCGAGGCAGAACACCGTCTGGAGGGAGTGATCGAAGGCGTTCGGCACGCCAGCCGGAGTGGCCGCCGCCTCTGTTCTCACGCCCTCCCACCTCGCTCGATGTAGGCGAAGGTGCTCACTCTGGAAGGCAGACCGTGCAGCATCACCTCCCGCTGGAATCCGACCGCTCGTCCGGTTCTGTGTGGGTGCAGATATGCGAGTTTTCCCTGTTCGCGAGATTCCGGCGAACGCGATGTTGGGCAAGATATATTCTTGCAAATTAAATATATATTTTTATTTTACTCGGTTAATGGCGATCCAAACGAGAGCGATGATTCCAATACGACCGCCGTCATGATCCCTCGGAAAGCTGCGGCGGAAGTGCGGGCTGCCCTCTCCCGCCAGGCGGCGGTGGCGCTGCTTGGCCCTCGCCAGGTGGGCAAGACCACGCTTGCGCTTGAGTTCGCGCGAGAGGGCCGTGCCCTCTATCTGGATCTCCAGTCGCGTGAAGACCGGGAGAAGCTGCGCCATCCCCGCATCTTTCTCCGGAGGTACAGCGACCGTCTTGTCATCCTCGATGAGGTCCACCGGATGCCTGGACTGTTTGCCGATCTCCGCGGCCTGATCGACGAGGGTCGCCGGCGCGGACTGCGTACCGGGCGATTCCTCATTCTCGGGTCCGCCTCCGTCGACCTTCTGAAGCAGGCAGGCGAGTCCCTCGCCGGTCGGATCGAGCTTGTCTCGCTCCGTCCGCTGGGTGTTCTCGAGGTTTCCGCCGATGACTGGGCCACGGATGCGCTCTGGCTTCGGGGCGGGTTTCCCGATGCTTTCCTTGCGGCGAGTGACACCGACAGCCTGGTCTTCAGGCGGAACTTCATCCGAACGTACCTGGAACGGGATCTGGGCGAATTCATACAGCCGCGCGTTCCCGCCGATACTCTCCTCCGGCTGTGGACGATGCTGGCCCATGCACAGGGTGGGCTCCTGTCCTCCGCATCACTGGCGCGGAGCCTGTCGGTGAGCGCGCCGACTGTCACGCGTTATATCGACACACTGTGCGGCCTGCTCCTGGTTCGTCGGCTTCCGCCATTCGCAGCGAATTTGAAGAAACGGCTTGTCAAGTCGCCAAAGGTCTATATTCGCGACAGCGGCGTCGTGCACGCGCTCCTCGGGATCGGCAACTTCGAGGTCCTCAGCGGACATCCGGTGTTCGGTGCAAGCTGGGAGGGGTTCGTAATCGAGAACCTTCTCGCGGCTGCTCCGGCAATGACCCGGGCAAGCTTCTATCGGACGGCGGGCGGTGCTGAGATGGATCTGGTCATGGAGTTGCCCGGGTCGGAGCGCCTGTGGGGAGTGGAGGTCAAGCGCAGCACGGCGACGGGGCTCGGCAGGGGCTTTCACCATGCGATGGACGACCTCAGCCCGGAACGTGCTTTCGTCGTTGTCGCGGACCGAGGTCGCTACCCGGTCGCCGAAAGGACCGAGGTGATCGGGGTCCGGGAAATGGTGGCGCTCTTGGCCGGGCTTGCGGGGTGACCGGCAGTCCGTCGTGAACCCGCGCACTATCGACGGACGGTGATCTTCTCAGTGTCCCTGGTCGCCGTTTTTCTTGCTCTCCTTCCTCCTTCCGGAGTGGAGCATGGCGGCCCATGTGATATCGCCAGACAGGCGCCGTCTTCGAATGGATACAGCGCCGGTCCGTCCCCCCCCATTCCCCCAAGAGGAGACTTCTACTTGGCCAGCGGGGGACGTTGCTATCCGGGCACGGGACTGTGAGTCCGGGTATACTTGTGTTCGCCGGTCCCCCCTGCCTACGCTCACGATGGCCCGCCCTCATCCCTCTCACGTTCAACGGCACCGGCGGCTGACGATGCCCGCTCTACTTCCACGGACAGGGGTCCTGGCACTGGCCCTTGCGGCCGGCCCGGTGGCGTGCCAGACGGTCGGCGGAACCGGTGCGCGCGCCGTCCGCCCTGGCGCACCCGGTGAGCCGAGCCGGGTTGTGGACGCCGAGGAGGCACGGCGCTCCCTCGTCCCGCGCGTCACGCAGGCTGACGTCCGTTTCATGCAGGGGATGATCGCGCACCATGCCCAGGCGATCACCCTGTCCGCGCTCGTGCCGGAACGCGCCGAAAGCGAGGCGGTGCGCCTCGTGGCGGAGCGGATCGGCCGCTCCCAGGGAGACGAGATCGCGTTGATGGAGCGGTGGCTTGGCGAACACGGCCAGGAGATCCCGGATCCGGCGCTCGGGTATCGGCTCCCGTCGCAGGTGGCCGGAGCGGCCGTGATGATGCCCGGTATGCTCACGCCGGAGGAGCTGGGCGAGCTGGAGGCGGCCTCGGGTGCCGCGTTCGACCGCCTTTTTCTCATCTACATGATCCGGCATCATGAAGGGGCGCTCACGATGGTCAGGGAACTCTTCGAGAGCGACGGGGCTGGCGAGGAGGCGGTGATCTTCGAATTTGCAGTGGATGTCGACAGTGACCAGCGCATCGAGATCGCACGGATGGTGAGGATGCTGTCCGGAGCCCAGCTGTGACGGGAGGGTCGCGGTGCGGAACCTCAGGGAACGAGCCATGAACGATCTACGTCCGGTGATCAGCCGAGTTGTGTGCCTCCCTCTCCGGGGCCTGGCGCCCGCCGTCCTCGCCTGCACCCTCGCGCTCCCGCCCGCGCTCGCCGCCCAGGCAGTTCAGGGGGATGCGGACCCGAGGGTCGGGCTCGGGGCCGGGTGGATGGATGCCGAGGAAGCGATCTCGAATCTGGAGCTCGTCGGCCACCAGGACCGGCCGCCTGGATTCTTCATCGCCGACGATCCGGGCTTTCCGCCGCTCAAGAATTCCGACCTGGCGTTCCGCGACGACCTCGCATTCGTGGGCAACTACAACGGATTCAACATCTACAACATCGCCGATCCGGCGAACCCGGAACTGGTGAGCTCCGTCGTCTGCCCGGGTGCCCAGGGCGATATCTCGGTCTACGGCGACCTCCTCTTCCGATCGGACCAGGAGCGGCGGGGCCGGCTCGACTGCGGAGTCGCATCGGAGGAGGAGACCGAGGCCGACGTGGAACCCGGGCGGTTCCGGGGCGTCCGGATCTTCGACATCAGCGACATCGGAACCCCCCGCCAGGTGGCGGCCGTACAGACCTGCCGGGGCTCGCACACGCACACGATCGTGAGCGATCCGGACGACGACCAGAGCGTCTATGTCTACGTTTCGGGCACGTCGGGCGTCCGGCCGCCGGAGGAACTTGGGGGGTGCCTCGACATTGCGGATCCAAACGAGCCCGGCACCTCGTTCTGGCGGATCTCGGTCATCCATGTCCCCTTGGACGCGCCCGAGGATGCGCGCGTCGTCTCCGAGCCGAGAGTCTTCGCGAACCCGGAGACGGGGTCGATCGCGGGTCTCTGGGAGGGCGGCGACCACGGGCCCGGCACGCAGGAGACGAGCCGGACGACCTCGTGCCACGACATCAC
>JAAXGI010000067.1 GCA_012267505.1 Gemmatimonadota bacterium
CGATCTGCGAGAAGTCGGGATTGATCGTGAAATCGGCCGTGAGATCCGAGGTGATCCCGTACTTGACATTGAGCCCGGCGTCGGGATCCGTGGCCTGGTTGACGAATCCAGGGAGCGCGGGGTCGAGTTCACCGTACTGGATCGCGGTCAGCGTGGGCATGAACTCGAGGTTCCGGCTCGTGGAGATGTCCGTCATCCCCTCGAGGAGCCCCATCTGCGCGAAGAAGCTCGTCTCGTCGCGGGACATGGGGGCCCAGACCTGGTTCTCCTGGTCCTTCCCCTTGACCTCGCGCACGATCTGGAACCCCCACCGGTGCGGCTCGCCCTCGGACGGGCTCGGATAGCGAAGGCTCTTGAAGGGGATCGCCATCTCGGCCGTGTACCCGTCCTCGACGATCCGGCCGGCCGTGTCGAAGAGGGTGTTCCAGGACCGGTCCGCGCGCGGGATCGGACCCCCGCGCCAGCCGCCTCGCCCGCCACCCCCGCCCCCAACCCGGCCCGCGGTGATGACGCCGTCCCCCTGGACCCCGTAGCCGTTCACGTCGAAGTCGTAGCCGCGTTGCTGGTCGAGGAAGGTATCGAAGTAGAGCGTCATCAGGTCGTCCTGCATCGCACGGTCCCGCTCCACGCGGTTCGCCCGCATGATCGCGGGGTCCTGGTAGTGCGCGTGGAAGGCGAAGTAGAGGTTCTCGGAGTCGTAGGCGATGTAGACGTCGGTGGCCTCGGTCGCGGGGGCCCCGTCGATCGGGGCCTGCTGGGTGAACTCGGTGAGGTGGGCGGCGCTCTCCCAGACCTCGTCGTCCAGGATTCCGTCGATCACGGGCGGGGTGTCGGTGCGCGGCGGCGCGACGCGTGGCCGGCCGGGAACGAGGCCCAGCTCTTCGGGCGCGGGGAGATTCAGCGCGGGCTCGGGCTGCTCAGGCTGCACGGCGACCGTGAGGGGACCCTCACCCTCGGTGGGCCGGGGCACCTGTGCGGAGAGGTGCGGAGACGCTCCGAGGGCGAGCAGGGCCGGAACAGCGAGCGCAGCGAGTGCCCCGGGACCGAGTGTCTTCACGAGCGCTTGGCCTTATTCGTGCAAGGGCGGGTGCCCCGGGGGTCGGGGATGTACACAAGCACCCGTGAGGTGTGGAGGCTTCTCAATCCTGTTTCGTTAGGTAACCTACAGCGATTCGGCGGGAATGCCACCTTCCCGCGGTGGCTGCAGCACGCCGAACGGGGTCCGCCCGCCGCAGGGTGCCGCGCGCCTTGTCCTCCCCGCGCGCCCGGCCTAACGTCGGCGCCGCCGAACCGGGCGGAAGAAAGGAGCGGGAAACCGAACACGTGGAGGCCGCATGAAATACCGTGTACTCGCCGATACCGGCGTCTTTGTATCCGAGCTCTGCCTCGGCGCGATGACCTTCGGCGGTCGCGGCCAGATGTGGGAGGTGATCGGAGGCATGGGGCAGGATGCAGTCGACGAGATGGTGGCCCGGGCCCTCGACGCCGGGATCAACTTCATCGACACGGCGGACGTCTATGCCGCCGGGGAGTCCGAGACGATGGTCGGGAAGGCGATCCGGGGACGCCGGAGCGAGGTCGTACTGGCGACCAAGGTCCGGGGCCGGATGGGAGAGGGACCGAACCAGGTCGGCCTCTCCCGGCTCCACATCATCGAGGCCGCCGAAGCGAGCCTGCGCCGTCTGGGCACGGACTGGATCGACATATACCAGATCCACCGGTCCGACCCGCTCACCTGCATCGACGAGACGCTCCGGGCCCTCGACGACCTCGTCCGGCAGGGGAAGGTCCGCTACATCGGATGCTCCAACCTCATGGCATGGCAACTCATGCAGGCGCTCGGAATCTCCCGCCGGGAGGGCCTCGAGCGCTTCAAGTGCACGCAGTCATACTACTCGCTCGTCGGGCGGGAACTCGAGCGCGAGATGATCCCGCTTCTCGAGGACCAGGGGGTGGGGCTTCTCGTCTGGAGCCCGCTCGCCGGAGGACTCCTGTCGGGGAAGTTCGGGCCCGGGAGGGAGCCGGGCGGGGAGGCGAGGCGTGCCAGCTTCGACTTCCCCCCTGCGGACTTGGAGAGGGCGGACGCCATCGTGGAGATGATGCGGGAGATCGCCTCCGGGCACGGGGCGAGCGTGGCGCAGGTGGCGCTTGCCTGGGTGCTTGCGAATCCGGCGGTCACGAGCGTGATCATCGGGGCACGTCGGATGTCGCAGCTCGAGGACAACTTGGGCGCCGTCGAGCTCGAGCTGTCGGAGGCGGAGCTGGCCGAGCTGGACGAGGCGAGCCGCCTTCCGCTCGAGTATCCGGCGTGGATGGACGTGCTCCCGTCGGACCGGCGGCCCGGGGAGGTACGCCGCTTCGACCGGCTGGGGCGCGGTCTGGAAGATGGGGCGTAGGTGTGAGCCCGCCCGTCCCGCGCCGCGCCCCGGCCTGGCGCGTATCGCGCTTGTTTAGGATTCCCCGCCCCCGTATCGTCTCTCTCTGCCGATGCCCCCCGGACGAGAGACAGAGGAGGTGTTCCATGCGGTATCCGCATCGAGCGGCACTCGTAGCTGCCATCGTCGCCTTGGCAACAGGACTTTTCCCGGCACCGGCGGTCGGGCAGCTGATGGACCAGACCCAGATCCAGCCCACAAACGACCTCCCCGATCCCTACGTGCGCGTCCACCCCTGGGGTGAGCTCCACACCGGACCGTACGACGCGGGCGCGTATGACGAACGGTCGTCTTTCATGGGAGCGGAGGAAGGGCCGGATGGGAGCCTCTACTTCATGAGCCGCTGCATCCGGAACGCCTGCACCGGAGCCGAGGAGCCTCCGATCCTCAAGATGGATGCCTCGGGCCGGCTCCTGCGGACGTGGGGCTCGGGGATGATGGACTTCCCGCACGGCTTCGACGTGGACGACGAGGGCAACGTCTGGGCCGCCGACCAGCGGGGCCACGTCGTCTACAAGTGGGATTCCGAGGGCGAGCTCCTCCTCACGATCGGGCGCCGCGGGATGTCCGGGGACCCGCCGCTCCTCTCGGAGCCGACGGGAGTGGCGGTGGCGGAAAACGGGGACATCTTCATCACCGAGGGCCACAGCTTTGCCCAAGGGGCGAACCGCGTGACCAAGTACGCGGCTGACGGGAGCTTCCTCATGTCCTGGGGCGAGACCGGCTCCGGCATCGGGGAGTTCAACGTCCCCCACGATGTGGCGATCGATTCAGCCGGGCGCATCTTCATCGGGGACCGCGCGAACAACCGGATCCAGATCTTCGATCAGGCGGGTAGCTTCCTGGACGTCTGGTACCAGTTCGGGCGGCCGAGCGGGATCGCGATCGGTCCGGATGACCGGATATACGTGGCCGACTCCGAGTCCTACGGGACGGACAATCCCGGCTGGAGGAAGGGGATCAGGGTCGGCGACGCGCGCGACGGCTCGTTGCTGTACCTCATCCAGGATCTCGAGGCAACAGCGATCGAGCACAGCGGCGCCGAGGCGGTCGGGGTGGACTCGGCGGGGAACGTGTACGGCGGCGTGGTGCGCCGGCGGATGCTCGAGAGGCACGAGCCCAACTTCTGAGCTTCGACAGGGGAGGACACGCATGAGAATCCGGAAGAGGCTGCCGGCGCTTCTCGCCGCGGCGTTGCCGGCTGCCGTCACGGGGACGGGGCTCGCGGCGCAGCAGGCGAGCCCGGCCCACACGCACGTCGCCCACGTGGCCACCGCCTTCGGCGGGACCCCCGAGGGGAATGGTCTCGCCGCGACGGCTTCGGCCGAAGCGGGCACCGCGCTCCTCCACGCGAACTTCTCGGCGGGGGACCTGAGCGATCTCGGTGCCATGCAGCGCCACGGGGGACACGTGGCGCATCTTCTGGACCCCACCGGGGCCGGTTCAGGGCCGGGACTCGGCATGGGTGTCGTGCCCGCCGTCGAGGGTGTGCTTCGCCACATCGGACTTGCAGCGGAGACCGAGGGCGCATCGGAGAGCCTCCGCACCCACGCGGGACACGTGACGACGATCGGCAACGGGATCCTGGAGGTGGCGAGGCGGGCGGCGGAAGTGGGCCGCCGTCTGGAAGCGGCGCCGTCGATCCGGCGGGCCTCGCCCCTGGTCGCGGAGCTTAGGCTCCTCGTCTACCACCTTGCGGAGGGCCGTGATGTCAACGGCGACGGTCAGATGGCGCTCGACGGGGAGGCGGGGGTCCAGCAGATGGAGGCGCACCTCTACCTCCTCCTGGAGGGGGAGGCGCTCCCGCGGGAGCTCCGCTGAGGCGCTCCCCTGCGGTGCGGTCCCGACGTGACGTTTCTTCTGTCAGGATTCCTTTGCGCATCCCGGGCGCGTACCTAGATTTCGGGCAGGCTGCCGGCGGGTGGTGCGGGCGGTCCCGACATCACTTTTTCGACGGACGGGGGTCACCATGACGGGAACGTGTGCGACGTTGCGGAAACCGGGCGCCGGGGGGTGGCTGCTCCCGCTCACCTGGAGCTTCGCCCTGGCCGGCCTGCTCGCGGCCAACCCGGAGGAGGCATCTTCCCAGACGGCGAACCTGGGCGGGGACAGCTATCCCGCGCGGATCACGCTTGTCCCAAACCCGCAGGCGGACCTGACCTTCGCGAGGGATGTGGCGCCGATCATCCAGGCAAACTGCGAGCGGTGCCACCGTCCCCTGAGCGTGGCGCCCATGCCCCTCCAGACGTATGAGGAGGTGCGCGCATTCGCCCCGCTCATCCGGGACAAGGTGGTGCGGCGGGCGATGCCGCCCTGGCCGGTCGACCGCACGGTCGGGGTCACCCGCTTCAAGAACGATCCCTCGCTCAGCGACGAGGAGGTCCGCACGATCGTCGACTGGATCGACTCCGGCGCGCCGATGGGGGACCCGGCCGAACTTCCCGATCCGATCGAGTGGCCGGACGGGAGAACCTGGGAGTTCGCCGCCGAGCTTGGGGAGCCTGACATGGTGCTCCAGTCCCCGCTCTACACGGTCGTGGCGAACGGGATGGACCAGTGGCCAACCCCGATCACGCCACTTGAAGAGGTGCAGATCGAGGGCGAGCCGCTGACCGGAGACCGCTGGATCCGGGCCGTCGCCGTCCGGCCGCACAGCGCCGAAGCCCGTTACGTCTTCCACCACGCGAACCCCGGGCTCATCCTTCCCGGCGAGGTTGCGAACCCGATGGAGTCCGAATCCGGGCGCGTCAAGTTCATCGATTCGGCCGTCGGGACCGAGGGCCGGATCTTCCCGGAGAACCAGGGCCGGCTGATCCGGCCGGGCTCCGAGGTCAGCTGGGGGCTCCACTACCACCCCTACGGCCACGACATCGACGCGGCGCTGCAGGTGGCCGTCTGGCTGTATCCGGAGGACTACGAACCCGAGTTCTACAGCATGGGCGACGTCCAGATGCAGACGAGCATGACGTCGGCCAGTGGCGAGTTCAATCCGAGGAACGGGTCGCACGACAGCAGCGGCCGCTTCCACCCCCACTCCGACATCATCATCCCGCCCCACAGCGTGATCACGCTGAAGGGCGTCCACAAGCTGGATCGTCCTGCGATGATGCACAGCATCCGGGGCCACATGCACCTCCTCGGGAAGTACCAGATCCTCGAGGCGGTCTATCCGGACGGCCGATGGGAGGTGATCACGAAGCTCAACTGGGACCACGGGTGGCACACCCTCTTCCTCTACGAGGACGACGCGGCGCCGCTCTTCCCCGCCGGGACGATCCTCCTCATGAGCTCGACCTTCGACAACACGACCGAGAACCCGCACAACACCGATCCGGACCAGTGGGTCACCGGCGGCGACCGGAGCATCGACGAGATGGGTCACATCCGCCTGGGTCTCACCTACTTCGAGACAGATGAGGACTTCGAGCGGATCGTCAGGGAGCGGGAGCGGAGCGGCGGAGCGCGTGAGCCGGAGACGGTCGGGGGGCAGGAGTAGGATGCGGCCGCGGCGCCTCTCGGGGATCTCGGTCCTCGGCGCCGGATTCTCCCTCGCAGTCGCGGGTTCCCTCTGTGGGCAGCAGTGGGAGGAGAGGATCCCGGGCAATGCGGGTGAGTGGAACGTCCGTGCGCTTCGGCCCTACGGTCAGCCCGCCATCCCGATTTTCGACGGGTGGGTTCTCGAGGAGGACGGGACGACGAGCCTCTGTCTGGGCTACTTCAACCTGAACTTGGACGAGGCGCTCGAGATCCCGCTCGGGCCGAATAACTATATCGAGCCGGCGGAGTACGACGGGATCCAGCCGACGTACTTCAATCCGGTCCCGATGAATGCCGGCAACAAGATGCGCCACTACTGCGTCTTCGCCGTCAATGTCCCGGCGGGAGGGGTGGACCGGATCGTCTGGCATCTCGGGCGGGACTACCAGGACTACTCCGTCCCGGCCCACTCCGGATCGCCCTACTGGCGGGTCGACGACCTCTTCTTCCCGACGGACCGGGCCGACCGGGGCGGCTCGATGGCTCCCCTCGTCCGTTTCGTGGATCCCGAGGGTCCGGAAGGGATCGGAAAGGGGCTTCGGGGCGGGATGCGGGTCGGGCCGGTGGAGGCGCGGGTGGGCGAGCCGCTGACGCTGACGCTCGACGTCACGCAGCCGGGCCCCGAGGCGTATCCGGAGGTCGCCCCCTACACGGGCCCGCCCAAGACGTTTACCGTGTTCTGGCAGAAGTACTCGGGCCCCCAGGACGTTCTCGGGGTCGTCACATTCAGCGAGAGCGAGATAGAGACCGACCCCGGCGAGGGGACGGTCACGACGACTGCGACGTTCAGCGAGCCGGGCGACTACGTGCTTCTGACCCAGGTCATCAACGGCGGGTTCGACAACCAGTGCTGCTGGACGAACGGCTACGTGGACGTGAGCGTCCGGGAGCAGGAGTAGCAAGGCTCGTTCGAACTCTGGGGGAGTGGCGGCCCTTATGATCGGCCGCGGGTGGATCCATAGGTATGGAATTCAGATGATTCGAGTATTGGCGGTCAGTCTCGTGATCGCCCTCGGCGGGTGCGTCGGACACGATGATCCGGTGGGTATCGCCCAACCCCCGAGGGACCAGGACGATGGGGATGTCAGGGAGCTCTCCCCCACGGGGTTTCCGCCTCCGCCGGTACTCCCCCGCCCAGGCGGGTGACGGCCGCAGTGGCGATATGCCGGCACCGGGGTTGCGCATTCGGACTCGGATCGCTACCCACTTGGTGGCGTAGTGAGCCGCGGGGGTGAGAGCGGTGGAGCGGAGGCGACTCGGGAGCGCCACGCTCGCCCGGCTCCGCGGTGCTGTAGGTCGCCCAATTGTGGGCTGTAGTCTCTTACCATTTTCCCGATCGTTGGAGGATTCATCATGGAAGTTGGAAAAGGTCGGAAGCGCTTAGCCGACGCCTTGCAGCTAACTCTTGTGGGCCTGTTTCTCGCCACGGGATCCGCCGCTGCGCAGGGCACTCTGAGCGGGACCGTGACGAGCCAGCAGACCGGCCAGGGCCTCGCGTCGGTTCAGGTATTCATCAGCGCGTTGGATCTTGGAGTGCTGACGCAGGCGAATGGCCAGTACACCATCGAGAACGTCCCGGCCGGCACACACGAGGTCTCGGCCCAGCGCCTCGGATATCAGACCGCAACGATCCAGGCGACCGTGAGCGGGGGCCAGACAACTTTGGCGGATTTCACCCTCCAGGAAGCGGCACTCCAGCTCGATGCGGTCATCGTCACCGGCACTGCGGGTGGGAGCCAGAGGCGGGCGCTCGGAAATGCCGTGTCGCAGGTGACCGTCGATGACCTGACGGCCTTGGCGCCAGTGTCAACGCCGGAAGAGGCACTGGCGGGACGCACGCCCGGGGTGCAGCTGCTGCCGCCCAGCGGCGCGGGCGCGGGCTCCAAGATCCGGATCCGGGGGCACTCAAGCATGGCTCTCTCGGGCGATCCGATCATCTACGTGGACGGCGTGAGGCTGAACGACAGCCGGGGTGCGGAGGATCGCAACTACAATTCGCCGACGCTCGCGGATTTCAACCCTTCGGACATCGAGAGCATCGAGGTGATCAAGGGTCCCGCTGCGGCGACCCTGTACGGGACGGAGGCCTCGGACGGCGTGATCCAGATCATCACCAAGTCCGGGAGTGTCGGCGCACCGGTGTTCGAGGTGAGTACAGAAGTCGGTCAGAACTACTGGCCGAACTTTCCGGGGTATGAACGCCTGTCGTGGTTCCCCGATCCGGATAGATGTCCATCGGTGCCATGTGCGAGCGCCGATCAGCTCATCGGCATCAACATGCGGACGGAAGATATCCAGAACGGCTTCGGAGACGCCTTCCAGCGCGGGCTCATACAGCGCATCAATGTGGGAGTCCGGGGCGGCACGGATCTCATCCGGTATTCCTTCGGTGCTACGCAGAACCGTGAAGAGGGGATCGTTTCCTGGAACAATGACGAGCGGAACTCTATCCGCGGGAATCTCCAGTTGACAGCCACCGAGAACCTGAACATCCAGCTTTCGGGTGGCTACTTCCAGAACGACTATCAGCCGCCGGAGGATCTTTGGGCGGGAAACTACGGTTGGGGCAGCCGCCCGCAGACTTACCGGGACTTCGGCCCAACCTCGCGTAGAGGCTGGCGAGACGGGCCGCCAGACAGTTTCCACAGCGAGCGGTTTACGCACAACTACGTCACCAAGCGGAGTGTCTGGAGCCTGCAGACGACGCTGGAGACCTCCGACTGGCTCACGCACCGGCTCGTCATGGGGTTGGACCAGCTGAACCTGCGTGAATCCGAGTGGTGGGGGAAAGAGGGCCATTCCCGCTTCCACGGCACAAACGGACGCATCGGAGCCAAGGACGTCCGTGAGACCGACTCACCCGTCTACACGGTGGACTTCTCGGGCACGGCGAACTTCCGGTTCAACGACGGTCTTCTGGGCAGCGCCTTCTCATATGGAGCGCAGTTCTACAACAGGCAGGAGATCCGGACCATCGCCGAAGGCGAGAACTTTGCGGTTCTAGCGCTCTCCACGGTCGGAGGGGCCGCGGTTACCCAGGCGAACGAGACATTTCTGGAGAACACCACGCTCGGCTGGTACGTCCAGGAACAGCTGGATTGGGACAATCGGTTCTTCCTCACCGGTGCCGTTCGCTTCGACGACAACAGCGCCTTCGGGACAGACTTCGATCTCGCGGTCTACCCGAAGGTGAGTGCGGCATGGGTGCTGAGCGAGGAGGCCTTCTGGGATGTGGACTGGATTGACCAGCTCCGACTCAGAGGTGCGTGGGGCCAGGCCGGAAAGCAGCCGGACGCCTTTGCGGCGACCCAGCTCTTCGAGCCGGTCACCGGCCCAGGCCAGCAGCCCATCCTGACGCCGGATTCGTTCGGGAATCCGGTCCTGGGTCCCGAGAAGGGTTCGGAGATCGAGGTCGGCTTCGAGGGTCAGGCGTTCGAAGGTCGGATTGCGCTTGACTTCACGTACTATAACCGGAAGACGAACGACGCGATCGTCGCCAAGACGGTGCCGCCCTCGGTCTGGCCCGGCGCGGCGGGCGATTTTGCCGGTGGCACGCAGTTTGTGAATATCGGACAGATCAGCGCGTGGGGCACGGAAACCGCGTTGAACATCCAGGCGATCCGGGAAGGGCCCGTGCGCTGGGATCTGGACCTGGCTTTCACAACGCAAGGCAACAGGATCGACGACATGGGCGGGATCGAGAGGATCCAGGTAGGGCGCACGAGGGCGCACTACGAAGGCCATTCGATCGCCTCGCAGTCGGACTTCAAAGTAGTGTCGGCCGAGTTCGTAAACGGTGTCAACGGCGAGGTGCACAATGTGATGTGTGACGGCGGGACCGGACCGACCGGCGTTGCACTCGGCGGACCCGCGGTGCCGTGCTCTGAGGCTCCGAAGGTGGTGTGGGGCAAGAGTGATCCAACGTGGCTCGTGAATCTCAGTCAGACGTTGACGTTCTTCGACAACTGGCGGGCGTCGGTGAATATCGACGCGATGGGGGGTCACTGGATGGGACATGACTACGCCACCGCTCGGTATACCAGTCACCCGACCTCGCAATTGGTTTGGTTGCAGGACGATCCGATCCAGGTGGCGTATCTCGGGGTCACCCGGAACGGGTTCGGCTTCGCGAAGGCGGGTTTCGCCAAGCTTCGTGAGGTAGCTCTCAGCTATACGATCCCGGGCTCCTTGGCGGAGCGGATTGGCGCGAGCTCGGCCAGCATCCGGGTTGGTGCGCGCAACGTTGCGCGGCTGTGGATCCAGCAGGAGAAGGTGTTCGACGAGTACATGGCAGACCCGGAGATGACCCGGGACCAGGGTGGTGACTATGATTTCGCCGGTGAGTCGGGCGGAGGTTGGCCTCCTATAGCACAGTGGACGGCTCGGTTGAACGTGACGTTCTGATGTGGGGACGCAGAGCGGACAGCGACTCGATACGACACGCCAGAAGACCTGAAGGAGGTAGACTCATGCGGCGCCTAGGAAACAACAAGGAAGTTGAAGGCCGGGGCCGGGCATCCCTTGTGAAGCTCGCCCTCGTACCGGTAGTGGTTTTGACTCTGGGAGCTTGTGACGAACTGCTCGAAGTCGAATTGCCCGGAGCGGTGACTTCGGAGGCTCTGAACAATCCGGCACTTGCCGAGACGCTGGTGCTGGGAGTGGTGGGAGACTTCGAATGCGGGCTCTCGGACTACATCTGGTATCCCGGTATGTGGTACGAGCTGTTCCTCAACACGAGCGGGGGTCGGCCCTCCGCGCTGTCCGGGCTGCGCTCGCAGCTCATCGAAGTGTATGCGGATCCCTGTGCCTCGGGAACCGGCCCCATCTGGACGACGATGCAGGTTCCTCACCAGCAGGCAGTTCGGGCGATCGACCTGCTCAACAGTGAGGACTTTTCGGGAGTCGAAAACAAGAACTCCCTGTTGGCTACCGCGCACCTGTACCAAGCGTATTCCGTCGAGCACCTGGCCGAGCAGTTCTGTGAAATCACTCTTGCAGGTGGGCCCCGGATGTCCCGTGAGGATGGTTTCACGCGAGCGGAGGAGCTCTTCACACAGACGATCTCCATGGCCGCGGGAGAGCCAGACCTCCTGGCGGCAGCTTACATCGGACGGGCGAGGGCCCGGTTGAATCTGGGCGACCACGCCGGCGTGTTGGCCGATGCGTCGCATGCGGCCATACCGGAAGGGTTTGAGCTCGTAGCTACGTACGATACGAGCCCCACTCGCCGAAACAACCAGATCGCCGAGGGCAACCACCTGAACGACGGTCTCATGCCGGCTAGCACGTATGGGTGTCCAAGCGACGCGTTTAACCCGTGTCCACACGGAGTCGGGCTCCTGACATTCGCGTCCGACGGATCGACTGTGGCTGACAGCGGTGATCCTCTCATCGGGGCCGGTTTCGCCGATCCTCGGGTCCCGGTCACGATCAGAGGCCCGGGAGACTTGGACCAGCGCGGCACCATGGAGTACAGACTGCAGTGGAAGTATCCGTCTGAGGGCACGCCGATCCCGTTTTCCACCTGGCGCGAGGCCCAGACGATGATTGCGGAGGCGCACGCCAAGATGGGGAATGGTCAAGGGGCGACCGACGCGATCAACCTGCTTCGCACCAACAATGCGGGGTTGCCACAGGAGATCGATGGAAGCGGGTGGCCGCTGCCGCTCCTTACCAGCACTGACCTCGCGACGATCACGGAAACGGCCTTGGAGGAGCGTCGGCGTGAGCTCTGGATGCACGGCGTGATCTTCGGCGACAAGCTTCGGAATGGCTATCCCGTATGGGAGGATAGCGACGAGTACGGACAGGCGGTCGCAGATGGGCGGTGCCTCCGGATCCCCTTCCTGGAGGTGACGTCCAACCCCAACCTCTAGGGCACGCGCGGGTCTCCGGGGGACTCGCCTCCTACCCTGGCTCGCCAGGACCTGGACACCAACGTGGTCAGGATGGTTTTCGGGAGGAGCGGCGCCGGGAGTTTTGGATGCAGGAGGTGATCTTCAGCGCTAGGCCCAGGACCGGGTATCGCTGCTGGGAAGATGTCGGCGAGTACGGCCAGGCAGTGTCCGTCGGCACGTACCTCCGGATCCCGTTTTTCGAGGAGGTCTGCTGACGTGAACCTGTAGCCTCGCCGCGGCGCCGGAACGGGTGTCGCAGAGGGACGGCAATTGCGGAGCCCCCGGGGCCGGTTCACGGCCCCGGGGGCTCCCTTCGGTTTCGCCGTATACCGGTGCCTCGGTGGACACCGAGCGTGAGAGTGCAGGCCCGCCGCCGGCATGTATTTCAGGACTTCAGCTCACGGGGCGAACCCGAGCATGGTGAAGACCGTGAAGCCCAGTATGATGATCGTCCGCTTCCACGTGTGGGGCTGCCCTTCGCCGGCGTCCGGCGTCCTGCTCCAGAGCATGATTACGCCGCACGTCGTCTCGCCCGTGTACACGATCGGTGCCGCGGCGCCGTGATAGACCTCGACGCCTGCGACATCGATTGTCGGAAGCAGGCTGTCCACCTCTACTGGACCGCTGAGGAGCAGCCCATCGAGGACCACGCGCGGAACGCAGTTGCCCCGGAGGAGGACCTGGTTTGGGCGGGCGATGCCGGGAAGCACCCGGACGCCGGGGATGCCCCGGAGTACGTCGGATAGGTGCGTGGGAGCGTGGTGGTCGAGTTCCTCCCTCGTGATGTAGTGTCCGTCGCCGAACCGGAGACGCTCGTAGAAGCCCACCTGCTCGAGCCGGGTGCGCCGGTTTGCCACGGCGATGACGGGCTCCAATGCGAAATCGACCGGCACGATCTGAACGCGCACGTCTACCGTCCCAGGTCCGTCGAGCCCGAGGCTGCCCTCCAGTGCGGCGTAGCCGTCGGATGTGACCGCGAGATCGTAGCGTCCGAGCGGGAGGGGTGGCGTTCGGAACCGGCCACTCGCGTCCGACCTGCTGGTCCACGGCGTGCCCGGCACGTCCTCCTGCGAGAGGACGATGGCTGCCCCGGCAACCGGTTCTCCGGTGAGGCGGTTCAGTGCTGTCCCGAAGACCTCTGCCCGGAGGGCACCCGCCTGTGCGGTGAGAGATGCCGGGCCCGCGGCAACCGACAGAAGCACGAGCGCGGTGGGGAGTATGGGGTGGAGACGGCGCATCGGCAAAATATGTAGATGTGCAGGCTGCGCCGCACACCCGGCTCCGTGCGCGATCGCCGGGAAGGCTTCCCGGGGGCGGGAGAGTGTGGGGCAAGGGCCGTTCCAGCCAGGAGTGCCCCAGAGTACAGGAGCAGCGCCCCCGAAAGGAGCGGGCGATTGCAACTTCCCGGCACGGGGCTACAAACCGCCGCGCGTCCGGCACAGCTACGTGCCGCGAGTGGCCAGCCGGTGTTGTTTCGCTTGGGTCCGGCGTCGAGGCTGCAATCGCGAGGGTTCAAGGTCGCCGGGAACGCCGTCTGTCTCGTGGGGCCAGGGCCGCATCATCCGGCGGTTCGGGAGGCCCGACACGTGCCGAGCGCAGGGGCTGACATGGTCCCGAGAGGCAGTCGGGATCTTGGTGGCACTGACCGGTGGGCTGAGACCAGCCGATGGAGATGAAGTGTAAAGTGGCGGTGGAGGCCCGATTGGGGCGCGCGTCAACCGGTACGAGGATCTACCTCCACTTCTTCCTCGTCCTCTGCCTCTTCCTCCTCATCCGCTTCCTCGTCCTCGCTCTCTTCAGCGTCCGAGTCCGCTTCTTCGTCCTCATCCTCGTCCCCGCCGCCGACTCTACCTTCGACCCACGCCGTCGAAAGGCTGAGCAGGTTCTGGATCGTGAAGCGGACTCGTTGGCCGGGATACGCCAGGATCGGCTGGCTCAGGAATCCCCGGTCCGTTCCGATCGGATCTGCGAAGAGTTGTATGCCGCTGAGCGTCTGGATGACTTGGGTCGGGATGACGAGAGTCCGCCTCGAAAGCCCCGTCACCATGCCGAGAGAGCGTTGCTGCCCGGCCCCGTAGACGACGTAGATGTGCATGTCGAGGTAGGCGTTGTTCTCGACCCTTACCTCGACGGGGCCGTCCCGCGGAGCCCTGGACCGTGATGTTGCGAAGGGATTGTCGGAGGTTCCGCTCGCCGACGCGCACCCGATGAGCGTGAGGCAAAGCCACATGCTGGAAAATCTCATAAATTCCGTACCCGGGTGGTGGTGGAAAGTGTCGGCCAGTCTTCGGCCGCGCCCTGTCGGCCGACCGTGGGGCTCAACGCTTCAGTCTTTGGGTGGCGGCTACCCTGTCTATGGTCGAGTGGCCGGCTGCCGGCGAGGCCGCATACCGGGAGGCCTTGCATGAGGCGGACGGGCGATCGAAGCTGGCGGACTTACCGGTTCTTACATCCACAATCATGGTTCAACGCCGACCGGGTGCCGTCAATACGAGAAGTCGCGTCCTCGGTCTGCCGGCATGTCGACGCGGGCGACGGTTCGCGGTGATCGGGAGTGCGGCGAGGATATGTCGGCCTGCGACGCGAGCTGGGACGGTGGCAGCTGTTCGGGATTGATGCGAGATTAGCCTGTGATCGGGTTGGGCCAGAGGGGGAACTCCGAGCGACGATGCGGTATGTCCCCGAGCCGGGCACGGCGATTTGCGGTGGGCAAAGCCGCGTTTCAGCTTTGCGGGCCTTCCTCCGGCGCAGCATTGCGTGTGCGGGGCCATAGCTCAGCTGGGAG
>JAAXGI010000196.1 GCA_012267505.1 Gemmatimonadota bacterium
GAGGCGGGCCGGCGGCTTGGCTCCTTCTCTCTGCGGCACGCCTGCGGGCCTCGCGGGCGCGCTCCAGGGCCTCCGTTCCGTTCAGGTTCTCGAAGACCCACGTTCCTGCCCCGAACTCGGTCCGCTGGCGCACGTACCGCGCGAGTTCGGCCGGGTCCAGGCGGCCGCTCACGGCGGGCGGTTCCATGCCGCGGCGTCGACCGCGCGATCGACGAGTTCCCCGGCCAGCGATTCCTTCGACTGGAGGGGGAGCGGCTCGGGATCACGGTCCCCGTAGAAGAGCGTCACCCGGTTTGTCGGGAGGTCAAACCCGGCGCCCGGCTCCCCCGGGTCGTTCCCGACGACGATGTCGAAGCGCTTCTCGCGGAGCTTCATCGCCGCGTTCTCGTGCATGCGCCCCGTCTCGAGCGCGAACCCGACGGCGATGGCCCCCTTCTTTCGGAGGGGAAGCGTGTCGAGCGCGACATCGGGATTCCGCTTGAGGTCGAGGACCGGGGGATCGGTGCTCTCGCGCCGGCGGATCTTCTCGGATGCGGTCGTTCGCGGCCGGAAGTCGGCGACCGCGGCCGAGAAAAAGGCGATGTCGGCCCCGGGAATCACCGACTCCACGGTGGCGAGCATCTCCCGGGCGGTCTCGACCTGCAGGGTCGTCACGCCCACCGGAGCGGCGAGGGCCGACGGTCCGGTCACGAGCGTCACATCCGCGCCGCGAAGCCAGGATTCCCTCGCGAGAGCGAAGCCCATCCGTCCCGACGAACGGCTGCCCACGAACCGGACGGGATCGAGGGGCTCGCGCGTGGGTCCGGCCGTCACGAGAACGCGTCTTCCGGAGAGTGTTCCGCCGGTGCCGAGCAGCCGGCCAAGGTGCTCTGCGATCTCGAAAGGCTCGGACATCCGGCCGGGCCCCTCTCCCTCCCCGGCGGCGAGCGCGCCGGTTGCGGGCCCGACGACACGGTAGCCCAGCGTGGAACGGCAGTGCGCGAGATTCTGCTGGGTCTGCGGGTGGGTGTACATGCGCTCGTTCATCGCCGGGGCGAGAAGGACGGGCGCGCGTGTGGCCAGGAGGATCGCGGCGAGGAGGTCGTCGGCCCGCCCGGCGCGGGCCCGGGCGATGAGGTCCGCCGTCGCGGGGGCCACGACGACCGCATCGGCGTGGCCCGCGAGGTTCAGGTGGGGAGGCGACCCGAGCGTCGAGAGCAGGCGCCCGTAGGTTCTCTGTCCCGTGACCCCCTCGAAGCTCAGGGGCGCGACAAAGCTCTTCGCGGCCTCCGTCAGGACCGTGTCGACGCGTGCTCCGAGACGCGTCAGGTCGCTCGCGAGCTGGACCGCCTTGAAGGCCGCGATCCCTCCCGTAACCCCGAGCAGGATCCGTCGGCCCGCCCAGGGAGGGCGCGGCGCCAGGGACCGCTCGGGCAACCCTCAGTCCTCCGTTCTTCGCCGCCCCACGAGACGAAACTCGATCTGCCCCGACGTGAGTGCCCCGAGGGACCGGGTCGTCAGCTTCTCCTCTTCCCCAAGGGGCTTGAGGTCGCGCGGGAGCGAATTCAGTTCCCGGGCGTACTTGGCCGCAACCAGGACGCCGAGGTACTTGCTCCCCGTATTCTCGGCCAACTGGGCCGGCGTAAAGACTCTCACCGTGGCCTCATCCTCCTCTTCGCGCACGGCTGCCGTGCGCTGCGTGGTCGCGTCCGGCGCCGTCCGGCGCCGGGCAGAAAGATACAAAGGATCGGGGCATCCGTCATTCGGAGCGTCCCGCGGCGGACCGGGCCTGACAAGCGATTCCCTCCTCGACGAGGAGCGCATCGATCTCGCGGAGGATCCGGGCCGGCTCTCCGGTCCGCCGTCGCTGGGCGGCGGCCGCTCCGCCCTCCGCGATTTCGAGGAGGGCGGCGACGGTACTGTCGACATCATCGTTGACCACGATATGGTCGAATTCCCCGGCCGCGCGCAGCTCGTGCCTCGCGGCACGCAGACGCCGCGCCAGCTCGGCCCGTTCCTCGGTTCCGCGGAGCGTCAGCCGCCTCCAGAGTTCCCGCGCCGTGGGCGGGAGGAGAAAGATGAGGGCCGCCGCGGGGAATGCGGTCCGAACCTGCCGGGCACCCTGCACGTCGATATCGAGCACGGGCCACTTCCCCGCCCCAGTCGCAGCCGCGAGGGCCACCTTCGGCGTCCCGTAGAGATTGCCGTGGACCTCGGCCCACTCGGCGAGTCCCCGGTCCCGCACCATCGCCTCGAACGCTTCCCGGGAGATGAAGTCGTAGTCTACCCCGTCGCGTTCCCGCGATCTCGGGGCCCGGGTCGTGGCCGAGATGCAGAAGACGAAATCCGGGCGCGTCGAGACGAGCCTCCGCGCGACGGTCGTCTTCCCGGTCCCGCTCGGAGCCGCGAGGACGATCGGGAAGGCCGGGCTGCCGGAACGGCTTTTCACTCGACGTTCTCCACCTGCTCCCTCACCTTCTCGATCTCCTCCTTGAGCGTCACGACGCTCTCGGCGATCTCGGCGTCATTGGCCTTGGCCCCGATCGTGTTCGCCTCCCGCAGGAGCTCCTGGGAGACGAACCCGAGCCGCTTACCGATCCCGCTCGGATTCCCTCCCGCGAGGGTGGCGCGGAACAGCTGCAGATGCGAGCGGAAGCGGACGATCTCCTCATGGACGTCCCACCGGTCGGCGAGGTGGGCGATTTCCCGGGCGATGCGGTCCTCATCGATATCGCCGCGCCTCCCGATTAGGGCCGTGACCGAGCGCCGTAGCCGGTCGTGCTCCCGGGTGAGCCGCTCCGGCGCCCGTGCTTCCACCTGCGAGATCCCGGCGTCCATCGCGTCGAGCCGGGCCTCGAGATCCTCCCTGAGGAAGGCACCCTCCTCCTCCCTAGCCGCGACGGCACGGAGGGCGGCCTCGGCCACGACCTCCCCGAGGACGTCCTCGGGAAGCTCCGGATCCGCATCCGCGCTCTCCTCCTCGACGACGCCCCGAAAGCGGGAAAGGAGGGCGAGATCGATCGTGTCGTCGAGCCCCAGCTCCGCTGTGAGCGTCCGGAGACCTTCGGAGACCGCGCGTGCCCGTTCCGCGTCGAAGCGGATCACCGGTTCGGTGGGGGCATCCGCCGTCCTCTCGGCGGTGAGCGTCGCCGTCACTTGGCCGCGCGCGAAATGCGCGCGGAGAACGCGTTCGATGCGCGGCTGGTGGCGTTCGTGGCCCGCCGGCGTGCGGAGCTGGATCTTCAGGTGCCGCTGGTTGACCGTCCGGATCTCGGCGCGGAGCCGCATCTTCCCCGCGTCCGCCTCCGCTTCCCCGAAGCCCGTCATGCTCCGCAGGGGGGTGCGATTCATCGGTCTCTCCCTGTTGGGCGGCGGCCCCCGCCACCGCTTTCCGGCGGCAGCGGGGGCGTGAAGGCCGGGATCGTCAGTTCCAGAGCGTCCACCGGATCCCGTACATCGAGCGGATCCGCGGCTGCACGCGGTCCGGGTAGTCCTGATTCTCCTTCCGGACGCTCAGGTTGTCCACCAGGATGAAGAGGCGAACCGAGGAGATCCGGATCTGGATGCGGGCGAACCAGTGCTGCTGGAAGGGGGCGGTCTCGGGCTCGGGTCTGTCGGCGGGCGACGGGATCTCCATCGGATCCCTCCCGCGGGCCCCGATGTCGGTCCAGAGTTCGAGATTCTGGCGTTCGAAGAAGATCCGGTGGTAGGCGAGCCGCGCGTGGTAGATGCGTTGCGGAAGGTAGCGCCACGCGGCGCCTTCCTCCCAGAACTGGGCGTTCCCCCTGATGGACAGGCCCGTCATGAGCGGCGAGAGGGGTAGCGTAGCGGATACCTCGAAGCCGGTGACCCTCGGCGCCGCCGTCGCCGGGGCGTCGCGGTCGGTGGGAAGCCCCAGCGGGTGGAGCGAGTCTGCCTCCATAACGAGGTAGGCGCCGCCCACTGCGAGCGACCCGCGGCGGAATTCGATCCCCCCGCGCATCGCCCGTCGCTCCGTGACGGCGGGGTGGACGTCCGTCCCGGTCGAATCCGGTGGGAGTGTGGGCGGCGGGTCCGGCCGGCCTGTTCCCGCCCCCGGCGCGGCCGGAACGGAGTCCGCCGGAACGGGCGGAGCCACCCAGAAGGGAACCCCGACCGTGCCATCCTCGATCTCGCCGAAGAGGGCGATGCCGAAAACGGGCCGCGTCCAGAGACGGCCATGCCGGCTCTCGGTCGCTCCCCGCTCCTCCCACTCCTGGCGCTCGACGCCCGCGCTCGCGCCCCCGAACGCGGGGAGGCTGCCGCCGATCCGAACGGCCTGGATCGAAGACGCCCATCCCGGCCCGCCTCGGCGGGTGTAGGCGGCATCGGCCCACCAGTTCTCGCGGACCGCGGAGGCGTGCACGCCCAGTTGGGTCCGGGCCTCCGTGTTGACCAGGGGATCCTCCTCTGCCGGGGCTCGGGAGGGCGCGTCTCCGCCGCCTTCGGAGAGTCCGGAGCGCTGGACGAAGAGCTCGCCCTGAAGCCAGGGCGCCCAGCTATAGCGTGCCCTCGCCCCTAGGTCCGTCCGCTCGAGGGAAGCCGGTTCCCACAGCTCCTCGGGCCGCCGCGAGCTCATCCGCCGCAGGTCCCACGCGAGTCCGAGACGTTCGCCCCGGAAGACGGCGTGGCGAATCGAGACGCCGGTCGAGGCGCCGGGCTCCTCCCGCCGCGTGCCGTGCGTATCGATCCGGTCGAGTGTCAGGGCGACGGTCCCGCCGAGCGCGTTCGGGTGCGCGAACGCACCGCGAAAGAGATTCGTGTTGAGGTCGCCCGTCCCGACCTCCAGGAAGGAGTAGGGCCGCGTGTCGGAGAACTGGTGCGGATAGAGGTGGACCCGAAGCTCTCCCGGTCTCCTCTCGACCCGCACGCGGTCGAGCCCCCCGAGTCCGGTGCGGGAAAGATCCACGACCCCGCCGTCGAGCGGCGGGAGTTCGGAGCCGTCCACGAAGATCCGGATCCGGCCGGCCCCTGCGGCGAACGCGGTCGCGGCCTGCGGCTGGCCGAAGTCCCCGCCCCGGAGCGGAATCACCCCGGGCACCTCCTCGAGGAGCTCGAGGAGGGTGATGGCCCGTGAACTCTCGAGTCCCTCGCGGTCCCACTCCCAGACCCCCGTGGTCCACCCCGCGGGGACCGGGTCGGGCCGGAGCGGGAAGTTCCGGAGAACGAAGGGCTCGGCCTCGACCGTGTCGGGCGCGGCGTCAAGCGTGTCCGGGATGAGAGGGCCGGCCGGCCCCGGGGCGACGGTGTCGGCGGGAGGGGGGTCGGGCGGCACGTCGGTACTGTCGGCCGGAACCTGCAGGGCGACATCCGGCGCCGGGCGCGCCGACGCCCACGCGCCGGGCGTCGCCGCAAGGCCGAGTGCCAGCGGGAGGGCCAGCGCGGCGGCGCGGCGGCAGGAGCGCCGTGCACGCCGCCCCCGAGGGTTCGGGCGGTCCGGTCCCGGCAGCCGGTCCGGTCGAGGTGTCAGCCTGCGCGGTGCCAGACCCACTCCAGGAGGAGCCGTGTGGGCGTGCCGAACCCGCCCTTTCTCTGATAGGGGGCCACGGGATCGCCGTAGGCGGTTCCGGCGATGTCCAGGTGGGCCCACCGCGTCTTCCCCACGAACTCGGAGAGAAAGAGCGCGGCGGTGATCGTGCCGGCAGGCCGCCCCCCCACATTCTTCAGGTCGGCTGCCGGGCAGTCGAGCTGCTTCCGGTAGGGCTTCCAGAGAGGGAGTGGCCAGCATCGCTGCCACGCCCGGTCGCCCGCCTCGCGCAGCTCCGTGACGAGCGTCTCATCGTTTCCGAGAACGGCCGACGCATGATGGCCCAGCGCGATCACGCAGGCACCGGTGAGCGTCGCGCAGTCGACCACGGCCTCGGGGGAATAGCGGTCCACGACATAAGAGAGCGCATCGGCAAGGATGAGCCGTCCCTCGGCGTCGGTATTGACGACCTCGACGGTCTTGCCGGCCCGCGTCCGGATAATGTCTCCCGGTTTCGTCGCCCGTCCCGAGAGGAGATTCTCCGATGACGGAATGACCCCGATGACGTTGACGGCCGGGGCGAGTTCGCCGATGGCGCGCATCGCGCCGAGGACGGCCGCACCGCCGGACATGTCATATTTCATGTCCTCCATCCCGAGCGCCGGCTTGATGGAGATCCCGCCGGCGTCGAAGGTGAGGCCCTTGCCGACGAGAGCGATCAGGGGACCGTCTTCAGGCCCGCCGCGATGCTCGAGCACGATGAGCCGTGGCTCCTCGTCGGAGCCGGCCGAGACCGCGAGAATCGCCCGCATTCCCTCCGCCTCGAGCTCCCCGGGGCCGAGGATCCGCGAGGTGAACCCGTACTCTCCGGCCAAGTCCGCTGCGATCTCCGCGAGGTGGGAGGGCGTCGCAATGTTGGCGGGCCGCCACTGGAGCCGCCTGGCGAGGCACTCACCCTCCGCGAAGGCGCGGCCGGTCCGAAGCGCCTGCCCGAGCGTGGCCGGGTCACCGGCGGCGGCAAGCGTGAGCTCCTCGACAGGCGGTTTCGGGTCGCCGGCGTCCGCCGACGATCCGGCCTCCAGCCGGGCGTCTCCCTCCGACTTGAGCTCACGGAAGTCCCACGCCGCGAGGACACCTCCCTCGGCCGCGGCCTTCGTGGCCTCGGCCGCGTCCACCCCGAGATCCGCCGGGAGGTGGACGGCAAGCCGCGTCAGGCGGAGCGATTCGGCGCGCCGGACCGCCTGGGCGACGGCCACCCTGACGTCTTCCGCCGAGAGTGCGGACCGGTCGCCGAGTCCGACGAAGAGGATGCGGTGCGGGCGCTCCTCTCCTTCGGGAGCGTAGAAGAGGAGGTCCTCCTCCGCCTTTCCACGGAAGTCACCGGCATGGCGGGCCCTTGCGAACGCGCCGTCGAGAAGGTCATCGGCCCGCTCCGCCTCGGCCGTGAGACCGTTGTCGCCCCCGAATACGGGGAGGGCCAGGAGAGGGCACTCGATCGAGAGGGGGTCGGCGAGGGAGAGTCGTACCTTCATGTCAGAGAGCCGTCCGTTTCCGGTGGAGCGAAGACATCGGGTCGGGGGGACACGAGCCCGGCCTAGGTCACGCCGCTACATATGGCCGACGACCTCCTCCCCGAACCGGAACGTGCCCACCTTCGTGGCGTCGTCCATCTGGCGGGCGAGGTCGTAGGTCACCGTCTTCGCGCCGATCGCGCCCGCCAGCCCCCTCTCGATCCGCTGCGCCGCCTCGTTCCACCCGAGGTGCTCGAGCATCATGACGGCCGAGAGGATCACGGATCCCGGGTTCACCTTGTCCTGACCAGCATACTTCGGCGCGGTCCCGTGGGTTGCCTCGAAGAGCGCGACCCCGTCGCCGATGTTAGCTCCCGGGGCCATCCCCAGCCCGCCCACCTGCGCCGCACATGCGTCGGAGAGGTAGTCGCCGTTCAGGTTCGGCGTCACGAGGATATCATACTCATCCGGACGGAGGAGAACCTGCTGGAACATCGCGTCGGCGATCCGGTCCCCGACGACGATCCGCCCGTCCGCGTCCTCGCCGTTCCAGATCCGGGACTCGGGGACCGTCTCGTCCGGGAACCGCTCCCTCGCGACCTCGTAGCCCCAGTCGGCGAAGGCGCCCTCCGTGAACTTCATGATGTTCCCCTTGTGAACAAGCGTCATCCCCGTCCGGCCGCGATCGATCGCGTAGCGGATCGCGGCCGCGACGTGGCGCTTGGTCCCGAAGGGCGAGATCGGCTTGATCCCGATCCCGCTGGCCTCGCGGATCGCCGCCTGCATCTCGCCGGTAAGGAAAGCGCGCACCCGGTCCGCCTCGGGGGTTCCGGACTCCCACTCGATCCCCGCATAGACGTCCTCGGTGTTCTCGCGGAAGATCACCACGTCGAGCTTCTGCGGCTCCTTCATCGGCGACGGCACGCCTTCGATCCAGCGCACCGGACGGACGCACGAATAGAGATCCAGGACCTTTCTGAGCGTCACGTTCAGTGAGCGGATCCCTCTGCCGACCGGAGTCGTCAGAGGCCCCTTGATCCCGACCCTGAACTCGCGGAGGGCCCGGAACGTCTCTTCCGGGAGCCACTCGCCGGTGCGCCGGTGCGCCTTCTCCCCGGCGAGAATCTCCATCCACCGGATCTCGCGCTCGTCCCCGTATGCCGTCGTAACCGAGGCGTCGACGACATGGCGCGTGGCCGCCCAGATGTCCGGACCGATGCCGTCGCCCTCGATGAACGGGATGATGGGCCGGTCCGGAACACGGAGCCGATCTCCCTCGGCCGTGATCCGCTCCCCGCCTGCCGGAATGCGGGCGTATTTGTATGTGCTCATAGGTGCAGCTTGCGCGTGGCCTTCGTTGTGCGGGGATGTCGCGCGGAGCATGCCCGCGCAAAGACGCGAAGCTTAATCGAAGTGCGCGGGAGCAGGCAACCCGTCGCGGGGACCGGCGGGCGCGGGGCGCGGACCGGGCTGCCGGTCCGCCGTTGACACAGCCGGGCGGGTACCTAGTTGAGATTTATTCTCAATCTCATTAGCGTGTCGGAGGCCTCGGAGCAGGCCCGGTTCCCTTTCCCCACACCCGACGGTGCCGCGTTCCCATGAAGAGCAGAATCCCCCGAACCGCGTCCCACTTCCCGTCCTCTCGCGTGCGCGCCGCCCGCCGTTGGCGGCTCCCACTCCTTGCCTCCCTCCTCGTTGGCGCCTGCCAGGCGGGACCGCGTGAGGTGGTCAACGTCTACAGTCACCGCCACTACGATGCGGACCAGCTCCTCTTCGACCGTTTCGAGGAACTCACGGGGATCGGCGTGCGGGTCGTGACTGCGTCGGCCGACGAATTGATCACGCGGCTCGAACGCGAGGGTGAGACCTCGCCCGCGGATCTCCTGATCACCGTCGACGCCGGTCGCCTGCACCGTGCCAAGGAGCGCGGCCTCCTTCAGCCCGTGGGTTCGCCCGAGCTCTCGAGTGTGATCCCGGAGAACCTGAGGGATCCGGAGGGATACTGGTTCGGGCTCACCCAGCGGGCCCGGATCCTGGCCTACGCGAAGGACCGGGTTCGCCCGGAGGAGCTCTCGACGTACGAGGCTCTCGCGGGTCCCGAGTGGGCAGGTCGGGTCCTCGCGCGCAGTTCGGAGAACATCTACAACCTCTCGCTCCTGGCCTCGATGATCGCGGCAAATGGGGCGGAGGTTGCCGAGGAGTGGGCGGCGGGCGTTGTCTCGAATATGGCGAGGCCGCCGCAGGGCAATGACTCGGACCAGGTCCTCGACGTCGCCGCCGGCGTCGGGGACGTTGCGATCGTCAACACCTATTACGTGGCGCGCCTTCTGAACGACGGTGACCCGGCCGCCCGTGAGCTGGCGTCCGGGGTCGACGTGTTCTTTCCCAACCAGGATGGGCGCGGCGCGCACGTGAACGTGAGCGGCGCGGGTGTGACCGCTCACGCGCCAAATGCCGGCAACGCCGTCCGGCTCATCGAGTTCCTGGTGAGCGAGGAAGCGCAGGCCGTCTTCGCCGAGACCATCTTCGAGTATCCCGTCCGGCCGGGTGTGCCGTGGGCGGAGACGCTCCACAGCTGGGGCCGGTTCCGGCCCGATCCCCTGAATCTCCAGCGTCTGGGAGAGCTGAACAGCGACGCCGTCATGGCCTTCGACCGCGCGGGGTGGCGCTAGCGGGCTCTAGGCACACCGCCTCCGGCCGCGTGAGGAACGCCGTGTCTCCGCTGGGGCCGGGCGGGCGGATTCTCCTGACGCCGTGGACGGCCGCCACCCTGGCGCTGGTGGCGCTCTTTCTCCTTCCGCTCGCCACGATCTTCGCCGGGATCCTCGGCGAGCCGAGCGACACCTGGCGGCACCTCGCCTCGACGGTCCTCTTCGACTACGCCTGGCACTCGGTCGTGCTTGTCCTCGGTGTCGGACTCCTCGCGCTCGTCCTCGGGATCACCTCGGGCTGGCTCGTGACGACGTGCGAGTTCCCCGGCCGCGCCGTGTTCGCGTGGAGCCTGGTCCTCCCGCTCTCGATCCCGACCTACATCATGGCCTACACCTACGCGGCCATCTTCGGGCACACCGGTCCCGTGCAGGCGCTCCTCCAGGTTGCCCTGGAGCCGGAAACGACCGCAGGCCTGCGCACGGGCCTCATGTCGCTTCCCGGTGCGGCCGTGATCCTCGCACTTGCCCTCTACCCGTATGTGTACCTGATCACGCGCGCCTCGTTCATGAAGCAGTCCGGAGGCATTCTCGAGAGCGCGCGGATCCTCGGCCGGTCGCCGTGGCGCATGTTCCTGGGTGTTGCGCTGCCCGTCGCCCGTCCCGCGATCGTCGCCGGGGTCACGCTCGTCCTGATGGAGGTTCTCAACGAGTACGGTGCCGTCCGGTACTTTGGCGTCACGACGTTCACGACGGGGATCTTCAGGGCCTGGTTCTCCCTCGGGGATGCGGCGGCCGCGATCCGTCTCTCAGGCTGCCTCCTCCTCCTGGTCTTCGCCCTGATCGTCGTGGAGCGGATACAGCGGGGCCGGGCGCGCTTTGATTCGGGTCCGGCGCCCGCCCGCCCGGTCGTACGTTTCCAGCTGGCCGGGTGGAAGAAGTGGGGGGCGTTCCTCGCGTGCGGGATCCCTGTTCTCTTCGGGTTCATCGTTCCGGTGGCGCAGCTCGTCACGTGGGGCCTCGGGGCGGCTGCGGAAGTAGCCGACCCCCGCTTCCTCCGTCTCACCGTCAACTCGTTCGCGCTCGGCCTGGTAGCTGCGCTGCTCGCCGTCACCGCGGCACTCGTGATCGTCTACTCCGTCCGCCTCGCGCCCACAGCGGTCCTGCGGCTCGCGGCAAGGGCGTCTTCGCTCGGCTACTCGATTCCCGGAGCCGTCATCGCGGTCGGGATCCTGATCCCGTTCGTCTGGCTGGACCGCCGGCTGGCGCCCGTCCTCTCGCAGCTCTCGGGATCCCCTGCCGGACTCGTCCTCACCGGGACGGCCGCTGCCCTCGTCTTCGCCTATGTGGTCCGCTTTCTCGCCGTCTCGATGAACTCTCTCGACGCGGGGTTCGAGCGCACCTGCGCGAATATGGACGAGAGTTCCCGGTCCCTGGGCGTCGCTCCCCTCCGCACGCTCCTCCGCGTGAACGTGCCGCTCCTCCGGGGCACTCTCCTCGCCGCCGGGCTCCTGGTCTTCGTGGATGTCCTGAAGGAGCTGCCCCTCACCCTGATCCTGAGACCCTTCGACTTCGATACCCTCGCGACCCGCGCATTCCAGCTTGCGATGGACGAGCAGGTGGCGCGCTCCGCGCTTCCGTCGCTTCTGATCATCGCGATCGGGCTCATTCCCGTGGTCCTCCTCACCCGGCTGATGGAGGGCGACCGCGGCGGTGACGGCGAAGCGCCCGCGGGCGCGCTGGCTGGAGTGCATCCGGCCGGGATCACCCGGACCTGACGCTCACCCGATCACGGCTGCCTTCCGGTGTGCATCACCGCCGAGGATTCCTGTCGGTGGTGGGCTCTACTCGGTGCTCGTGCTACCGCCGGATCCGCCGGAGAAGAGAAGGGCGTGGAGTGTGGGGCCAAGCGCGGCCGTCACGAGCCCGATGCCAGCTCGCCAGAGTGCGCCTGCCGCAAGCTCGTGGCGCGGCGCGGTCCGGTCGGACCGGAACCAGGTGAAGGCGGCGGCCTCGAGCAGGCCGCCGAACGCGCCATAGCCAACCGTGCGCAACCGCCCCTTCCATGACGCGTGGTCGCGGCAGGTAAGCCTAAACCCGGATGACACCGCCGGAACAACGCCGATCGCGGCCCCTATTTTGCCGGTGGGTCCAAGGAGCGCCGTCGATGGCGACCGCGATCCGTTCATCGGTGCCTTCTCCCCTCTCCCACGAAGCCGGGTGCCGTTCAGTCGTGCGGGGACGCTCCGCCGGGTGGCGGGGGCGTTCGTCCGGCTGGGAGCGCGCACTCTCGGGCGCTACGGGCTGGCCAGTTGCTCGAAGCTCAGGTTCATGATCGGATAGTCCGGCCAGCTCCGGTGGTCGAAGTGCCACCATTCGTACGGATAAACGGCAAATCCGTGGGCTTCCATTGCACGCCTGAGACGATCCCGGTTTGCCCGCTCGCGGGGGGCGAGGCCCGGGTAGTCGGGATACGACCGTTCGGTGAACTCGTCGAATTCACTTCCCATCGGCACCGGTTGGCCTGTCTGGAGGTCGTAGAGCGTCAGGTCCACGGCTGCCCCGCGGTTGTGCCGGGACCCTGATGCCGGATCGGCTACGAAATGCCGAAGGTTCTCCGGCGTCGCCTCCCAGAACATCCAGCTCACGTACCATGGACGGTACGCATCAAAGATCATCAGCCCGTAGCCGGCCTCGCGGAGCTCGTCGTGGGCCGCGGCCAGGGCTTCCGCAGCCGGCCGCTGGAGGTAGGCCTTTGCCTGTCTGTAGAAAACCGCACCCATGAAGTTGTCCGTGCCGGCGTAGCGGATGTCGAACCGGAGCCGCGGGACCAGAACCGCGAGGTCGACGAGGTCCGGCTCGAGTTTCTCGTCGGTCTCCGCGGGCGGAGTTGCGGCGAGCGCCTCGGCTTCAATCTCCACGACCGGCCTCCGGGGGTGGATCCGAATCGGCCCCGCATCGCCCGGCCCCCGGCAACCGAGCATGGCGACCGTGGCAATCAGGGCCGGCGCCGCCCGGCGGCGGATCACGGAGGGCCTGGACATGGGCGCAGAATGTACCCGAGGGGAGGACGATGGTCGGCGCGCACCGATGCCGCCAGTATCGGCGCGGCGCGGAGAGTACCCGCGGTCCGGCATCTCACGCAGCCGTGAATCGCGGTCCGCCACGGGGCCGCGCAAGATGCGGCAGCGAGCTCCTCGTCGCGCCGGGCCCGCTCAGCCCCGGTCCTCCGAGACGGTTGCGGGCTCCTCGCCGCCTGTCTTGACGTGCGTGTCGAACCAGTCGATGAAGCGGGCCCACATGTCCAGCTTGTTCTCGATCGCGCGCGGCGTGTGCGACTCGAAGGGGTATTCGTAGAGCACCGCCGTCTTTCCCAGAATCGTGAGTGCGGAGATCATCCGCCGAGACTGGACCGGAAAGGTTCCGGTGTTGTTGTCGTCTCCCCCGTGATAGAGAAGGAGAGGCGCGTCGATCTGGTCCGCCCTGAAGAACGGCGACATCTCGAAGTAGGTCTGCGGCGCATCCCAGATACTGCGCCGTTCCGCCTGGAACCCGTCGGGGGTGAGCGTCCGGTTGTAGGCTCCGTCGCCGGCGATCCCTGCTCGGAAGTACGGTGCGTTCGCAAGCACGTTCGCCGTGGCGAACGCCCCATAGCTGTGCCCGCCGTGGCCAATGCGGTCGATGTCCACGAGACCGAGGCCGTCGACGGCCCGGATCGCTCCGTACATCGCACCGAGGAGGCTCGAGATATAGGTGTCGTTGTAGTTCTCTCCGATGACGGGGATGTCGGGGTACACGAGTGCGTATCCCTGGGTGAGCCAGATGTCGGACCACCGCAGCCAGCTCAGGTGCGTGAACGCGTTGACGTTCCGGGCCCGGACCGCCGCATGCCCGTATTCGTCAGGCTCCTCGTACTCCCGCGGATAGGTCCAGAAGACAGCGGGCACGGGGCCGTCGCCATCGCGCCAACCCACCGGCATGGAGACCCGGCCCTGGGCGATTGTTCCGTCGGGGAGTTCGAAGTCGAAGTCGATCCGGTGGGCGGCCGTGATCTCGGGGAAGGGATCCGTGTTCCCGGTCAGGTTCTCCCCCCAGTTCCCGCTGGTCCAGAGGTAGCTGTCGGGGAAATCGGTCACGGATTCGCGACTCACGATCATGCGGTCCGCATCGGGATCGAGGGGAACGAGCGGCTGCTCGAAGGCGTCCGGCGAGCCCTCGAAGAGCCTGGTCCGCACGCGGTCCTCTAGGCGTATGCGGTCGAAGAACGGCCGGGGGCGGAAGTCGGGCCGGTAGCCCGGGCCCTGCAGAAAGACAGACGTCCGATCGCTCGAGAGCATCGCATGGTCCAGACCGTTTGGGGTCTCCAGGGTGACCAGCTCACCCGGAAGCTCCGTCGGGTCGTCCGTGTCGTGAAAATCCACGAGGAGTTCCCGGGCCGGATCGGGTGAGGTGAGATCCCAGAATGCGGTCCCACTCTGCGTGTCGCGCTCGATGTCGGCGAACACCAGGCGGCCGTCGTCCGAGTAGACGACCGCTTCGATCGGATCCTTGCTTTCTGCCACGACGCGCGCGGTTGCAGGCTCGAAGGGCGGCTCGAGCAGCATGATCCGGTCCGGAATGTTCTCCGGCTCCTCACCTTCGGACTCCGGTACCGGGCGCTCGAGAAAGCCGAGACCGGCCCCGTCCGGCCTCCACGTGAACGAACGGGGTCCCGTATCGGCATCCTGGTCCCGGGTCCGCGCTTCCCGGAGCGGCTCCTCGTCCAGTGTGGCGACGAGTGTGCCGTCGCGGGCGATGATGACGGTGTGGCGCGGGAAGCTGCGATAGCTCGTGATGAAGGAGAACGGACGTTCGATATGCGTTGCGAGCAGATGCCGGCCGTCTGCGCTGAGCGAGATGGACTCGTACATCCGGGGCGGACCGAGGAGGACCGGAGGGTGGCCCTCGCTCAGCTCCGCGAGCTGGCTCCGCGTGTAGTGCTCGAAGAGCGCCTCGTCGTGCGTGTCCTCGAGGAGGTAGGGGTACGTGGGCGTTCCGGTCGGCTCCGGCCGGGTCCGTCGCGTGAGCGGCCCTGCGGGCAGCGCCGACTGAATCGGTTCGGGTCCCCGGTCCGGCGGCACGATCAGGGTCAGGACGGTTCCCTCGGGGGTCCACTGGATCATCCGGGAGGCCCGGGTGCCCTGCCCCTGGGTGCCGGTTCCCAGCGTGGCCAGGATCCGGGCATCGCTCAGGCGGCGCGTCCGCCCCGTTGCCGCCTCGGCGGTCCACACCTCAGTGCCCTCCGGCAGGTGGGCCAGGAAGGCGATCCGGCTCCCGTCGGGAGACCATGTGAAGTCGCTCGCGAAAGCGGCCCCGGGCAGTTCTGTCTCGATGTAGGTCCGTCGGCTGAGCGAGTAGAACCGGAAAGCATGGATCCCGTAGGTATCGAGGTGCCAGACCCGGTCGGTACCCGGCCTCAATTCCAGCTCGCCGAGCCGGTAGGTCGGCTTCGCCATGAGTTCGAGCGTCGACAGCTCGGTTGCGACCGGCACGAGAAAGTGGTCTCCGTCCGGGCTCATGTAGTCGAGCGTCGCATAGTTCTTGTCCGTCGCGAAGAGGTCCTGCACCTCCGGAGGGGGAAGGATGTAGGTCTCGTGGTCCGGGTTCTGTGGTGCCGCGGCGGCCTGGCTCGGACCCGTCGCTGCTGCGATTCCGGGGACGGCGAGGAGAAGGACCGAGAGCGGGACGACGCTCGTGAGCGCGCGCGCTCCGCGGCTTGACCGGGCTTCAGACATCCTCGCCTCCGTGACTCTGGGCGGATGGGTCGGGGTCAGTGGCTCCGTACACTCGGTAGTGCGGGCATGCACCCGTCATGGTGTGAGGAACAGGCTCTTCGGGATATGTCCGACCACGACCTGTGTCAGGTCGACAACCTCGGCGACGCGGAAGTCCACCGCTATGCTGGCCAGGGAGAGTGCTTCGGCCGGGGTGAGGTCCTTCTCCTCCACGAGGAACTCCACGACGGCCCGGGTGGCGTTCCGCATGGCGCGGTCGAGATCGAGGTCGATGCCCATGAGGAGGTAGTGGGTGTCCGACTCGGCCCGAGGCCCCGGAATACTCTCTCCCTTGTGCACGACGAACCGGAACACGCCGGTGAGCGACTGCTCGATCGCCGTCCCGCTCACCTCGCCGTCTCCCTGGGCGCTGTGCGGATCGCCCGTGTAGAAGAGTGCTCCAGCATGGAATACGGGGAGGAGGAGCCGGGTTCCCGCCACGAGATCCTTGACATCGAGATTGCCGCCAAATGGACCGGGCGGACGGGAAGCCTGGACGCCCGGCACGGTGACGCCGGGCTCGCCGACAACGGGATCGGCTGGCGCTACGGCTAGGATTCCCATGAAGGGTGCCAGCGGCACCTGGATGCCGGCGGAGAAGAACGCCACCGCCTGCCCTTCCGTCTCGCCGGTACGGATGAGATGGCGGGTGCCTGGAGCGATATCGAGCGGTGGGTCGTCGGGCCGCGCGCCCGGGTACGCGTCTGCGAACACCCCGCTCGTCGGGCCCGTGTTGTTGATGCCCCACGGGACCCTGACCTCCAGTTCGAGGATCTGCACCTCGAGCACGTCGCCGGGCTCGGCACCCTCCACGTAGATCGGGCCGGTGATCACGTGCCCGCTCCGCCCCTCCCGCTCCCGCCCCTCGCGTGATCTCCAGAAGTCGATCACGTCCGGGAGGATCTCTTCCCGTGGCACGCCGAAGGCTGTCAGGTAGGCAACCGGTTCCTCCGACTGCGTGGTTCCAGCGTGCGTGAGTGTCTCGATCCGGACCGTTTCTCCGGACTCCACCGTCAGGACGGGCTGCTTGTCGAGCGGATACCAGCCCCATGAGAGGTTTTCCGGGGTTGACGGCACGAGGTGATCCGCCTCGATGTCGCGGGGAGGTTCCCCGTCTCCAGCCCCTGGTGGGGCGGAGCAGGCAGACAACAGTGAAGTCAGGACGAGGGCGGCGCAGAAGATGCGCGCGAGGCTCGGAGCAAGGCTGTTCATAATCCTCCCGTTCGTGCCCGGGCCACCGCCTGGTGGCGGGTTGCGGAGGGTGACCGGCGATCCTGCCCGGTCATCGCGGACAGGCGACGTCTACCGCACGGTGCCGCGAGGGTCTCCACCGACTTCAGGATGGATCCCGTCCGGATTCCGGAGGGGAAGCGGGATCGCCACGGCCAGTCGGCCCCGTGCCGGCCGGCGGCCTCGGCCCGTTCCGGTGCCAGTACCCGCGGGTCCGCATGAACTCGTGCGGTCGGGTCCGAACCGGTCATCCGCGGGCGCAGGCAAGCCAACGCGATCCCGCGTCCCGTGCGTCATGGGTTCCGACAAGTGTCCTCGGCAGGACTCGAACCTGCGGCCTGCTGCTTAGGAGGCAGCCGCTCTATCCACCTGAGCTACGAGGACGACAATCACTGCCTGCGGATTACAGCGAAGCTCCTCTCCGGGAGATCAGTCGTTTGCTTCCGGAGGTCGGACTGAGCTCCAGACGCCGACCATCCCGGCTTCCGATACCCGCGCTCGCGACGGCGACCGGAGACAGACAAGGTAGCGCCCTCGCCGGGAACTTCAATTCGCGCACACCGGGCCGCCATCCGTCTAGTGGCAGCAGATTGGTTCATCTCCTCAGGGGCGGACCCGCACGAACCTTACCAGGCGCCGCCGCCCCACGTCACCGCCATAGATATTGCCGTCCCTGTCGACTCCGACGAATTCCATGCTGCTTCCGGTCGCGACCTCGGAATCCGGAATGAATGCCGAAATCCACCCCGTCTCCGCGTCGCCGACGCGGATCCCCCGCTCCCAGCCGGGATTCCAGGCGCGTCCCGACCACTCTCCGCCGGACATTCCGTCGACGACGTAGATCGTGTCGTCACCGTCAATTGCGATCCCGCTGGGTTTGCCGAACTGGGTCCAGACAGCGACGAGCGTCCCGTCCTGGCGGAAGACCTGGATCCGGTTGTTGCCCCGGTCGGCGACGAAGAGGCGGCCCCGCCGGTCCATGGCCAGATCGTGCAGGTCGTAGAACCGGCCCCGGTCCCCGCTCGCGGAATGCACGCCCCCGGCCCCGGGAACCGGATCGGTGACCGGCTGCGGCGGGGGACAGGAGGGCGCGATGCCGTCCGGCGCGGCGTGGGCACACCCTCCCACCGCGCCGGCACCGCCCAGCTGGAAGATGAAGTCCCCGGCCGGCGAGAACTTGACGACGCGGTTGTTTCCGCTCCGGTGGCCGTCGGCCACCCAGATCTCGCCATTCGGGGCGACGAGCACCGAGGCGGGGCCGTTGAAGTGGGCCTTGTCGTCCCCTGCCACTCCGGCCTCGCCGAGTGTCATCAGGACCTCGCCGTCGGGGCTCAGCTTGAAGACCTGGTGGCCCATCCCCATCGCGAAGCCGGGCTCGCCGCGCGGATCGCCCACTGGAGCTCCGTCGGTGACCCAGATGTTCCCCTCGTCGTCCACGTCGAATCCGTGAGGCCATGCAAAGAGCCCTGCCCCGATGCTCGCGACGATATTGCCGTCCAGGTCGAACTTGTGGATCGGGTCGAGAGGGGAGTTCGCACACTGATAGGCACCGCATCGCTCGAGGATCCAGAGGTGCTCGCCGTCGGGGTCCGGCTTGATGCCGCTCACGACGCCGAGTTCGCGTCCTTGCGGGAGCCGCGGCCAGTCGTGGACGGCCCTGTAGGGATTGTTGGCCACGGACTGGCCGAGGAGTCCTCCGCCCGGCGGGCCGAGCGCCAGGGAGAGGAGCAAGGCCATCCACGACGCGCTCCGGGTTCGCCGATGTCGTCGTCGCCTTTTCATCACGGAAGCCTCAGGGCGACGAGCGAGCCCGGCATGCCGCCGCCGCCCACCTGGAGCACGATGTGCTGCCGTCCCTCATGCAGGTACGTCATGAGGCCGTACTGGACCGGCGCCGGGACCTCGAGCGTCGCAAGCTCGTCCCCTGTCCGCTTGTCGACGGCGTGAAGGAGGGGGTCTCCGCCACGCCCTTCCCCATAGAGGAGGAGTGTTCCGGTGACGAGGAGCGGGGCGTGGGCCGGCTTGCCCGTCCTGGGGAGGTCCACGCCCTGAAGCGCCGGATGCTCCCTGATGTCCTGGGGCGTGTCCCCATTGGGGATCCACCAGAGATGCTCCCCGGTGTTCATGTCGATGGCCGTGATCTTGCCGTACGGAGGCCTCGTGACGGGGATGCCCTGCACGCGGGCGGGCAGGTCGCCGCCGTGCACCCAGCTCGCCACGGTTTCGCCCGTCGTGTACGGCGCGTCGGGATCGTCAAGTTCGGTGCCCGGCACCTGGAAGAGGAAGCGGCATTCCGAGCGAGATGCCACGTACATGATTCCGCTCTCCGGGTCCGCTGCAGGCGGCGCCGTGGTGAGCGCGGCGAACCGGGGACACTGGGCCGTGGCAACGATCCCGTCCGGATTCCCGGAGTGTATGATGGGGGTGAAGATCGGACCGAGCTGCATGTTGCTCACGTACTCGAGAGCCTCCTGGCGGAGCTCGGGCGTGAAGTCGATGAGATCGTCCTCGGTAAGCCCTTGCAACTCGAAGGGCGCCGGGCGTGTCGGGTGCGGCTGGGTGGGCGACGTCTCCTCGCCGGGTACCGGCGAGGCGGGCACCGGGCGTTCCGGGATCGGCCAGATGGGCTCCCCCGTTTCGCGGTTCAGAGCGTAGAGAAACCCGTTCTTCGAGGCCTCCATCAGCGCGGGCACGGGCTCTCCGGCCACTACGAGATCGAGCAGCAGCGGCCCGTGGGGGTTGTCGTAGTTCCAGATGTCGTGGTGGACCGTCTGGTAGTGCCAGGCCCTCTCGCCCGTTTCCACGTCCAGGGCCAGGATGCTCGTTGCAAAGAGGTTGTCGCCCGGGTGGAACCCGCCCCAGAAGTCGTTGCTCGGCGGGTCGGTGGGGATGAAGACGAGACCCCGTTCGGGATCGGCCGACATTGGTGCCCAGGAGGACAGGTTGCCGGTGTAGGACCAGGCATCGCTCTCCCAGGTCTCATGACCGAACTCACCGGGCCGGGGAATGATGTTGAACCGCCACTTGTGCTCACCGGTCAGCGCGTCGTAGGCGAGGATGTCGCCCGGGACGTTCTCGATCCGCGTCTGCCGATACCCCTGCTCGTGGGAGTTGCCCACGATGATCACACCGTTGACGACGATCGGTGGTGAGGAATTCGTGATGTAGCCGATCTCGGGCGGGATCCCGCGTTCCACGTCGTAGGGGTGGCCCAGGTCGGCCAGCAGGTCAACGGTTCCCGTCCCGGGAAAGCCCTCGATAGGGACACCGGTGCCCCAGTCGTCGAGCGGCCGGCCCGTCTCGGCGTCGAGCGCGTGCAGGAAAAACCCAGGCGTGACGACGTAGATCACCCCGCGCCCGTTCCTCTCTCCGTAGGCAACTCCCTTCCCGTGGCTCTGGCGCATGGAACGCTCCCAGCGCTCCGTGGGAGGCTCGCGGAACGACCAGAGCGTCTCGCCGGTTCCGGGATCGATCGCGACCACCTGCCGTCGCGTTCCGACGACGGTGAAAAGCATGCCCTCGGCATAGACAGGCGTGGAGCGCATCAGGGGGTCCGCCCGGGGGCTGAAATTGTCGCCGCGCCAGATCCACGCGACCTCGAGATCGGTGAAGTTGTCCGCACGGATCTGGTCGAGACCGGAGTATCTGGTGTTCGCCGCGTCCGCCCCGATATAGGTCCAGTCACCCGCGTCCGGTGCCTGTGCCTGCCCGGGATACCCTGCCGCCACCATGCTGCAGGCGAGGACGAATGCGGCGATGGGAAGATGTCCGCGCGGCGGGTCCCGCAGTATGCGTCGCGTCGTCATCGGTCGGTTCCTCGGGCCGCCGCCGGGGTGGCTGGTACGTTCCCCGGCCGCACCGGCCGTCGGTGGGTGTCCGGATGATGGGCTGCCGCCCGTCGCCCCCCCTTCCCCCCGGCGGACGGCGTGGTGGTGGTCAGAAAGCCGCCGCGAGGAGGCGCGGCCGGGGCAGCCTCGACGGACCGGCCCGGCGGCTCATCCGGACCTCGCGGGTGCCAGGGCCCAGACGATCGCGGCGGCGGCCGCCAGATGCATGACCATGAGCGTGCCCACCGCCACAGGTGTCGCGCCGGGGAAGGCGGCGGCAGCGGCGTCGGTCAGGAGCCAGAGGTCCGGCACGAACGACACGAGCAATGTCCAGAGTGCCACCCGCCGGAAGAGGCGCGCCGGTCTCTCAGAGCGCCACCGTATCGCGGCCAGCACGGCCGTCGCGCCCAGGGCGCCGGCAGCCGTGAATACGATGGTCGGGCCGGGCCCCGCCAGCGGAGGAAACTCCGGGGGGATGGCGAACGCGGCCAGGGCGAGCGAGCGGACGACAAGGGTGGCGACGAGCGATGCGATGAGCGCCTTCAGTCCGGCCTTCCCGAGGCTTCCCGGCCCCAGCCCCCGTTCCGGCGGTGCCGTCATCGGCTCTATCCCCTGCCGCGGCTCTTTCCGATCAGGCCGGCAGCGGCTCCTGCGGCAGGCCAGGCGTGCCGAAGTGGATCTCGGTGATCGCCTTCAGGTTCCGTGCTCCGTAGCGGAAGGGGATGATGAGACGGAGGGGTGCCCCGTGCTCCGGAGGGATCGGTTCATCGTTCATGAGCCATGCGAGCATGACCTGCGGATGCATGAGCGTGGACACGGCCTCATCCACGTAGTAGCGGTCGGAGCCCACGAACCGGCAGTAGCCCTTCTCGAGCGTGTGCGGCTGGACGCCGATCATCTCCGCGAAGTCGCTGAAGCGCACGCCGGTCCACTTCACGATTCCGGTAGGGGTCGGCACACCGCACTGCAGCAGGTAGACACCGGAGGTCCGCGGCAACGGCTCCAGGTCGTCAAACGTCATTGTCCCGCCGAGGGTCGCCATCCCCCTGGGGTCCACTTGGACGCTCATTCTACGGTAGTCGAACTCGATCTCCGGCGGCTCCCCTCCGGTGTAGCGCCAGAGAACCCCCTCGATCGGACCAGCCGCGCTCTCCGGGTGTTCGGGCGCCGAGCCGTCTGGGGCCAGCGGGAGTTCCACCCGGTCCCGGAGCTCCATCTCGGCCAATCCATCCTGTCTGCTCCGCTCGACCGCTTCCCCTTCGCTCCGGCCCACTTCCGGGCGCAGCTGCCCGGGAGTCAGGAGTCCCGACGAGAGGCCCGCAAGGGCGCCCCCTGACAGTCGGATGGCGTCACGTCGCGTCAAGGTCATGGCTCTGCCTCCTCTACTGGACTCCGTCCATCGGTGAGCGTGCTCCGCGTCCTCCGGCGTCCGGACATGCGCGGAAGTGGCGGGCGCGGCGCCCGGGACCGGGACTCATCTCAGCAGCCGGGCCGCCCTCTCCCCCTGTCGGTGCGGCTATAGGACTGAACCTATCACGGCGGGGTGGCTGGCGCATCCGCGGGTCGGGGGGCGCCGGGATCGTCTCGAGGCTCCGGGATCCGCCGGCCCGCGGGGGTGGCCCGCGCGCCGCCGCGTCGCCGTCGGGACCGTGGAATGCCCTGGCCCGAGAGTGTGTCGAGCGATCCGACATCCCGGGCGGGACGGGGCCTCGATGGTCGAACGGCTCAGGCCGGCGGAACAGCGGGTCGGGCCGCTGGCGGGAGCGTGGCTCAGAGAGGCCGGATGCGCACGCTCCTGAATTTGATGAGTCCTGCCGAATACTGGAGCCCAATGACCCCGCCGGAGTGCCGATCGTCCTCTGCGTCGACCGTCCGGATCCCGTTCAGTGTCACGGTGAGTCGGGGCCCCTCGGCGCGAATCACGTATTCGTTCCACCGGTCGCCCGCGTCCACCTGCTCCAGGGGAGAGGAGACTCCCACGACGGCGCCCGTCCGGTATGTCGGATCGGGCCGCACGTCGGAGATGTTCACCTCGTAGCAGTTCCGCGCGGTGATGTCAGACGGATCCGAGCAGCGGATGTACACCCCGCTGTTCGTCGCCGGCTCGGCCCAGAACTCGACGACCAGCTCGAAGTCGGCGTAGGAGGACCTGGTCACGAGGTGACCTTCCGCGCCCATGTCGGCTCTCACCGAGCCGTCGCTCGCGTCGAGGCTCCAGTTCGCCCCGCCGATCAGGTTCCAGGCATCGAGGTCCGAACCGTCGAACAGCACCTCCGACCCCGGCTCCTGGGCCGACAATGGCACCGCATGCGCGACGGCACTCCCCGCGCCTGCAAGGAGGAGTCCGAGGGCGACCGCGACCGAACTGCTGTGCACTCCGTTGTCCATCTCCGCTTCTCCGCCTCAGGTGCTGCTGATCCGCTCCGGTACCCCGGGGCCGGCGCCGGGGCAGAGGAAGGGATTCCGGTGTGGTCCCTCAGCGCGTGCCGAAGAAGGCGAGCAGTCCGAGTCCGGCAGCAACGAGGACGCGCCGCCAGGTGAGCGGTCTTCCCTCGGTGGTCACCGGGTCGCGGGTCCAGACCATCACGACGCCGCAGCCCGACTGGCCTGCATAACGGATCGGCACGTTGGATCCGTGATAGACCTCGACCGCCTCCACTTGCGTCGTCGCAACGAGATCGTCGATCACCACCGGACCGCTCAGCATCATCCCGTCGATCACGAACCTCGGTGTGCATCCCCCGCGGAGGAGGACCCGCGCGCTCTCGAACCCGCCCCGGCTGCCGCGCACGACCCGCGCGCCCGGGATCCGCCGGAAGAGGTCGGACACCCGGAGCGCCGCGCTTGACTCAATATCGTCGCGCGTAACGAAATGTCCTATCCCGCGCTCCTGGCGCTCTAGGAATCCGGAGCGCTCGAGCACCGTCTGCCGGCGGGCCGACACCACAACCGCCTCGACCTCGTAATCGACCCGGACCATCTCGACACGAAGGTCGACGATGCCTGCTTCCGAGAAGACGATCGAATAGACCAGCGGGGTGAACGGGAGCATCTCCACATCGAGCTGGTAGGCCCCGAGCGGGATGCTCTCCGTCCGGAAACGGCCCCGGCCATCGGACTGGCCCGACCAGACCGGTTCGTCTCCCTCCACCGGAAAGGGGAAGAGCTCGACCCGGGCCAACGGAAGGGGATCGCCCGTTCGCCGGTCGACGACCGAGCCGACGAGCTGTACGACCTCTCCCGCGTCTCCCGCGTCGGAGGGCTCCTGGGCGAGAGCCGGTGCCGGCCACCCCAAGACGACGCAGAGGACGGTCGCGAGCGCCTCTCGCAAGGGGAGTCCAGTCGCAGTGCGTCGGATCATCTTGCCCGCCTTCCGGCCCGGTCGCCCCGGGGGGGAAGCCACCGCGTCCGCCCCTCCTCCCCCCCGGTCCTCTGAGTGTCGCCCGGAGGTCAGCTCTTGGCAAATTCCGTCCCGGTCTGGACGCGCCAGAGTGCGCTGTAGAGCCCGTCCATCGCGACCAGCTCGTCGTGGGTGCCGAGCTCGACCACCCCTCCGTCTTCCAGCACGCAGATCTGGTCCGCCGACCGGATAGTCGAGAGGCGGTGGGCGATCGCGATCGTGGTACGATCCTGGCTGATCCGTTCGAGCGAGCGCTGGATCGCCGCTTCCGTCTCGTTGTCCACGGCGCTCGTGGCCTCGTCGAGGACAAGGACGGGAGGATCCTTCAGGATCGCCCGGGCGATCGCGATTCGCTGGCGCTGTCCCCCCGAAAGCTTCTGGCCGCGTTCCCCGACGACCGTCTCGTAGCCCTGCGGGAGCGCCTGTACGAAGTCGTGGGCCTCGGCGAGCCGCGCGGCCCGTTCAATCGCTCGCGGGCCCGCGCGCCAGCTCCCGTACATGATGTTCTCCCTCACCGTACCGTGGAAGAGAAAGACGTCCTGGCTCACGAGCCCTATCACGCCGCGGAGTTCCTCGAGCTGGAGCTCCTCGATCGACTCGCCGTCGAGAGTGATTCTCCCCTGGTCTAGCGGATAGAGGCGGAGCAGGAGTTTGACGAGCGTACTCTTGCCCGATCCCGTCGAGCCGACCACCCCGAGGGTGTGTCCCGCGGGGATCGAGAGGGAGACGTCCCGCAGGACGGTCGGCCCGCGGCCATAGGAGAAGGTCACGTTCTCGATCTCGATGGCCCCGCGGGTTCCCGAGGCGGGGAGCGGGCGGGTGCCGCGGTGGATCTCGAACGGCGTGTCGAGGAGCCGCATGACGCGGTTCGTCGAGGCCATGGCCCGCTGGTACTGGTCGAGAGTCTCGCCGAGTCGGGTGAGCGGCCAGAGAAGGCGCTGGGTGAGGAAGACGAGCACGCTGTAGGTCCCGACGGAAAGATTGCCCTCGACGGCCTCGAGTCCGCCGTAGAGGAGCGTCGCCGTGAACCCGACGAGGATCACGATCCGGATCAGGGGCACGAAGGCGGCGCTCACGCGGATCGCGCGCCGGTTCGCCTCACGGTAGGCCGCGCTCTCGCGTCCCACCTGGCCGACCTCGTATCCCTCGGCGGTGAACGCCTTGATCGTCATGATCCCGCCGAGGTTGTTCGCGAGCCGGGCGTTCAGGGCGCCGACCTGCTCGCGGATCGCGGCGTAGTACGGCATGAGGAGCCGCTGGAAGCGGATCGACCCCCAGATCACGACAGGCATCGGGAGAATCGCCATCCATGCGACGGACGGCGCGAGCAGGACGAAGGCAAGGCCGATCACGACGACCGTGGTCGCGACCTGGAGGATCTCGTTCGCGCCGATGTCGAGGAACCGCTCGAGCTGGTTGATGTCGTCGCTCAGCACCGACATGAGCCCGCCCGTGCTCCGCTCCTCGTAATACGCGAGCTCGAGCCCCTGGAGGTGGCTGTACGCATCCATCCTGAGGTCGTGCTCGATGGTCTGGGCGAGGTTCCGCCAGAGAAGTGCGTAGAAGTACTGGAAGATCGACTCCAGAATCCAGACCACGAAGGTGATCGCCGACAGCAGGAGGAGCTGGTCCCAGACATCGCTCAGCCCGAAGGAGGCGAGAAAGGAGTTCTCCCTCTGCACGATGACGTCCACCGCGGCGCCGATGAGGGCGGGAGGTCCGAGATCGAAGATCTTGTTGAGCACCGAGCAGGCCGAGGCGAGGAGCATCCGGCCGCTGTGCGCCCGCGCGTACCCGATCAGGCGGCGGAGCGGGTGCGGCCCGGCCCTCATCGCGGCAGGTGGTCGGCTGTCAGCCATTCGTCCAGGTCCATCGGTTCGCGTCCCTGACGCGGTGGAAGCGCAGCGGGTGCCCCGAATAGTAGCACCAGAGGGTGGCCGGCCGGCACCGGCATGGTCCTAGAGGAGCCAACCCACGAGGACGAAGCCCAGGAGGAGAAGGATCCCGAAGAGGAGGGTCAGGAGACCGAAGTACCGGTCGATGAACCGCGTCACGGGCGTGCCGAACCGCCAGATGAGCCCGGCCAGGAGGCAGAAGCGGAGCGCCCGGCTGAGCACGCTTGCCATGACGAAAACCGGAAAGTTGATGGCGAACACCCCCGCGGAGAGGGCAAAGATCTTGTACGGGATCGGGGTCAGGCCGGCGAGGAAGACGGCCCGGAAATCCCAACGGTCGTAGAGTCCCTGCACGGCGGCGAACGCCTCGGGCGTCACGCCCGGCACCGACGCGAAGAAGAAGTCCCCGAGAGCCGACCACGCTCCCGCCCCGATGGCGTATCCCCCGATGCCTCCGGCCACCGACGCGAGGGTGGCCCATCCGGCGATCCGGAACGACCGGCCCGGTGCCCCGAGGCAGAGCGCGATGAGGAGCGGGTCGGGGGGGATGGGGAAGACAGAGGCCTCGGCGAAGGCAAGGAGCACGAGCGCGGGAACGCCCCACCGGGTGTCGGCCCAGCCGAGAACCCAGTCGTAGAGCCGCCGCAATACGCCCGGGCGGCGGTGGTCCCCCGCACTGCCGTCCCGCAGGCCGGCGCCGGTCACACCTGCGCCTCGTCCTCCGACCACCCCTGGAGTCCCAGGAGCGGGACGAAGCTGACCCGGTCGAGCACCCGTTCCTCGGAGGTGCGGTCGCCCGCTCGTCGCACGAGGACGAGTTCCTGCGCCTCCTGCGTCCCGATCGGGACCAGCATCCGACCCCCGTCGGCGAGCTGCTCCACCAGTCCACCCGGCGTCGATGGAGATGCAGCCGAGACGATGATCACATCGTAGGGCGCGAACCTCCTCCATCCGATCGAGCCGTCGCCCACGAAGAGGGCGGCGTTCTGTATGCCCAGACCGTCAAGGACGCGCCTCGCACGCCTGGAGAGCGGCCGGATCCGTTCGACGGAGTAGACGCGTTCGGCCGTAAGGGCGAGAAGCGCGGTCAGGAATCCGCTCCCGGTCCCGATCTCGAGCACCCTGTCGGTCGGCGCGAGCTTCAGGACGTCGAGGTAGAGCGCCTGGAGCGAGGGCTGGGACGCGGTCTGCCCGTGCCCGATCGGAATCGGAGCGTCCTCGTAGGCGCGCGGCCACTGTGCCTCGGGGAGGAAGAGGTGCCTCGGGACGCGGTCGAAGAGGTGGAGGATCTCCAGATCGTCGACCCCGGTCGCGCGGATGTCCTCGATCAGCCTGTGCCGGTAGCGCACGAAGCGGCGGTCGGTCAGGTCTCCAGATTCCAACCTCGGATCTCCTCGATGATGCGGTAGTTCGTGAGGTCCAGGTGCAGGGGGGTGACCGAGATGAAGCCTTCCTCGATCGCCCGGAAGTCGGAGTCGCGGCTCCCCCGCCATGTGGTCGCGCCGCCCCCGATCCAGTAGTAGTCCTTCCCGGACGGATCCACGGCCCGCGTCAGCGAGTCCGAGTAGCGGCGCTGGCCAAGCGAGGTGATCCTGAGGCCCCGGACGCGGGCCGGCTCGACGGGCGGGAGGTTCACGTTGAGAAGCGTGGAATCCGGAAACGATTCCATCCGCGCCAGCTGGCCGAGGAGCCGCGTGAGTGTCCCGTCCCAGCTCGCGATCGACTCGAAGTCCTCCCCCGTGTAGGAGACCGCAATCGCGGGCACGCCGAGGACGGTCGCCTCCATGGCCGCCGCGACGGTCCCGGAATAGAGGACGTCCTCCCCCATGTTGGACCCGTGGTTGACGCCGGAGAAGCAGATGTCGGGAGGGCGCTCCATGAGCGCGTTCACGGCCAGAATCACGCAGTCGGTCGGCGTGCCGTCGACGACGAGCATGCCATCGGCGGTGCGGCGGCTCCTCAGGGGATGATGCATCGTGAGGGAGTTGCTCGTCGCACTCTGTTCACGGTCCGGGGCAACGACGGTGACCGTGCCGAGCGTCGAGGCGGCCGAGGCGAGGACGGCGAGCCCCGTTGCGAGGAAGCCGTCGTCGTTCGTGCAGAGGATCCGCATGGTCAGGTCGGCGGCTCCCCGGGCGGCAGGGTTAGGAGATCCCTCAGCTTCTCGAGCCCCTCCCTCACCGCAGCCAGGCGCTTCGCGGCTCCGGCCTCCTCCTCACCGCCAGGGCTCACCCCGGCCTTCCTCGATTCCTCGATTCGGCGTTTCGCCCCGGCGATGGTGTACTGGCGCTCATGAAGGAGGTAGCGCAGCTGCCGCACATGCTCGAGGTCCTTCGGGCGGTAGACCCGGTTGCCGGCCCGGTTCCTGATCGGGCGAAGCGAGGGGAACTGGGTCTCCCAGTAACGCAACACATGATCCTCAAGCCCGGTCAGCTTGCAGACCTCGCCGATCGAGTAGTACGGCTTCTCGCGCCCGGTGTCGCTGGACATCGGTCGTCTCCCTTGGATACTGAATTCCCAGTCCGCGATCGCCTACGCGCCCGCCGCGCGCGCGTCTCCGGCGCCCTCGGGCTCGGGTCTCGGATCGCGGAGCATGAGCTCCTGGACTGCCGCGAGGGGATCCTTCCCTTCCTCGAGGATCGCGTGCATCTGCCCTACGATAGGCATTTCAACAGCGTAGCGCCGACTGAGCGCATGGGTTGCGGGGGTGGTGGCGACCCCTTCGGCCACGGCGTGCATGTCCCCGAGGATCTGGCGGAGCGCCTCACCCCGCCCGAGACGGAACCCCACGGTGCGGTTCCTCGAGAGTTCGCCGGTGCACGTCAGGACGAGATCTCCGATCCCCGCAAGTCCGTAGAAGGTGGAGGTGGCCGCACCCATGGCAACGCCGAGGCGCGTGATCTCGGCGAGGCCACGCGTGATGACCGCGGTCCGTGTGTTGTGGCCGAACCCGAGTCCCGCGCAGACCCCTGCGGCCAGGGCGATCACATTCTTCAGCGCACCGCCGAGTTCGACCCCGAGCACATCCGGGTTCGTGTACACGCGGAACGACGCCGAGCCGAAGACCCGCTGCACCAGGAGCCTGGCCTCACGGGACTCGCTGGCCGCCACCACAGCCGTCGGCTGGCCCTTCGCCACCTCCGTGGCGAAGGAGGGGCCGGATAAGACGGTGAGGCGCCTCCCCGTCTCGCCTGGGAGGACCGCGCGAAGCACCTCGTCCATCCTCCGCAGCGAGGAGGTCTCGATCCCCTTCGACGCACTCACGACGAGAGCGCGCGGATCGATGTACCGGGCCGCCTCCCGCATCACCTCCGCGACGAACTGGGCGGGGCTCACCGAGACGACGAGCCGGGCCCCGGCGACGACCTCCCCGAGTTTGCCGGATACGCGGACCGCATCCGGGATCCGGATCCCCGGCAGGTAGGTCCGGTTCTCACCCGACTCGCGAAGCTCGGCCACCACCCGCGGCTCGTAGCTCCAGAGCCGCACGCGGTGCCCGTTCCGGCTGAGAAGGTGCGCGAGGGCCGTGCCCCAGCTCCCGGCCCCGATCACTGCGGCGTCGAGGGGGGCACCGCCCGTCATCCGGTCCCCTTCCGGCGGAACCTGTGCTCCTTGCCGCGGAGCAGCCGCGCGATGTTCGTCCGATGGGTCCAGAGAACGAAGGCGGCCAGAATCATCGTGACGGGAAGAAGGAGCGGTTCGCGGGCATCCGGGGTGACGAGGAGGACGGCGGGGAGGGTGAGTGCGGCAGCGATCGAGCCCACCGAGACGTATCCCGTCGTCCACACCGCGACGATCCACACTGCGACGGCGACGCCGGTTCCGAGGGGCGCGAGCGCCAGAAACACGCCCGCGCTCGTAGCCACGCCCTTCCCCCCGCGGAAACCGACCCAGAACGAGAAGACATGCCCGAGGATCGACGCGGCACCATATGCCATGCCCCACCCCGTGCCGCCGTCCCCTCCCAGATGGGGGAAGAGGGCAGCCGGGGCCCACCCCTTCAGGATGTCGACCAGGACAACCGGGAGGGCGGTCTTCCATCCGAGGACGCGGAACACGTTCGTCGCTCCAAGGTTGCCACTCCCCTCCCGGCGGAGGTCGACCCGGTGGAAGAGGCGGCCCACCCAGAGTGAAGTGGGTATCGCTCCCGCGGCGTAGGCTGCGAGTATCAGCAGGAGACGTTCGCTCACCGTTGGCGTCCCTCCTCCCTCGCTCCGGACTTCTTCAGACGGATGCGGATCGGCGATCCGGGGAATCCCCACGCCGTGCGAAAGCCGTTTCGCAGGTACCGAAGGTAGTGGCCCGGAATCTCCTTCGGCAGGTTCGAGAAGACGAGGAAAGTAGGCGGACAGACATCGATCTGGGTTGCGTAGCGAAGCCGGACCGCGCGCCCGCGCGAGTGTGGCGGGGGCTGCCGGTGGACCATGCGCTCCAGGACGACATTGACTTCGGGCGTCGGGATCCGCCGCCCGCGCGCCTCCGCGACCGTGAGGAGGAGGTCGACGCACTTCCGGACCCGCTGTCCGGTCAGTGCCGAGATGAAGCAGATAGGGACGCCCTTGAGAAAGGGGGCCTCTTCGAGGAGACGCTTCTCGAAGTCCGGTGCGGTATGAAGGTCCTTGTCGACCAGGTCCCACTTGTTGACCCCCAGGACGACCCCGCAGCCCGCCTCCCAGGCCGCCTTCAGGATCTTCACGTCCTGGTCGTGCGTGCCCGCCACCGAGTCGACCAGGACGAGGCACACATCTGCCTCGCGGATCACCCGGTGCGTCCGGAGCGCTGCGTAGTACTCGATCGACTCGCGGATCCGGGAGTGCCGGCGAAGCCCCGCGGTGTCCACGAATACGAGGTCGCGCCCATGGTACCTGAGCGTGGAGTCGACCGGGTCGCGGGTAGTCCCCGGCGCGTCGCTCACGACCGACCTCTCCTCGCCGAAGAGCCGGTTCACGAACGACGACTTTCCGACGTTCGGTCGGCCCAGAACGGCCAGCCGGAGGTCCGCGTCCGTCGCCGCCGGAGCGCTCTCGGGAAGCGCGGCCACGAGCCGGTCGAGGAGGTCTCCGGTTCCCTTGCCGGAGATGGCGCTGACGGGGAGAGGCTCACCGAGTCCGAGTCGCCAGAAGTCGTGATGGGAATGGTCGTTGGGGAGCCGGTCGATCTTGTTTGCGACGACGATGATCGGCGGCGGGGAACCGTGGAGGATCCCCGCGAGCCTCTCGTCGAGGGGGTGCACGCCGTCCCGCCCGTCGACGAGGAGAAGGACGAGATCAGCCTCCCGGACTGCCGCGAGAGCCTGCTCGCGCACCTTCGCGTCCAGCGGCTCGTCGCTCCCCTCGACAACACCACCGGTATCGACAAGGAAAAACTCTCTTCCGGCCCAGTCCGCCTTCCCGAAGTTCCGGTCGCGGGTCACTCCGGGCCGGTCGTCGACGATCGCGATCCTGGCGCCCAACACGCGGTTGAAGAATGTGGACTTGCCGACATTCGGACGGCCCACCACGGCTACCACAGGGAGGCGACGGGCCGTCACAGCCGAGAGAGCGCCTCGGTCACCTCGAAGGCGGGAATCACGCGTGCGGGGTGCACTGCACGCCGGAAGTCCTCAAGGGGGAGCGAGTCGATGAAGTGCCCGTCCCGGTTGAGTGCCTCGGCCGGGATGAGAATGATCTCATCGGCGGAGGGGGCGGTGACGGCCTGAAGGAGGTCCCGCCCCGCGAGGAGTCCCGCCACGGTCACCGTGTTCCCGTAGAACTGGTTCCGGACGGCCCGGACCGTGACCTCCGCCCCGGTCCGCTCCGCCACGCGGGGCGCGAGCCCCGCGAGGAAAGGCTCCATCGAGGTCCCGGTGAAGATCCGTACTCGATAGCCGGGGAGTCTGGGGAGGGTGGCGAACCCTCGCTCGAAATCCTCGAGGAAGCCCCGCACGGCGCCCACGCCGTTCTCGGTGAGGGAGAGATCGTCGTAGTAGGCCGCTCCCGGAAGCGGCTCCGGTGCCCTGAGGAAGAGTTCATCGGCCGCGTAGCACCATCCGTAGCCGCGCTCGGCTGCGGACTGCTTCCGGACCTGGTTCACGGCGCGGATCGCGTCCCCCGCCTCACCGGCGGTCAGCTCCCGGACCGGCCGGTTCACGTTGTACCTCGTGAGGCCGACCGGAACGACCGAGAGCGAGAGGATCCGTGGGCCCAGCCGGTAGAGGTCCCCGATCGTGCGGTCGAGATGCGGACCGTCGTTCCAGCCGGGACAGAGGACGACCTGGGTGTGCAGGTCCAGGCCGCCGTCGGTGAGGAAGCGGAGCTGTTCCATGATGAGGCCGGCCCGCTCGTTCTTGAGCAAACGGATGCGGACCGCGGGCTCCGTGGCGTGGACGCTCACGTAGAGGGGCGAGATGCGCTGGTCCACGAGGCGCCCGAGTCCGCGGGGCCCGAGGTTCGTGAGCGTCACATAGCTCCCGTAGGTGAAGGAGAGCCTGAAGTCGTCGTCCCTCAGCCAGAGGCTCTCCCGCACACCGGGGGGATTCCCGTCGATGAAGCAGAAGACGCACTCATTCGCGCACTCGCGGATCTTGTCGGGCTCCGGAACGATGCCGAGCGCCTCTCCGGGTTCCCGGTGGATCTCGAGCAGGGTGTGTTCGCCGCCCGGGCTCCGCGCCTCGATCTCGAGTTCCGGCTCAGCCTGGAGGAATGCCAGATCGATGCCGTCCCGGACACGCTGTCCGTTGATGCGAACAATCTTCGTGCCTACGTGGAGCTCGAGCTCTTCGGCGATGCTTCCGGGCTCGATCTGACCGATGCGGACCACAGCAACTTCCGGGATCGGGAGGCGGAATGATGCGAACGAGGTTCGGGACCCGGCCGTGGGGACGGCCGGAGAACGTGCCGGATGCTACCCCTAAAGGTAGTGGGTCGAATCGGCCGTCTCAACGCGTCCCGAAGCGCGGTCCCCGGGACTGTGGAGCCGGTCGTCAGCCGCATGGATCACCGGTGCGACCCCGCCGCTACTGTCGCGCGGCCCGGCGTTCCCGGTCCGTCCTGGCGTGCGCCGGCGGTAAATCGGAACACCGCTGACGCTATCCTCCTCAGGTCTGTACCTGCCGTCGGTGCGGCGCGCAACCCGAAATCCGGCGTCGGACGTGCTGTACGGAGAGGCACGAGCGCGCCGGTACCAGGTTGATGCTTGCTCGCCGGCCGCGAAGGTTCCCTTCCCCGGCGTCCCTACCGTCGCGTGATGACCCGGATGATCCCCGCGACATACCCCGTGCCGTAGAGCGTCGTGGCATCCAGCGCGCTCACCCGCTCGAGGCGCTCGATCTCGTTCGCGTCGAAGGCGCGGAGGCTCTCGGCCGGGCCGTAGTGGAGATGACCCTCGAAGACCTCGGGGTAGACCGCGGGGTCGGGGACAGAACGTGAATCCGCATCGAGGGCGGCAGCCGTCGCGAGAGCGGAGGTGATCGTCGCCTGCGTGCGGGGCCGGAGCCATCCGGGCCGGAGGCGGCGGACGATCTCCATGGCGTCTCCCTCGCGGAAGGCCGCGATCTCCTCCCGGGTGATCGTGTCCATCCCCGCGCCAGCGTCATCGTCGCGGCCTGCGAGCAACGTCCGTCCCGGAGTGCCGCGTAGCCGGACCTCCTCCCAGATCTCGCGGCCGCCCCATGCGACCGCGCCGATGAGTGCGCCCACACCGGCGCCGAGCAGGGTACGGTCCAGGGCCGAGGCCGAGCGGCAGGTATAGTGCGGCTGGCTCCGGCAGGGAATCGCGACGAATGTGCCGAGGAGACTCCCGGCGGCGCCGCCAACCAGCAGCCCTTGCAGCCGGGACCTTCTCCCGCGGTAGACTTCAAGCCGCCGGAGCGCATCTCTGGGGACGACGAAGCGGGTCGCGGGAGAATCCCCTTCCAGGAGCAGGCTTTCCTCGAAGACCGCTGCGACGCGTGAGTCTCCGGAGATGCTATCAGAGACGAAGCGCACCCGCTCCCCCGGCTCGGGCCAGCGGGTGTCCTGCGCGGCGAGGGAAGCGGGCACGGCGAGGACGACAGTGATGCGGAGTAGCTGGATCCGGAGCCTTCGCGTCTCGGTCGCTCTCTGCATCGGCTGCGCTCTCGCCTCTTTCGTCCGTCCGATGTATGGTCCCATCGTACCCTAAGGCTCCCGTGTTGTCGATTCCGGCTACCCTGCGGAACCGCCGGGGGGAGCCTGGGGCCCGGCCATGGCGGCACCGGATGGCGGACGTGATTGCCGCACGGCCCCCGAACCTGACACCGCGCGGTGCTCGCCTGCCGCCGGGGACTTCCACCGACAGGGAGAGAGGAATCATGATCAGATACCTGGTATCCGTCCTCGGGCTCGCCGCACTCACCGCGGCCATCATGGCGCAGACCCCTCCGGTCACCGGCGACCGCACGTCGCCGCTCCGTGAGCTGGGCGGGGAAGACAACATCGGGATCAGCAACGCGGTCCTCCGCAATCAGCCGGAGGTCCGCGTGCTTCGCGTTGTCGTGGAGCCTGGAGGGGTGCGGGCGATGCACTCGCACGACGACGTGGATTTCCATCTCTTCGCACCGATCTCCGGCACGATGGAGCTCACTATCGAGGGGGACGATCCGATCGAGGTGACCCCCTGGCATCCGTACTACCTCGACGGCGGAACGCAGCATGGCTTCCACAATCCGACCGATGTGGCCATCGAGATCATGGAGATCTTCGTCCAGTGACCTCACCGGGGAGGGGAAGCCGCCGCGCCGGAAGGGTGCTCTGGAGGCACGCGCCAGTCGGGTGCGGTCCGGGACACGCGCCACAGTGCGCCTACCCGTCCTTCTCCCATGGTACGGAAACCCGCCGGGCAGGGCGGCCCGGAAAGCAGGGTTGACCGTGTTGGCCGGCAGCGGGGACCCACACGTTTCAGGATTGCGAAGCCGTCGCATGTGCTTGAACGCACCTGTATCCGAGCCCGACCCGCGTATATCTGACCACCGGGCGAGAAGGCGTCGATCGTTGAGGCCGTACCGGCACGCGCTGTGGACGCTCGTCGTCGGGGCGTGCACGGCCGGAGACGCCGGGCATCCCTGGCTCGATCTCGGAGATCCCTCCCCGCACGAGATTGTTGAGTTCTCCGGTGCGAACGCCGGCCAGATCGTGATCGCGATGGATCCCGCCGTGACGCGCGAGGAAGCGCTTGCACTCGGCCGGTTGATCCAGTCGCAGGCCCCACCGGGTGCGACGGTGAACGCGCGGCTCTACGATCACGAGCCGACGGCACGTGGCTGGCGCCAGGCGCCGGCCGAAATGCGGATCGCACACCTTCTCGTCGTCGTCAGCATCAACCCGGCTACAGCCCTGAACGAGGTCCGGTGGGTACGCCCGGACGAGGAGCAAGCAGACTCGGGGACATCGACAGGCACGGGCGTGCCAGCAGGCGGTGGACCGTAACGGACATCGGTGGGTTGTGGACATCCAGTTTGGGTGAGGCCGCGAGCTGCCCACATGCCCGTGCGCGTTCCCGGCCGGTGAGGTGGCCGTGTCGGTCAGCTGGGAATGGGTGCGTCGAGAGGTGATCGAGGCTTAGGAACATGGGCCGGGGAGCTTGGCCTCCCGACGGATTCCAGGGTGCCCAGCAGCCCATGCGACAGGTTTGGCGGGGCGCGGATCGGAGACACGGATCGACCAAGCCCTGCGCGGCTGGATCAAGCACGATGATGTTGCTTGAGCCCTTGTAGGTTCAATCGGGGCGCCCGGATTCGAACCGGGGACCTCCTGCTCCCAAAGCAGGCGCGCTACCGGTCTGCGCCACGCCCCGTACACCCTTCCACCGCTGGTCTTGCGTCATACAAATTCAGACAGCTCCGGCGCGGTCCGACTACTTGGATGCGTGCGGTCCGCTGGGAGCCTCGTGTGCTGACCCAATGTGGAGGGATCTGTCCCGAACCGGGCCGGCAATGGAGGCTTAGACCAGATCACACTCGATTGAGCCCCGCCGTCTTTCCCATGGCGACCTCGCATGACGCACGTACACCGCGACCGACCGAAGGTAGCCATCGTGCGGATTTCTTCAATTGGCATCCGTATGCCGATCCGATCTCAAGCATCCGGGACCGGGACAGAAAGTCGATTCCGCCCCCGACGTCGACGGTCGATCGCATTGGACGGTCCTCCTCACGTCCGGATGTCCCCCGGACGTCCGTATCCTGCGCGTAGATACCGTCAGTCCTTCACTGGCCGTATGGGGCTTCCCCTCCCCGCTGAATTCGCTCTTCCCCTCTTCGCTAGCTGCACGAGCGATTGCACGCTGAGCGGCCGCGATTCCGCTATGCTCTGCCTACCCCGGGAGCTCCGGTTGAAAAGGGGTGGGCTCCATTCGCCTCCGGCGCCGCTCGCCGAATCCTGCGAAATCGGCTAATTTCTTGAAGTTGCCCATCGTCACCGAGTGGGAACCATGCCCGGTATTCGACCGTTTCGTGGTCCCGTCTCCATGCGTTTCAGGGCCGTCGCCCGATGCATCATCGGGTGCCTGGCTCGGGTACCGGACCGCGGGATGTCTACATGACAGTCAGCCAGGAAAGGTCCTCCTTCCGGGATCCAGCAGCCCAGTCCGGGCCCGGGGTCCGGTTGGCGTACTCGCCCCGCCCTGTCATTCCCAGATATGTGTTGCCCACGGTCGCAGCCGGCGTTCTTTCCGCCTGCTCGCTCGCGCCGGACCCCTTGCCCCCGGTTCCGGCATCAGTCAGGACCCTTCCCGAGGTATTCGCCGCGGGTGAAGTAGAGGGTGCTTATGAGCCGCTCGAATGGTGGACAAGCTTTGCCGACCCGGTCCTCGACGAGATCATCCAGGAGGTTCTCGCATCGAACTTCGATCTGGCCGCAGCGGTCGCACGCGTTGAGCAGGCGAGGATGCAGGCCGGCCTCGCCCGTGCCGCCATGTTTCCGCTGGTCCAGCCGTCGGTAGGCGGCGTCGAATTCGATACGCCCACGAACGCGGGCATCGGAGCCCAGCTGGACGAACTGGGGCTGGGTACGCCACTCGAGAGCGCAGCTGGGATCGTGCTCCCCGACCGCCTCGGACTGACCACCTACACCCTGAGCATGGAGTTCGCCTACGAGGCCGACTTCTGGGGGCGGAACCGAAACGACGCGCTCGCCGCGGGAGCTGCTCACCTAGCATCGGAGTCCGATTACGTCAGCGCCCGGATGGGCGTGCTGTCCGAGACGATCGCAACCTATCTGGAGGTCGTGAATCTCCGGGCGCAGGAGGGACTGACGGAAAGGACAGTGGAGATCGCTGGACAGCTCGAGGCGCTCGCCGTGTCCCGCTATGACAGCGGGCTCACGGATGTGCGGGATCTCTACGCTGCGCGTCGCAACCTTCGCACCGCCGAGGCCGAGCTGCTCCGGATCGAAGCCCTCCTGGCCGATGCAGAGGGACGGCTCTGGGTGCTCGTGGGCGGGTATAGCGAGGAGCTGGAGGACCTGCTTCCAGATGCGATGGCTCCCACTGCGGCATACCCGCCGGTTCCCGCGGGCATCGTGGCGGACCTGCTGGTTCAGCGGCCTGACGTCAGCGCGGCGAGGCAGCGCGTCGACGCGGCCCGCTTCTCGGTCGGCGCCCGCCGCGCGGAGCTTTTTCCGAGACTCTCGCTCCAAGGGTTCATCGGGATCCAGAGTACGGACGCCAACGAGTGGTTCGATGTGGACCAGTGGTTCCGGAACCTGAGCCTGAACCTCCTCGGCCCGGTCTTCCAGGGCTCACGGCGCCGAAGCCAGCTGGCGCTCGCCGAAGCTCAGCTGAACGAGGCCGCGGCCGCCTACGGGCGTTCCGTCGTTGCCGCCGTCACCGAGGTTGAGACCGCGCTCACGGGACTCGAGTCGAACCGCCGGCGTCATGCACTCCTGACTTCCGTGATGGAGGACGCCGAGGCCGAGGCCGATCTCCTCGAGCAACGGTACATTTCGGGAGTGGCCGCGTATGAGGAATTCCTCTCGGCAGCGCAGTCGCTTGTGGCTGCCGAAGGCCTGCTGGCGGCAGCGGAGCGCGATCTGGGTTACGCCCGTCTCGCGCTGCACCGGGCGCTGGGGGGGGCCTGGACCGCCGAAGATGGGGAGGCGATACAGGAGTAGCTGCCTCCACCCTTATCGACCTCCGACGGAGTGGATAGCATGTCCCGCGTATCCGGTCTGGTGACTGCCGGTGCCATCGTCCTCGTTTCCCTGGCGATCGCGGCTCTCCTGATCTCTCGTGCGCCCGAGCCTACGCGCACGGATCCGCCGGCGCAGATCCCGTTCGCGCAGACCGGCCTGGCAGCGACCGGGTCCGGACCGATCCCCGTTTACGGGGCCGGCACGGTGCGCCCCAGCGCGGAGATTGACATCGCCCCGCAGGTCAGCGGGAGGGTGGTCTCGGTGGATCCGCGTTTCCGGAGCGGGGGGCGGGTCGTGGCGGGCCAGACGCTCTTTCGCATCGAGGACGACGACTACCGGTACCAAGTGGAAGAGGCCGAGGCCAACCTCGCCGCGCGCCGCGTGGCCCTCCTCGAGGAACGGGAGAGGTCCGACATCGCCCGGACGCAGTACGAATTCTATTCCGACGCCCGGGACGGGTCGGTGTCCGGGACGGGCGCAAGTCCGCTGACCCTGAGGGAGCCACAGCTGAACGCCGCCATCGCCGCCGTAGAGCGCGACGAGGCCCGGCTCGCGAGCGTGAACCTCGCGCTTTCGAGAACCGTCGTGACCGCGCCGTTCGCCGGGTTCGTGCGGGAGGAGTCGGTGGACCTAGGGCAGATTGTGGCCGCCGGCCAGCCCGTCGGGCGGCTCTTCGCATCCGATGCGGTGGAAGTGGTCGTGCCCCTGTCCGATGCCGATGCGGCGCTCGTTCCGGGACTCTGGGCGGTGGAGGGGGAGGCAGGGGCTTCCGCCCGCGTCACCGCGGAATACGGGGCCGGAAGCTACGTTTGGGAGGGGTACGTGGACCGGGCCGAGGCGTTCCTCGACGCGCAGACGCGGACCGTCGACATCGTGGTGCGCGTGCCGGATCCGTTTCCGGCGGGAGCCGCGGGCGCTCCGCCGCTTCTCGTCGGCGAGTTCGTCGAAGTCGAGATCGAGGGGATCGAAGTCGACGCCTACTTCAGGGTGCCACGCGCGGCGCTCCAGCCGGGTGACGAGGTCTGGATGGTGAGAGACGGTGCGGTGACGATCGTCCCCGTCCAAGTGCTCCAGCGCGCCGACGACGAGGTGTTCGTAACGGGCTCGCTGGCGCACGGGGCGGCGGTGGTCACCGGCGGCCTCCCGTTCGCGACCGAGGGGATGCCGGTCCAAGCCGAGGCCGGCGCGTCGCCATGACAACCAGACGGGCGCGGCAACGGGGAGCCATCCGGCCCGGTCGCCTACATGGCGGACAACAGCGTTGCATCCAACCTCTTTATGTGGGCGATCATCGCCGCCGACTCGGCAAATACCGCCGACACTGCCGACAGTTCTATCCGAACCCGGCGATGGCGCCTCGAAGTCCGGACCGCAACGGCGATTAGGCAGCCCTCACAGCCGGGCAGTGGGACGGTTGTGTTCAGGCCCGAAGGGGTTTGCGGGCCAAGAAACAATACAGCGGCGTGAAGATGCCCGCCTTGCCGCCAGCGACGTAAGCCTCCGCAGTTCGATCAAGGAGTCGAACGACTTCCGCCGAGCCGTTGGGAAAGAGCCGCAGTACCTCGGCCAACTTCGACCCCGCGATGAACGCCTTGCGGCCCCACGGAAGCCTGCGCACCGTGTTCCCCAACGTCCCGTGGCGACTCTGCATTGGTTGATACCAGGGCGTGGACTGTCCTTCCCGGACGTCCCAATCGCTCCCCTCGATGACTTGAAATCCCGCCCCTTCGAGAGCGTGATTCACTTCCCCGAACGTGGCGATATCGTGCAGCGCAATACCGCGCATGAGGTTCCGCTTGATGGTCCGGTGCCGGCCGTCCCGCGGATCGAACCGGTCCGTCAGGCACATTTCCTGACCCCAGAACAGGGCACCCGGCTTCAGTACGCGGAATATCTCCGCGAAAGCGCGTTGTTTGTTCTGCGCATGACACGTTGACTCTATGGCGTAACCCCGGTCGAAGGTGTGGGCGTCGATGGCGCTCATGTCCGCGAAGCTGCACTTCCTGAAATCGGCCATGTGCTCCAGCCCTGCCTCGGCGTTCAACTTCTTCGCCTCCGCCAGCTGGATCTCATTGATGTTGATTCCCACGACCCTGACACCCGTCTCACGGATGACGCGGCGCATGGGGCCGCCGACTCCACAACCAACGTCGATCACCTTCATGCCCCGTTGCAGCTGCAACTTGGAGATCATCGCCCGCTGGTGCCGGACCTTGGACTCCTCCAGACTTTCGTTAGGCGTGAGTGGTGCAAAATGCAGGGATTCGCCCCAGCCCCACACCATGAAGCCGTTGCAAAGCTCGTAGTAGTCCCTGACCGTTGCCACGTGGTCGTAGGTGCCCGCGCCCGCAGCCTCCGATGCCGCCCGGTCAAGCCAGCCGTTAAAGTGCCGGACTCGACGCGCGACGCCCGATTCCGGGTACGCACCCCTCAGCGCCCTCGACAGTTTGCCCAGTCGCATCTTGGGGGTCTCTCAGGCGGGCAGCTCGCGCCGCTGCTCGGAGATGCGGAATTTTAGCTTCTTGCTCGGCTTCAGCGACGGAAACGGGTTGAATCGGAGCTTCTGGGTGTACTTTGCCGGCGACACCTCAATCGTGAAATAGTGTGCCAGCATCAGCAAGTTGACCGCCAAGTGCATCTCCATCCACTGGGTGCCGAGACACCTGTGCGTACCCAGCCCGTACGGGGCGAACCCGAGGCTGCGATGCTCACGACGCGACGGCAGGAAGCGGTCGATGTCGAACTTGTAGGGCTCGGAAAAGACTTCGCTCATATAATGCGTGGCGGTCATGGCGATGTGGATCCGTTCCCCCACGGGCAGCTCATAGTTCCCGACCTTGCAGGTATTCATCACGGTCCGAATAGACATGGGCACGATCGGGTACATGCGCAGGCACTCCATGAGGAAGCGGTGAGTCACGTCGATGTTGGCGGGGATGAAGTCCTCTTTCTCGGGGTCACCCTTGGCAAACAGGGCATCCGCTTCGGCTTGGATCCTGTCGTAGAGAGCCGGCTGTGACGCCATGGCGTAGACCAGGAGGCTGAACGTATCGCCGAGGTACACGCTAGCAATCAGGGCCGCGGAAAAAGCGAAGAGAAGGTTGGACTCCGGGAGAAACTGAGGATCGCTGGCGTGCAGGCTGAGATAATCGTCCACTAGGTTCCGCGGGCTATCCACCCGTTGGACGGGAGTATGGACCGTTAAGACCCGTTCCATCAGCGTGTCCAGGACTGCTGCCCGACGTCTCATACCCGGGGTATGCAGCGTGAACTTGGGCAGGATCCTAGCGATGTGCACGCTGAGGGCCCGTTCCTTGTAAACCATCAGGTCGTCCATGAGATCTTGCGTGTCGACGCCGATGAACAGCGGCGATAGCTGGGCGTTCACCATTGCCCGGCTCATGGACGTGGCACGGTAGGAATCCCCAACCGTCAGGGTCGACATGTACGCGCGCCCCTTGTTGTAGAGCTGGTCCAGCTGCCCTACCAGCCTCGTGCGGGAATAAGCCGGCGACAAGAACTTGCGAAGCCGGAAGTGGTCGGCCCCGTCCAAGGCAGGGAGAACGCCAGCCGCGCCGTAGACTTTCTCAAAGTCGGAGAAGTAATCCCTGGTTCTCAGGTACATGCGCCCGCGCTTTTGCACCCATTCATTCGTCTCGAGT